>CAXSFE010000015.1:0-46097 GCA_964236585.1 uncultured Acetobacteraceae bacterium
GCCGGCGCTCCGGCGGCGCAAGGCCGGGCGCGAGCTGGTCCGACCCGGCCCGGGCCGGCGCATCCGGCCCCGGGCTGTCCGCCCCGGCCGGCATCAGAACGCGCCGGCGGCGGAGAACACCTTGACCGCGGTGAGCGCCAGAATGCGCAGGTCGAGCCCGAACGACCAGCGCTCGATGTAGTCGAGGTCGCACTCCACCCGCGCCCGCAGCTGGTCGGCGGTGTGGGTGGCGCCGCGCAGGCCGCGCACCTGCGCAAGCCCGGTCAGCCCCGGCCGCACCCGGTGGCGCTGCGCGTACTCGGCGATGATCTCGTGCCCGAGGCGGTCCTCGGTGCGCATCTCCAGCGCGTGCGGCCGCGGGCCCACCAGCGACATGTCGCCGCGCAGCACGTTGAACAGCTGCGGCAGCTCGTCGAGGCTGGAGCGGCGCAGGAACCGGCCGAGGCGGGTGCAGCGCGCGTCGCCCCGCGTCGTCTGCAGCAGGCCGCCGGCGGCCTGCGCCACGCGCATGGTGCGGAACTTCAGCACGGTGAAGCTGCGGCCGTTCCAGCCGTCGCGCTCCTGGCGGAAGATCGCCGGCCCGGCGCTATCCAGCCGCACCGCGAGCGCGATCGCCAGCAGCAGCGGCGACAGCAGCACCACGGCACCGGCCGCCAGCGCCTTGTCGAGCGCGTGCTTGGCCACCCCGCCCCAGGCGGCCAGCGGCCGCTCCGCCACGCAATACAGCGGCAGGCCGTCGAACGCGCCGTAGCCCGGCCCGGCCCCGCCGGCCCCGGCGAAACGGAACCCTGTCCGACCCAGCCCAAGCGCTGCGAACAGCGCGTCTGCAAGGTGCCGGCCGTTCTCCCCCGGCTCCCCCACGGCCGCGTCCAGCGGGCCGCAGAGCGAGATCTCCGCCGGAAGCTCCTTGAGCCGGCACATCACGGTCGCGAGGTCGTCCGCCGTGCCGGGTCCGGCGCCGCCGCGCAACGCCGCGCTGCCGGCACCGGGCTTCGCCGCAAGGCCTGCCGGCGCCGCGACGATCACGCGGTCCGGCGCGCCGTGGCTCTGTGCCAGCCGGACCAGGTCGTCCACGCTGCCCGCGGACCACGCGCCGCTGTCTGCACCGCCGCCATACGGTCCGAGCAGCTCGATGCCGCTTCCGGGACGCGACAGGGAGTGCATGACGCGCATCGCGGCCTCGCCCTCGCCCACCACCGCCACCACGCTGCGCAGCGCGCCCCGGCGCAGCAGCCGCCTCACGTGCGCCAGCAGGGCGAGCCGCCCGAACACCGCGACCCCGAGCGCGGGCAGCGCCCACAGCACCACCCAGAGCCGCGAGGCGTCGTCGAGCGAGCGCGTGGCGAAACCCACGCCAATCAGCAGCGCCGCCGCCAGGCCGAGGCGCGCGAGCAGCCGGCGCACCAGCAGCCCCGTCGCGGCGAAGCCGGCGGGCGAGGCGAGGCTGCGGTCGTGCAGCACCACCGCGGCAAGCAGGCTGCCGAACAGCACCTCGCGCAGCAGCGCGCCGCTTGGATCGGCGAGCACCGCGTCGTGCCTGCCGACCGCCGCGAACATCCGGCACGCCAGCAGGCCGCTGAGCACAGCGCCAACAAGATCCCACACCGAAAGACAGTCGTTCAGCAGGCCGAGATAGTCGGGCCCGCGGCTTCGGACGGGGGGGCGTACTGCGGCGGCGATCTCGACCCGGGCGTCCATCTCGACCTCGCAATGCTCTGTGTACACGAAAACGTGTAGACCCCTGCAGACGCGAACATCAAGGTAATCTTCTCTTAAAAGTTGAGTAAGTTCCCAGCAGTTTCACGCATTAGTTATCACTCTGGTCTTGTGTGCACGCAGACTCTCAAGCAACCCAATGGCTTGCTGCCGTTTGCTCAACTCTGCCGACAAGCCGGCCTGCATGCTCCCTGCAACCTGGCCGCGATCACGCCGGGTGCCGGATCCCCGCAGCCTCGTCGCCCAGGTCATCCGCGACGGCCGTGGTCTCCGCGAAATGGCACGCCACTAGGCGGCCCGCCACCGCGCGCAGCGCCGGGCGCTCCTCGCGGCACCTCGGCTCGGCGCGCGGGCACCGCGCCACGAACGCGCACCCCGCCGGCGGGGCCACCGGCGAGGGCATCTCCCCCGCGAGCGGCACCGGCGCCCTGCGGCCCGGATCGAGCGACGGCGTCGCGGCCAGCAGCGCCTGGGTGTACGGGTGGCGCGGCTGGCCCAGCACGGTGGCGGCGGGGCCGTGCTCCGCCACCCGCCCGAGGTACATCACCAGCACCTCGTCGGCCACGTGGCGCACCACCGACAGGTCGTGGCTGATGAACAGGTAGGCCAGCCCGAACTCGCCCTGCAGGTCGAGCAGCAGGTTGAGCACCTGCGCCTGGATCGACACGTCCAGCGCCGAGACCGGCTCGTCGGCCACCACCACCGGCGGGCGCAGCATCAGCGCGCGCGCGATCGCGATCCGCTGCCGCTGCCCGCCGGAGAAGGCGTGCGGCGTGCGGGCCTCCTGCTCCGGGCGCAGGCCCACGCGGCGCATCATCTCGCGCGCCGCCTCGGCCTGCTCCGCGCGCCCGCCGCGCCGGTTGATCGCCAGCGGCTCGCGCAGGCTGGCGCCGATGCTCTGCCGGGGATTCAGAGCGCCGAACGGGTTCTGGAACACCATCTGCACCGACAGGCCGAGCGCCCGCCGCGCCCGCCCGCGCAGTTCCGCGGTCTCCTGCCCGGCCACCAGCAGCTCGCCCCCGCTCGGCCGCTCCAGCAGCGTCGCCATCCGCGCCAGCGTCGACTTGCCGCAGCCGGACTCACCCACCACGGCCAGGGTCCGCCCGCGACGCAGCCGGAACGACACGTCGTCCACCGCGCGCAGCACGCCGCCCGCAACCGCGTAGTCGCGCCGCAGCGACCGCGCCTCCAGCACCACCGGAGCCTCCGCCCCGGCCTGCCCAGCCCCGCCCTGCCCTGCGTCGGGCCCCGCGTCGGCTCGCCGCGTCTCGTTCCCGAGTTCTGTCACGTCATCGCAACGGTGTCGGCGGGATGTCCGGCCGGGCGCCCGACCTCGTCCAGCGGGTAGTGGCAGCGCACCCGGTCCTCCTGCCCTGCCGCGTCCGCCTCGCCGCGACCAACCTGCCCGCCGGCCGCGAGCAGGTCGGGCCGCACCGCAACGCAGTGCTCCACCGCGAACCGGCAGCGCGGCGCGAACAGGCACCCCCGGCCCCGGTCGCCGGGCCCGGGCACCAGCCCCGGGATCGCCGCGAGCCTGCGCCCCGCCGCCCGCTCCGGCAGGGCGTCCAGCAGCGCCGCCGCGTACGGATGCCGCGGCCGCGTCAGCAGCGCCGCCGTCGCGCGCGTCTCCATCACCTGGCCCGCATACATCACCTGCACCCGCGACGCCGCCTGCGCGACCACGCCCATGTCGTGCGTCACCAGCACCAGCCCCATCCCCCGCTCGCGCTGCAGCCGCGCCAGCAGCGCCAGGATCTGCGCCTGGATCGTCACGTCCAGCGCCGTCGTCGGCTCGTCCGCGATCAGCAGCCGCGGGTTGCACGCGATCGCCATCGCGATCATCACCCGCTGGTTCATCCCCCCCGAGAGCTGGTGCGGATACGCCCCCAGCCGGGTCTCCGGCGCCGGGATCCCCACCTGCCCCAGCAGCTCGACCACCCGGTCGCGCACCCCCCGCCGTCCCGCCGAGCGCGGCACCACGCCGTGCGCCCGCAGGCTCTCGCCGATCTGCCAGCCCACCGTGTAGCAGGGGTCGAGCGCCGTCGCCGGGTCCTGGAACACCATCGCCACGTCGCGCCCCACCAGCCGCCGCCGCGCGGCCGCCCCCAGCGTCAGCAGGTCCGCGCCGTCGAAGCGCAGCACGTCCGCCTCGATGCGCCCGGGCGGGTCGACCAGGCCCATCACCGCCAGCATCGACACGCTCTTCCCCGAGCCGGACTCGCCGACCACGCCCACCACCTCGCCGGGCTCCACCGTGAGGTCGAGCCCGTCCACGGCGAGGAAGTCGCCGAACCAGGCGCGCAGGTTGCGGATCTCGAGCAGGGGCATCAGCAGGAAGGCCAGAGGCTCTGTCTCTGGACTCCGCCAAAGGCAAGCCTTTGGAAACCTCGACGAAGCGAAGCTTCATGTGTGCCGGTCCAGGGCGGCTCGCCCTGGCGGGGTCCAGGGGCAGCGCCCCTGGCCTTGCTTGCCTCGCCCTTCACCGCCGCAGCCTCGGGTCCAGCGCGTCGCGCAGCCCGTCCCCCACCAGGTTGAACGACAGCACGGTCGCCAGGATCGCGAGCCCGGGGAACGCCAGCAGCCACCACGCCCGCTGGTAGTACTGCAGGGCTCCGGCCAGCATCGTCCCCCACTCCGGCGTCGGCGGCTGCGCCCCCAGCCCGAGGAAGCCCAGCGACGCCGCCTCCAGGATCGCCCCGGAGAAGCCGAGCGAGGCCTGCACGATCAGCGGCGCCAGGCAGTTCGGCAGGATGGTGCGCAGCGCGAGCCGCACCGGCCCGGCCCCCGCGCCGCGCGTCGCCGCCACGTAGTCGCGCCGCAGCTCGCCCAGTGCCGCGGCGCGCACCACGCGCGTGTAGTTCGGCAGCGTCACCACCGCGACCGCGAGCATCGCGTTCAGCAGCCCCGGCCCGAGGATCGCCACGATCACGATCGCCAGCAGCAGCGACGGGAACGCCAGCACGATGTCCATCAGCCGCATCACCGCCGCGTCGACCGCGCCGCCCGCCGACGCCGCCAGCAGCCCCAGCGCGGTGCCGGTCGCGAGCGAGAGCGTGACCACCACCAGCCCGGTCAGCAGCGACAGCCGCGCGCCGAAGACCAGCCGCGAGAGCATGTCGCGCCCGAGGTCGTCCGTGCCGAGCGGGAAGCGCCACAGCCCGCCGGCCTGCCACGCCGGCGGCGCAAGGAAGTGGTCGCGGA
The DNA here is from genome assembly GCA_964236585.1 of uncultured Acetobacteraceae bacterium. Taxonomy (GTDB): domain Bacteria; phylum Pseudomonadota; class Alphaproteobacteria; order Acetobacterales; family Acetobacteraceae; genus CAXSEF01. The sequence continues at coordinate 4,918 of CAXSFE010000015.1, forward strand.
ACTGCTCGACCGGCGAGTGCGGCGCCAGCACGTCCGCGAACGCGGCCAGCACCAGCACGAGCAGCAGCACGCCGAGCCCGGCCACGGCACCCCGGCTGCGCCCGAACCCGCCGAGCCGCACCCGGCGCGGACGCGGCGCGCCCAGCATCGCGGCGACGGCGGGATCGGCGGTCACCGCCTCGTTGACCCCAGACCCGGTTACCGCCGTCATGGGGCACACCCAGGCAGCAAGCAATCAAGGTTGAGGCTCTGCCTCAAACTCCGCCAAAGGCCGAGCCTTTGGAATCCACTCCTTGAGGGAGCGGGATCAAAGGGCCTCGGGCCCTTTGCGGGTCCGGGCAGAGCCCGGCCTTGCTTCCTGCCTTCGGCGCTCACCCGCGCCGCCTCGGGTCGAGCACGCCGTACAGCAGGTCCACGCCGAGGTTCACCAGCACCACCAGCGTGGCGACCAGCAGCGTCCCGCCCTGCAGCACCGGGTAGTCGCGCCGCTCGATCGCCTCCACCAGCCAGCGCCCGATCCCCGGCCAGGAGAACACAGTCTCCGTCAGGATCGCGCCCCCTAGCAGCGAGCCGACGGTGAGCCCGATCACCGTGACCACGGGGATCAGCGCGTTGCGCAGCCCGTGTACCACGACGACGCGCGCCGGCGACAGCCCCTTGGCGCGCGCCGTGCGGATGAAGTCGTCGCCGAGCACCTCCAGCATCGCCGAGCGCGTCATGCGCGCCACCACCGCGAGCGGCAGCGTCGCCAGCACCACCGTCGGCAGCACGAGATGGCCGACCACCGAGCCGAACGAGCCGGGATCGCCGCCGAGCAGGCTGTCGACCAGCATCACCCCGGTGACCGCGGGCACGTAGTACGCCTCCGACACCTCGCCCGACACCGGCGTCCAGCCCAGCCCCACCGAGAACACCAGGATCAGCATCAGCCCCAGCCAGAAGATCGGCAGCGACACGCCGGTCGTTGCCGCCCCCATCAGCCCGTAGTCGACCGCGGACCCCCGCCGCACCGCCGCCAGCACGCCGAGCGGGATGCCGAGCCCCACGCCGAGCAGCATCGCGCACGCCGACAGCTCCAGCGTCGCCGGGAACAGGGTGAGGAACTCGCTCCACACCGGCTCCTGGCTCACCAGCGAGCGCCCGAGATCGCCGCGCGCCACCTGCCCCTCGTAGGACACGAACTGTCGCCACAGCGGCCGGTCGAGCCCGTACTCGTGGCGAAGCTGCGCGAGCCGCTCCGGCGCGATGCCGTGCTCGCCCGAGCGCACCTCGATCGGGTCGCCCGGCACGAGGTGGATCATCGCGAAGCTGAGCAGCGTGACCCCCACCAGCGTCGGCAGCACCGACGCCAGCCGGCGCAGCACAAAGCGCCACATCGCCTAGAGCCGCAGCAAGCAAGCGAGTTCTTTCTTGAAAGAAAGAACCAAAGAGCTTTTGCCACTCTGGTCCGGTGCCAGCCACGCGGCACAAATACCAATTTGCAAAAGTCTTTTTGCTTCTTTTTCTTCAGAAAAAGAAGACGCTTGCTGCCCCGCTGTGCCCCGCAACCTCACGGCACGTCCGTCGTGGCGAACTCGTGGGAGCCGAGGGGGCTCATGACGTAGCCGGTCACGCCCGCGCGCATCGGCATGAACACGGTGGAGTGCGCGATCAGGAAGAACGGCGCCTCGTCGTGCAGGATCACCGCCGCCTGGTCGTAGAGCGCCTTGCGCTGCGCCTGGTCGCCGAGCGTGGCCGCGCGCCGGATCAGGTCGTCGAACGCGTGGTCGCACCACTTCGACGTGTTGCTGCCGCCCGGCACCGCGGCGGCGCACCCGGCCAGCGGCATGTAGAAGTTGTCGGGATCGCCGTTGTCGCCGGTCCAGCCGAACTCGGCCGACTGGTCGTCGCCCTGCGCCACGCGCTTCCTGTACTCGCCCCACTCCAGGCTGACGATCTTCGCGCGCACGCCGACGGCCGCGAGGTCGGCCTGCATCAGCTCGGCCACCCGGCGCGCGTCCGGGTTGTACGGCCGCTGCACCGGCATCGCCCACAGGTCGACGTCCACGCCGTCCTTGTAGCCCGCCTCCGCGAGCAGCGACTTCGCCTTGTCCGGGTCGTGCGGATACGCCTCGATCGCCCCGTTGTACGCCCACAGCGTCGGCGGCAGCAGCGTGGTCGCCGGCGTGCCCGCCCCCTGGTACACGGCGTCCAGGATCGCCTTGCGGTCCACGGCCATGTTCACCGCGAGCCGGACCCGCTTGTCGTCGAACGGCTTCCTGCTGGTGTTGAGCCCGAGGTAGCCGATGTTCATGCCCGCCTGCTCCATGACCTGGAGCGCGGTGTCGCCGCGGATCGAGGCGAGGTCGGCCATCGCCGGATAGCTCATCACCTGGCACTCGTTGGCGCGCAGCTTGGCGAGCCGCACCGCCGGGTCCTTGACGATGGTGAACACGAGGTTGTCCACGCGCGGCTTCTCGCCCCAGTAGCCGGGGAACGCGCGGTAGCGGATCACGGCGTCGCGCTGGTAGGCGAGCAGCGCGAACGGCCCGGTGCCCACCGGCTCCTGGTCGATCAGCTCGGGATGGCCGGCCTTGAGCAGCGCGTCGCCGTACTCCTTCGACTGGATCGAGGCGAAATCCATCGCGAGGTCGGCGAGGAACGGCGCCTGCGGCTGGCTCAGCGTGAAGCGCACCGTGGCGTCGTCGACCTTCTCGACCGACTTCAGCAGCGTCGGGAACGCCATGTCGTTCCAGTACTCGTAGCCTCCGCCCGAGACCGGGTGGAACGGGCTGTCCGCCTTGCCCTGCCGCTCGAACGAGAACAGCACGTCGTCCGCGTCGAACGCGCGCGTCGGCTTGAACCGAGCGTTCGGCTGCCACGCCACACCCTGGCGCAGGTGGAACGTGTAGACGAGCCCGTCCGCGCTGACGTCCCAGCGCTCCGCGAGCGAGGGCACCACCGTGGTCGTGCCCGGCGCGAACGCCAGCAGCCGCTGGTAGATCGGCCGGTTGGCGTCGAAGGTGGTGCCGGTGGTGTTGAGCATCGGGTTGAAGTTCTCGGGCGAGCCCTCCGAGCAGTAGACCAGCGTCTTGCCCGCAGCCGGCGCGATCGTGGCAGCACCCGCGATCAGCAGCCCGAGCAGCGCCCCTGGCGCCGCCCGCCCCGCGCCCCCAGCCGCCCGTGCCGCCCGCTCCGTCTTCGCCATGCATCGATCCCTCTGAGCTGCGCGCATCCTGCCGGCGAAGCCCTGGCGCGGCAAGCAAGCGACCGGCTGCCTTCCGGCCGGGCAGGCTGCACGCGGGCCAGGCAATCCAGGCGCGGGCCAGCGTCGGCGCACGCCGCCACGCGTGGCCCGCCCTGCCGCCATGGCCGCGGCCGCGCCTTGACCGCGGGCCTGCCGTGCGCCACCCCCTGCGCCTCGACCCTGCAGGAGACCCGAACCATGACGCGTTGCCTGCCACCCCTCATCGCCGCCCCCCTCGTCGCCATGGCCCTGCTCTGCCCCGCCGCCCGCGCCGAGCCGCCGCAGCCCACGCCCCTGCCCCAGCCGCCGCCGATCGCGCAGCCGCAGGACGTACCCTGGCCCGGCCCGGTCACCCTCGCCGTGGACGCCACCGACCTCGCCCACCACGTCTTCGCGGTCCACGAAACGATCCCGGTGGCCGCCGCCGGCGACCTGGTCGTTCACTACCCGAAATGGATTCCCGGCACCCACGGCCCCACCGGCGCGCTCGAGCTGCTCGCCGGCCTCTCGGCGCACGCCGGCGACGCGGCCCTGGACTGGACCCGCGACCCGGTCGACTCCTACGCCTTCCACATCCCAGTGCCCGAGGGCACGCGCAGCGTGGCGCTCGACTTCCAGTTCCTTTCGCCGGTGGAGGACGCCCAGGGCCGCATCGTGATGACGCCGGCGATGCTCGACCTGCAGTGGAACGCCGTGGTGCTCTACCCCGCCGGCGTGTTCGCCCGCGACATCCCCGTGGACGCCTCCGTCCGGCTGCCCGACGCCTGGCACTTCGCAACCGCGCTCGAAAGTACCGCGCCCGACGGCAACGAGGCCCCCGCCTCCGGCCCCGTGCGGTTCCGCACCGTCCCGCTCGACACCCTGCTTGACAGCCCGCTGATCGCCGGCAGCCACTTCCGCCGCATCGACCTGGCGCCCGGCGCCACCACGCCCGTGCACCTCGACATCGTCGCCGACACCCAAGCCCAGCTCGCCATCACCCCCGAGCAGCTCGCGGCCCACCGCGCCCTGGTGACGCAGGCGACGCGGCTGTACGGCTCGCAGCACTACGACCACTACGACTTCCTGCTCGCCCTCAGCGACGAGCTGGGCGGCGAGGGCCTGGAGCACCACCGCTCCTCCGAGGACGCCACCGACACCGACTACTTCACCGCCTGGGACAAGTCCGCCGCCGGCCGCGACCTGCTGTCGCACGAGTACACCCACTCCTGGGACGGCAAGTACAGGCGCCCCGCGGACCTGTGGTCGCCCGACTTCAACACGCTCCCCGAGCGCGACAGCCTGCTCTGGGTCTACGAGGGCATGACCGAGTACTGGGGCCAGGTGCTCGCCGCCCGCTCCGGCCTGTGGACCCGCGACCAGGCGCTCGACGCGATCGCGATGGAGGCCGCCGAGATGGGGGGCGAGGCCGGCCGCGCCTGGCGCACGCTCGCCGACACCACGCAGAGCCCGATCTTCGTGCGCCGCCGCTCGCTGCCCTGGGGGAACTGGCAGCGCGGCGAAGACTACTACCTGGAGGGCCTGCTGCTCTGGCTCGACGCCGACACCCTGATCCGCGAGCAGACGCAGGGCGCGAAATCCCTCGACGACGTCGCCCACGCCTTCTTCGGCACCAACGACGGCAGCTTCGTCGCCTCGACCTACGGCTTCGACGACGTGGTCCACGCCCTGAACGACGTCGCACCCCGCGACTGGGCCGGCTTCCTGCACGACCGCCTCGACCGACGCGGCGGCACCGCCCCGCTGGACGGCCTCGCCCGCGGCGGCTACCGCCTGGAGATGACGGACAAGAAATCCGACCTGCTCGTCTCCGAGGAGCACGAGCGCAAGATGCGCGACTTCACCTTCTCGGTCGGCCTCGTGCTCAAGGAGGCCCGCGTCGCCGCCGTCGCCTGGGACAGCCCCGCCTTCCGCGCCGGCATCGTCAAGGGCGACACCATCGTCGGCGTCGACGGCGCCAGCTTTGAGGACGCCGACACCCTCGCCGACGCCATCACCGCCGCGAAGACCCCCGGCACCGGAGCCGCGCCGCCGCCGATCCAGCTCCTGGTCACCTCGGGCAAGCGGTACCGCGTGGTGCAGCTCGACGCGCACGCGGGCCTGCAGTACCCGCACCTGGTCCGCACCGGGGACGGAGCCGCCTCGATCGACACGATCCTGGCGCCGCGGGGGTGACAGGAAGGCCAGGGGCTCTGCCCCTGGACCCCGCCAAAGGCAAGCCTTTGGAATCCTATACTTAAGTAAGGCCGGTCCAGGGGGGCTCCCCCTGGCGGGTCCAGGGCAGAGCCCTGGCCTTGGCCTCCTTCTACCGCCACTTCGCCAGGTAGAACCGCGGCAGCTCGTCCGCGAACGGCTGGAACGCGAGGTCGCGGGTGAACGCGTACGTCGTGACGTAGGTGGTGAGCGGCACCCAGTACACCTGCTCGGTGATGCGGTGGATCGCCGCCGCGTACGCCTGCCGCCGCGCGTCCGGGTCCGCCGCCGCGTCGCCCTGCGCCACCAGCGCCTCCAGCGCCGGGTCGCGCGCGTAGTCCTGCGGCCCGCCGCCGAAGAACTGCGACAGCACGGCGGCGATGTCGTTGATCGAGTACGACCCCCAGCTCGCCAGCGACAGCGGGGTGCCGCCGTCCTGCGACACGCCGACCGCCTCGCTGGCCCCAAGCTGCACCACGGTGGCGTCGATGCCGACGCGCTGCAGGTCCTGCTCGATCAGCGCGGTGGACGCCGGCAGCCCCGACGAGACCAGCCGCGTGGCGAAGCCGCCCGCCAGCCCCGCCTTGGCGAGCCCCGCCCTGGCCGCCGCGACGTCGAACGGCACCACGACCGCGGCGTTCTGGTCGCAGCCGAACTGCGTCGGGTAGCACGGCGCGCGCAGCGGCCGGCCCCCGCCGCCGGTGGCCGCGCGCGAGAACGCGTCGCGGTCGATCGACGCCGCCACCGCCTGCCGGACCTCGAGCCGCGTCAGCGGCCCGCCGGCGCCGGTGCGCCCGGCGGCGTCGAGCGCCAGGAAGCCGAAGCGCATGCTCTCCGCGCGCACCGACTGCAGGTCCGGCTGGCGGTCGATCGCATCCAGCGCGTCTGCACCAAACTGCCACGTCCAGTCCGCGCGCCCGTCGAGCAGCGCTGCCACCTCGCCGCCGGGCGGCACCGTGCGGATGCTCAGCCGCCCGATCGCGGGCCTGCCCTTCGGCCCCGCGAAATACCCGTCCCAGCGCTCCAGCTCCACGCCGTCCGCCGCCACCGAGGCGATGCGGTACGGCCCGGTCCCCACGGGCGCCTGCGCGAACCCGGCCGTCCCCACCCGCTCGCGGTAGGCGTGCGGCAGGATCGGCAGCACCGCCGCGATGGTGTCCAGCGCCGCCGCGTACGGGTGGCGCAGCACCAGGCGCACGTGGGTCGCGTCGATCTTCTCGGCGTGGTCGAGGAACGCGGTGTTGCCGGGCACCGCCACCGACGGGTCGCGCGCCGCGGTATTGACCGTGTAGACCACGTCGTCCGCGTCGAACGGGTCGCCGTTGTGGAACGTCACCCCCTCGCGCAGGGTGAACTCCAGCGTCACCGGGTCGACCTGCCGCCACGCCGTCGCCAGCAGCGGCTTCATCGCCAGCGTGTTCGGGTCCGCATACACCAGCGTGTCCCAGCACTCCTGCGCCACCACGAGGCCGGAGCGGAGCTGGTTGCGGTAGGGGTCCAGGTCGGGGATCGCGTCGCGCCATACGATGCGCAGCCGGTCCGAGTCGCGCTGCGCCCGCGCCGGCGCCGGCCACGCGCACGCCATCGCCAGGACCAGCGGCACGGCCACGCGCCGGCCCTGCCAGCCCAGGCGACTCTGCCAGTCCTGGCGCCCCCGCCACAGACGCCGCACCGGCATTGCACCCATCCCCATCGACGCGCCGAAGCTACGGGCGCCCGCGCGCCTTGGCCAGCACGCGGCCTCGTCGCGCCGCGTTTCCTGCCGCCGCGACGGCGGCCCCGGCTGGCGCGGGCCGGGCCGCATGGACAGCGCTCCGCGTGCGGACGTAGAGACGGCAGGGTCTCACTCGCGTGCGAAGGAAGCCGCCATGATCCCCTCGAAGACCCCCCGCGGCATCCGGACGCCCGCCGTGCTCGCCGCCCTGGCACTCGCCGCGTCGCTCGCGGCGCCGCGCGACGCCGCCGCGCACGCCGTGCTCGTGGCCAGCGTGCCGCCCGCCGGCGGCACGGTGCAGGCCGGCGCGCTCGCCATCACCCTGCGCTACAACAGCCGCATCGACCGCGTGCGCTCCAAGGTCACGCTGGTGCAGCCGGACAGCACCGCGGAGCGCCTCGCCGTGGACGCCGCCGGCCCCGCCGACCAGCTCTCCGCCGCCGCCGCCCTTGTGCCGGGCGCCTACACGCTGCGCTGGCAGGTGCTCGCCGCCGACGGCCACATCACCCGCGGCGACGTGCCGTTCACCGTGGCGCCGCAGCCCGGCGCGGGCACCGTGGCGCCCCAGCCCGGCGCGGGTAAAACCCCCGCCCTCACCGCCGGGAACTGACCGCCATGTCCCTGCTCGTCGACCTGTTCGGCTACCTCGGCATCGTGCTGCACGGCCTGACCATCACCGCGCAGTCGCTCGCGGTCGGCGGCGTGCTGTTCCTCGTGCTGGTGGCGCGCCCGTTCGCCGCCACCGCCGCCGGCAGCGCGTCCGCCGGCGCGGTCGCGGTCGGCTCCCCGCTGGACGCCGCCCTGGGACGCGACGGCGGGAAGCACCATGGACGCCAGGCCGCCGCCGCCGCGCGCGGCGGCAGCCGGCACGCGAGGCCCCTGCTGCCGCCCGGCCCCGCCATCCGGCGCGCCGCGGCCCGCATCGCCGGCTGGAGCGCCCTCGCCCTGGTGCTGTGCGACGGGCTGGCGCTGTGCATGCAGTCCGCCGTGCTGATGGACACGCTCGGCATCACCCTGCCCGACGCGCTCGGCGCCGACTACGCGCGCGCCGACCTTGTCAAGATCGCCGCCGCCGGCCTGCTGGCCCTGCTCCTGCTCCTACCCCGCCGCATCCCCGCCGCCGCCCTGCTGGCCCTGTGCGCGCTGGAGCTGGCGGCCGCCACCATGACCACCCACGCCGCCGCCCGCCTCGACGACGGCGCGCTCCTGCTGGGCGTGGAGTTCCTCCACCAGCTGGGTGCCGCGATGTGGATCGGCGCCATCCCCTGCTTCGTCATGGCGCTGGGCCGCGTGCACGACGTCGCCGGCTGGGGCTGGATCGGGCCGCGCTTCTCCCTGGTCTCGATCGCCGGCGTGGGCGCCATCCTGGCCTCGGGCGTCACCATGGGCGTGTTCTACATCGGCACCTGGTCCGGCCTGTACGGCACCGCCTACGGCGTCATGGTGTGCGCGAAAGTCGCGATGTTCCTCATGCTGCTCGCTCTCGGCTTCGCCAACTCCCGCGTCACCGCCCGCCTCGCCCGCGGCGGGGGAGCCTCCGCCGTGCCGCGCATGAAGCGCTTCGCAGAGGTCGAGATCGGCATCGGCATCACGATCTTCTTCACCGCCGCCTCGCTGACCTCCGTGCCGCCCGCGATCGACCTCACGCGCGACCGCGTCACCGTCGCCGAGATCGTCGAGCGCAACACCCCGCAGTGGCCGGTGCTGCGCTCGCCCGACCACGACCGCCTCGCCATCCCCGCCCTGCAGCGCACGCTGGACGCCGAGGCCGCCGCCAAGGCCGCCGAGCCGCTGCCCGCCTTCATCGAGGGCGGCGGCGAGCTGCCGCCGCGCAACGCCGACGACATCCTGTGGTCCGAGTACAACCACCACTGGTCGGGCGTCTTCGTCCTCGCGATCGGCCTGCTCGCCCTGCTCAACCAGGCGGGCGCGCGCTGGGCACGGCACTGGCCGCTGGTGTTCCTCGGCCTCGGCGGCTTCCTGCTCGTGCGCTCGGACCCCGAGATCTGGCCGATGGGCGACATCGGCTGGTTCGACGCCTTCCGCGACGTCGAGGTCGTACAGCACCGCCTGTTCGTCGTCGTCATCGTGGTGTTCGCGCTGTTCGAGTGGGCGGTGCGCACCGGCCGGCTCCGCTCGCACGGCGCGGCGCTGGTGTTCCCGCTGATGTGCGCGACCGGCTCGGCGCTGCTGTTCACCCACAGCCACGCCATCGCCAACATCAAGGACCAGCTGCTCATCGAGCTGACCCACACCCCGATCGCGCTCGGCGGCATCGTGGCCGGCTGGTCGCGCTGGCTGCAGCTCCGCCTGCCGCCCGGCCGCACCACGCGCATCGCCGGCTGGGTGTGGCCGACGTGCTTCGTGCTGATCGGCGTGGCCCTGCTGCTCTACCGCGAGGCCTGATACCGGCGGCCGGGGCTTGTCGGCCCGCAGGCAAGCAAGGCTGAGCTCCGCCCAGACCCGCCAGGGGCGAGCCGCCCCTGGACCGGCCTCACTCAAGGAAGGCGATCCAAGGGCCCAGCCCTTGGCGGGGTCCAGGGGCAGAGCCCCTGGCCTTGTCTGCCTCTGGGCGCCACCCAGCATCAGCCGGGGATCAAGGCAGTGCCGACCCTGCCGTCTCGCCCGTGCGAAACCGGCCGCGTGGCGAAACGGCGTCACGCAGAAGTTCTCGTTGCGGATCCGGTCGCCATGCAGGTATCCCGTTGCTTACGAGGTGCGGCGACGCTGCCCATGGCCCCGGCGCATCCAGGAGATCAACTCCATGCCCAGCGTCACCATCGTCGGCGCCAACAACACCGTGCTGACCGTGTCGCTGGACGGCACAACCAACCTCGCGCTCGCGCAGCAGTTCGCGGCCGTGGTCAACACCGCGTCGGCGAACGCCACGCTGCGCGCCGTCACCCTGGACGGCGACGTCGCGCCATCGCCCGTGCCGTCGGGCGAGCTCGGCGAGGGCATCGTGCTGCACGCCGGGTCGTCCGTTGCCCTGCCGACCTGCTACACCTTTGCCACCGACGTCGCGGACGGCCCGACGACGATCTCGGCAGGCAGCGGCGACGCGCCGCTGACCGTGCTCGCGGGCGTCGGCGGCCTGACCTTCAACGCCGGACCGGCTCAGGTGACCTTCCTGGCCGGCGGCGGGGCCAACGTGTTCAACGGCTACGTCTCGCCCACCGGCCCGAGCGCGCCGTCGCCTGGCCCGAGCGGGTCGTCCGACACGGTGATCTACGCCGGCGGCGGCAACGACACGATCAGCACCGGGACCGCCAACTCCGACGTGTTCGCCGGCGGCGGCGCCAACATCGTCACCCTCGGCAGCGGCCTGAACCACGTCACCTCGTTCGGGCGCGACCTGATCCTGGGCGGCGAGGACCACCCGGAGCCCGGCTTCTTCGATGCCAGCGACATCAACCTGCAGGGCGACGGAACCACCGTGATCGGCGGCAGCCAGCCGCTGGACGTCGGCGCGGCCTACGGCGGTGCGACGCCCGGCGGCGGCGGCCTGTCCATCACCCTGGGCAGCGGTGGCGGCACGATCTCGGGCGGCCACGACAGCACCTACAATCTCGCCGGAACCGCCTTCGTCATCGGCGGCGGCAACGACACGGTCAACGTCGCAACCGCTGCGGCCACGGTGCAGGCGGAGGCAACGGCCGCGGGAACCGCCGGCCCGACCTTCGTGAACGGGCCGACCGGCGCCGGCACCCTGGAGTTCATCGGCGGCAGCGGCGGCTCCACCGTGGCCGGCGCCGCCGTTGCCGTGACCGTCGCCGGGGCCTACGGCGGCGACGTGACATTCACCGGCGCCGCGGGCGGCAACCAGCTCCGCGTCTACAACGGCTTCGACGGCAACGCCGCCGTGCTCGACGCCAGCGCCGCCACCGGCGCCAACACCTTCGTGACCGGCACCTTCATCACCGGCGCATTCGCTCCCTACGTCCAGCCGCCGAGCACGATCCTGGGCGGCACCGGCGCCGACCTGTTCGTGATCGGCAGCGCGGCCGCCTCGCTGACCGGCGGCGCGGTCGGCGCCAACACCTTCGAGTTCCAGGCCTCGCTCACCGGTGGGCTCACCGACACGATCTCCGACTTCAAGGCTGCCGACCGGCTCTCGATCTCCGGTTACGCCGCCAACGGCAGCGCGGTGCTGGCCGACGCCACCGTCTCCGGCGGCAGCACCACCATCACCCTCTCCGACCAGACCAGGATCGTCCTCCAGAACTTCACCTCGCTGACCCCGGGCAGCTTCTCCTAGGGCTGCGCCCGCCCGCCGGCGGGGCGGCTTGAAGGGCCCGACATCACCCCGGCAACCAGGCGGGCCGTCGGGCAGCCACGCCTGCCCTCAGGGCCAGGAGACCTGGGGAGTCTCTTCCTTCAGGAAAGCAGGTCCAGGGGCGCTGCCCCTGGCGGAGTCCAGAGGCAGAGCCTCTGGCCTTGCCTACTTCCGCCTGCCTCCCATTTGTCACCGCCGGCGCCTCGTGCCCGCCGTTGCGCAGTGCAGCATTTCCACCTAGGGTCGCAGAGCACAACCCCTAGTTCTGGCCTCGCCGGAGCGTTGACCTCTCCGAAAGGCCGCCACCATGTCCTCCCTGACCGTCACCGGCGCCAACAACGCCGTGCTCACCGTCTCCCTCGACGGCACCACCAACTACCAGCTCGCCCAGCAGTTCGCCGCCCTGGTCAACACCGCCGCCTCTGCCGGCACGCTGGCCGCCTCCATCCTGTCCGACACCGCAGGCCTCGCGCCGGTGCCCGCCGGCTTCCTCGGCGAGGCCGAGGTGACCGCGCCGTCGTCGAGCCTCGCCTTCCCGCCCGGCTATGCCGCGATGCTCGACGTGGCGGCCGGCGCCACGACCATCTCGGCGGCCCTCGTCGCCGCGCCGGTCAGCATCCTCGCCGCCGTCGGCGGCACGACGTTCACTGCCGGCTCCGGACAGACGACGTTCATCGCCGGCGGCGGCAACAACGCCTACAACGGCTACGTGGCCCCCGGCGGCACGACCACCCTGCCCGGCGCCGGGTCGGTCAACCTCGACATGGTCGCGACCGGCCCGGGCAACGACACCATCACCGCGGGCACCGGCAACTTCGACATCGACCCCGGCACCGGCAGCAACGTCGTCGTCCTCGGCGACGGGACCAGCTACGTCAACTCGCTGGGCCAGGACCTGATCACGGGCGGCCCCGCGCACCAGACCGCCGGCATCCCCGATATCGGCACCATCTATCTTTCCGGCACCGGAGCCACGGTGGTCGGCGGCACGGGCGCCCTCGACATCTTCGCCAGCAACGGGATCGCCCCCCCGGGCGGCGGCGGCGACACCGTCACCCTGGGCAGCGGCGGCGGCAGCATCACCGGGGTTGCGCACAGCACCTTCAACCTGGCCGGCACCGCGAGCGTGACCGCGGGCGGCAGCGACACGATCAACGTCGGCGGCGCCACCGCGACCGTACGCGCCGACACCACGGCCGGCGGCGCCGGCCCGACCCTCGTCACCGGCCCGACCGGCGCCGGCTCGCTGATGTTCATCGGCGGCACCGCCGGCTCGACCATCACCGGCGGCGCCGTCGCGGTGACCGTCGCCGGCGCGCTCGGCGGCAGCGTGACCTTCACCGGCGCCGCCAGCGGCAACATGTTCATGGTCCCCACCGGCACAGGCGCCGACGCCGCGATGCTCGACGCCAGCGCCGCAACCGGCGCCAACACCTTCGTGACCGGCTCGGGCTTGGCCACGCAGCCGGCAAGCACGGTGCTCGGCGGCAGCGGCGCCGACCTGTTCATGATCGGCAGCACCGCCTCCTCGCTGACCGGCGGCGCGGGCGGGGTGAACACCTTCGAGTTCCAGGCCACTGCGACCGGCGGCGCCACCGACGTGATCGCCGACTTCAAGGCCACCGACAAGCTGTCCATCTCCGGCTACACCCTGAACGGCGCGTCCGTCCTGGGCGGCGCCAGCGTGTCCGGCGGCACCACCACGATCACCCTGTCCGACCAGACCAGGATCGTGCTGCAGAACTTCGCCACCCTGACCGGCGGCAACTTCACCTGACCGGCCGGGCGGGTCCCGGCGAAGCAAGCCAGGATTGAGGCTCTGCCCCAAACCCCGCCAGGGCGAGCCGTCCTGGACCGGCCTTCCCTGGGTCAGGCCGGCCCGGGGGCGGCTCCCCTCGGTGGCCTTTCCGACGATCTAAGGGGATCGTCGAAGGCTTTGGCCACCTTCGCCTGACGGACGCCGGACGGAGTCCGGTCTTGCCTCCCTTGCCGCCCATCCCGCCATACTGCGCCGCGTCGCCCCACAGCCCGGACGCCCCGCCGCATGGCCAGCCAGCTCCCGCACCTGCTCCTCGTCATCGCCGTGCTGCTGATCGTGGTCAGCGCGGTCCAGCCGATCGCGCGCCGCCTCGCGCTCTCGGACAGCGTGCTGCTGGCCGTGGTCGGAACCCTGATCGGCGCCGGCGCGGTGTTCCTGCTCAACTCGCCGCGCGTCACCGCTTTCGACGGCATCGCCGGCGCGCTCGTGCACCTGCCGATCGGCTCGGACGCCTTCCTGTTCGTCTTCCTGCCGCTGCTGGTGTTCCACGGCGCGCTGTCCATCGACGTCCGCCGCCTCGCCCGCGACGCCGCCCCGGTGCTGATGATGGCCGTCGTCGCCGTCCTCGTCAGCACGGCGGCGGTGGGCCTCGCGCTGGCCCCGCTCACGACGATGCCGCTCGCCGCCTGCCTGATGCTCGGCGCCATCGTCGCCACCACCGACCCCTCGGCCGTGGTCGCGGTGTTCCGCGAGATCGGCGCCGACAGCCGCCTGACCCGCCTCGTGGAAGGCGAGAGCCTGCTCAACGACGCCGCCGCGATCTCGATCTTCGCCATCCTGATGACGCAGCTCACCCAGCACCAGCTGCCCAGCCCGCTCGCCGCCTGCGCGACCCTGGTGTCCTCGCTCGCCGGCGGCCTGGCCATCGGCTTCGCCATGGCCCGGCTCACCCTGTACGCTGTCCCGCTGCTCGCCGGCAGCCGCGCGGCCGAGGTCACGCTCACCCTGGCGCTGCCGTACGTCGCCTACATCACCTGCGACGAGTTCCTGCACGCCTCCGGCGTCGTCGCCGCCGCCGCCGCAGGGCTCACCGTGAGCGCGATCGGCCCGTCGACCTTCCGACCGCACTCCTGGGCGTTCCTGTCCGACATCTGGGCGCAGCTCGCCTTCTGGGCCAGCTCGATGGTGTTCATCCTCGCCTCCATGCTGGTGCCCAAGCTGATGATCGGCGCCACCCGGCACGACCTGCTGCTGCTCGCCGTGGTGATCGCGGCCGCACTCGCCGCGCGCGCCGTGGTGCTGTTCGGCCTGCTGCCGCTGCTCACCCGCACCGGCCTGTGCCAGCGCGTGCCCACCCCGTTCAAGGTCACCATGCTGTGGGGCGGCCTGCGCGGCGCCATTACCCTGGCGCTCGCGCTCTCCGTCACCGAGAACCGGGCGGTGCCGCCGGAGGTCAAGCACTTCGTCGCCATCCTCGCCACCGGCTTCGTGCTGTTCACCCTGCTTGCCGGCGGCACCACGCTCGGCCTGCTGGTCGGCTGGCTGCACCTCGACCGCCTGCCCGCAATCGACCAGGCGCTGCGCCACCAGGTCGTGGCCATCGGCCTCGGCGAGGCCCGCGACCGCGTCCGCCAGACCGCAGCCGAGCTGGGCTTCGCCCGCCCCGTCACCCAGCGCGTGCTCGAGCGCTTCACCACCCGCATCGAGGGCGAGACCGAGGCCAACGAGTTCGACACCGCGATCACCGACCGCGACCGCATCACGCTCGGCCTCATCACCCTCGCTTCCCAGGAGCGCTCCGTGCTGCTGGAGATGTTCAAGGACCGCGCCCTGCCGCGCGCGATCATGGAGCACCTGCTCTGGACGGCGGAGAGCATGATCGACGGCGCGCGCTCCGGCGGCCGCCTCGGCTACATCCGCGCCGCCCGCCGGCGCCTGCGGCCGGGCCTGCGCTTCGCCCTCGCCCAGTGGCTGCACCGCTCGGCGCGCATCGACACGCCGCTGATGAACCGCCTCGCCGAGCGCTTCGAAATGCTGCTGCTGATGCGCCTCGTGGTCGCCTCGCTCACCCGGTTCATGCGCCGCCGCATGGAGCCCGTGCTCGGCCACCGCGTCAGCGAGATCGTGGCCGACATCCTGGAGCGACGCAGCGAGCTGATGGAGGATGCCGCCCAGACCCTGCGCGTGCAGTACCCGGGTTACGCCGAGGCGCTGGAGCTGCGCGTGCTGCAGCTCATCGGCATGCGCATGGAGACCGACGCCTACGACACCATGCGCCGCGAGTCCCTGATCGGCGACGAGCTGCACGAGGAGCTGCTGCGCGCCCTGGAGGACCGCCGCGACCACCTGTCGCGCCCGCTCAAGTTCAGCCTGCAGATCGGCCTCGACACCCGCCTGCGCGAGATCCCCCTGCTGTCCGGCCTGCAGGAGGCGGTGCTGCACGACGTCGCGATGAACGTCACCGTGCGCTTCACCGTCCCCGGCGAGGCCATCGTGCGGCGTGGCCGGCGCGCCCGCTCCGTGTTCTTCATCAGCTCCGGCAGCGTCGACGTCACCGCGGACGGCGCCACGCGCACCCTCGGCCGCGGCGAGTTCTTCGGCGTCGACGAGGTGCTGGAGCACAGCCGGCGGCGCGGCAGCGTGCGCGCGCACAGCTTCAGCCACCTGATGGAGCTGCGCGGCGCCGAGTTCCGCCGCCTCGTGGACGAGAACCCGCAGCTCCTGGCCCGCCTCGACGCGTTGCGGGCCCAGCGCGCGCCGGCCGGGGTCGGCGCGGACAGCCCGGTCGCGCTGATCGGCTTCGAGACGACCGGCGTGCGGTCGGCAGTGCCGTAAGCCAGCAAGGTTGAAACTCTGCCTCAAACTCCGCCAAGGGCTGGGCCCTTGGATCGCCTCCCTTAAGTCAAGGGATCAAAGGGTCCTCGGACCCTTTGCGGGTCCAGGGCAGAGCCCTGGCCTTCCCGCCCCGCCTCCGCCAGCATCGCCCCCATGTCCCGCCTGCTCCGCGGCCCGCTCGGCGCCCTGCTCGCCACCCTGGTCGTGCTCGGCGCCCTGTGGCCCGCCGTCCCCGTGCAGCCGCTGTCCACCTTCGACCAGCCGTTCTACCTCGGCATCGCCTTCGACCTGCGCCACCACGGCCGCTTCACCGACGGCTACATGTTCGCGGACCCCGGCCGCGACGGCACCCGCCCGCCCGGCATGCGCTTCGCCCCGCTCTACCCGGCGCTGCTCGCCGCCGCCTCCCGGATCGACCCCGCGCTGCGCGCCGGCATGGACTGCCAGGTCGTCGGCCGCGGCAAGGACCCGTCCTGCCCCCGCGCCGCACCGGCGATGCGCTGGCTGCAGTTCGCCATGCTCGCCGCGTTCTTCGTGCTGGTCTGGGGCATCGGCCTGCTCGCCACCGCGCGGTGCCGCCTCGCCTGGACGACCCTGCTGCTCGCCCTGCCCACCGCCGGCGTGCTGCTGCGCTCGGTCGACACGCTGATGACCGAGATCACGGCGCTGCTGCTCGTGACGGCCTGCCTCGCCGCCGTCCTCGCCGCCTGGCGCCAGCACAGCCTGCCCTGGCTGGCCGCCGCGGGGGCCGCGCTCGGCCTGGCCATCCTGACGCGCCCTGCCTTCCTCTACCTGCTCTACGCGACGACCCTCGCCGGCCTGGCCCTCGCCGGCGTCGCGGCCTGGACCACGCGCGCTGCCGTGCGCCGCAGCCGCAGGCCCGACCCCGCCGCCCTGCCTGCCGCGCTGGCCGTCGGCCGCGCCCGGCCGGTGCGCCCGGCCGCCGCGCGTCCCGCACGCCGCGCCCTCGCCGCGCTGGCGGTGTTCGTGCTGTCAGCCGCCGCAGTGGTCGCGCCCTGGGTCGCGCGCAACGCCCTTGTCGTGGGCCACGCCGCCCTCACCCGGGGCTACGACAGCCACACCCTGGTGCAGCGCATCTCCTTCGACTCGATGACCTGGCGCGAGTACGGCCTGAGCTACCTGTGCTGGCTCCCTGACGGCACCGGCCTGGGAAACGCCCTGGCCGGCCCGCACGCCTGCGACCGCTTCGGCTGGGACGAGCGCCCCGACACCTTCTACAGCCTCGGCATGGGCCCGCTCATGCAGTCGACCCTCGCCGCCGCCGGCGGCTGGGACCGCCACCTCGGCTACCTGATCACCCACTACATCCTGCGCGAGCCGCTCTGGCACGCCGCGGTGACGATCCCGCTCGCCCTGCGCGCCATGTGGATCGACCACTACTGGGGTCTGCTGCTCGGGACGTGCTGCGTGCTGCTCACCCTGCACGCGGGGCGTGGAAGCTGGCGGCGCGTCCGCCCCGACGGGCCCGGCGCCAGGACGAGCCCGGCCGACGGTACGCGGCACGGCCCGGCAGGACATGACGCAACGGGCATGACCACGCCCGGATACGAGGCGCTCCGCCCCGCAATGCTCCGGCCCGGTCCGGCACACCCCGCGCCACGCCCGGCACACGGACCAGGCAGCCCGCAGGCCGCACTATGGCCGGGCGACGGACCGTGGCAGGCCTGCTTCCTGCTGCTGGTGCTGCCCGGCTGGTTCATGCTGGCCTTCAACGCCGCCGTCGCGGTCAACCAGACCCGCTACAACCTGATGCTGATCCCCGGCTTCGCCCTCGCAGGCGCCCTGATGCTGGACCCCGCCCTGCGCCGGCTCCTGGCCCGGACCGCGTCCTGGCACCTGCCCGCCCCGCTGCAGGCATTGGCGTTGCGCCCGGCCCTGCGCTGGCTGCGTCCACGCGGCGGCACGCTCAGTTCAGCCGGGCCCGAAGCTCCTCGACCTCCAGCCTTACCCTGGCGGCATCCGCCCCTTGCGGCACGAGCGACAGGAAGCGCTCGAAGCAGTGCAGCGCAGCGGCGACGCGATCCTCCCGCTGGTTGAGCCGCCCGGCCTCGCGCCACAGCCGCGCCTCGTCGGGCGCGATGCGCATCATGTCGCCGAGGCAGTCCAGCGCGCCCGCCGCATCGTCGGCCTTGTGCCTGCGCTGCTTGATGTTGTTCTGCAGCCGCAGCAGGATCGCACGCTGCGACATCGGCCGCAGCAGCCCGGGCCGCAGCTCCGCGCGCCCGCCCTCCACCTGCTTGAGCAGCGTCCGCAGCTCGCGCACGTCGAGCGCGATGCCGCCCGCGAACACGTCGAGCACCATCTGCTGGCTCGACCCGCCGGCCCGCGCCGACCCGGGCCTGCGCCCCTGCGGCGACGCCCCACCCGGCCGCCCGCCGCTCAGCGCCACCAGGAAATGCCCTGGGAAATCCACCCCGTGCGCCCGCCACCCCGCCGCGCGCGCGCAGTGCAGCCACACGATGCCGAGCGCCACCGGCAGCCCGCGCCTGCGCTCCAGCACCCGGATCAGGTCGGCATTCGCCGGGTCGTCGTACGTGGCCCGGTCGCCCGCGAAGTGCCAGCGGTCGGACAGCATCTCCGCCAGCGCCTCCGCCTGCCCCGGCAGGTCGCCGTCGCTGACCTCCGCCCCCAGCGCCGCCGCGTCGCGCGCGAGCTGCGTTAGCACCCCGCGCGCCGCCTGCCACTCCGCGTCCGACGCGTGCCCGCGCGCGAGCTGCAGCGCCGCGTCCGCCAGGTCGATCTCGTCGTCCGGCAGCTGCCCGATCGCATCGAGGGCGTCCTGCGCGCTGGCGGTCACGGGGCGCCCCGCAGAAAGGCAAGGCCAGGTGCTCTACCCCCATGTCTTGAAAGCGGGGATCCCGTCAAAGGCAGGATCTTTGGAAACCTCGACTTGATGTGTGCGGGTCTGGGGGCGCCTGCCCCCAGCGGGTCCAGGGCAGAGCCCTGGCCTTCCTCCACCGACCCGTTACTCCGCGGCCGCGGGCACATACAGCGCGCTCCCCTTCTCGGCGAACTCCACGCTCTTCGCCTCCATGCCCGCCATCCGCTCCGCTTCCACGCGCAGGTCCTGGGTGATCCGCATCGAGCAGAACTTCGGCCCGCACATCGAGCAGAAGTGCGCGACCTTGTGCGCCTCCTTCGGCATCGTCTCGTCGTGGTAGGCCCGCGCCGTGTCCGGATCGAGCGCCAGGTTGAACTGGTCCTCCCACCGGAACTCGAACCGCGCCCGGCTCACCGCGTCGTCGCGCATCTGCGCCGCCGGATGCCCCTTGGCGAGGTCGGCCGCATGCGCCGCGATCTTGTAGGTGATCACCCCCACCTTCACGTCGTCGCGGTTCGGCAGCCCGAGGTGCTCCTTCGGCGTGACGTAGCAGAGCATCGCCGTGCCGAACCACCCGATCATCGCCGCCCCGATCGCCGAGGTGATGTGGTCGTATCCGGGCGCGATGTCCGTCGTCAGCGGCCCGAGGGTGTAGAACGGCGCCTCGCCGCACTCGCGCAGCTGTTTGTCCATGTTGATCTTGATCTTGTGCATGGCGACGTGGCCCGGCCCCTCGATCATCACCTGGCACCCCTTCGCCCAGGCGATCTTGGTCAGCTCCCCCAGTGTCTCCAGCTCCGCGAACTGCGCCGCGTCGTTCGCATCCGCCAGCGACCCCGGCCGCAGCCCGTCGCCCAGGCTGAACGAGACGTCGTACTTGCGCATGATGTCGCAGATCTCGTCGAACCTCTCGTAAAGAAAGCTCTCCCTGTGGTGCGACAGGCACCAGCGCGCCATGATCGAGCCGCCGCGCGACACGATCCCCGTCACCCGCTTCGCCGTCAGCGGCACGTGCTGCAGCCGCACCCCGGCGTGGATGGTGAAGTAGTCCACCCCCTGCTCCGCCTGCTCGACCAGCGTGTCGCGGAAGATCTCCCAGGTCAGCTTCTCCGGGTCGCCGTCCACCTTCTCCAGCGCCTGGTAGATCGGCACCGTCCCGATCGGCACCGACGAGTTGCGGATGATCCAGCCGCGGATGTTGTGGATGTTGCGCCCGGTCGACAGGTCCATGACTGTGTCCGCCCCCCAGCGCGTCGCCCACACCAGCTTCTCGACCTCGTCCGCCGCCGACGACGTGACCGCCGAGTTGCCGATGTTGGCGTTGATCTTGACCAGGAAGTTGCGCCCGATGATCGTGGGCTCCAGCTCCGGGTGGTTGATGTTGGCCGGGATCACCGCCCGCCCGCGCGCGACCTCGGAGCGCACGAACTCCGGCGTGATGAACGAGGGAATCTCCGCCCCGAAGTCCTCGCCGTCCGCGCGCCTCGCCTCCGCGCCCTCAGCCATCGCCTGGCGCCCGAGGTTCTCCCGGTGCGCGATGTAGACCATCTCCTCGGTGACGATCCCCGCCCGCGCGAACTCGTACTGCGTGACCGGCTGCCCCTCGCGACCCACCAGCAGCCGCGGCGAGGCCGGGCACGGCGCCACCAGCCGGTCGCCGCTCGCACCCCCGTTGTCCTCCGGCCGCACCTCGCGCGCCTGGGCGAGGTCGAACCCCCGTGTCGCGATCCACGCGGCCCGCACCGGCGGCAGCCCCGCCTCCAGGTCGATCGCCGCCCCGGCGTCCGTATACGGCCCCGACGTGTCGTATACCCGCAGCGCCGGCTCGTTCGCCGACGGGTCGAGGCCGATCTCGCGCAACGGCACCAGAATGTCCGGCCGGCCGTCGGGGCTGGAGTACACCTTGCGCGACCCGGTGATCGCCCCGGTGGTGACGGTCCCTGGGACCGGGCCGGGCGTGGACAGCTTCTGCTGGTAGGTCACGGCGGTCTCCTGTGTGGAGGAGAGCCGGGAGGGAGTGCTGGCGTCTGCAGAACCCCCCGTCCCTCCGCCGGTATGATCCGGATCAGGTTGCACGCCGTGCCTTGACGACGCCAGGGTCTCCGCGCCGCCGGACGACCGGCCGTCGGACTCTCAGCCCCCTGCGGGACTCCCCTCGGTACTGGCATCCTCGCGGCCCGCCCCCGGAACTGTCAACGCCGCCGAGAACGCGATGTCGTGCGCAGCCCGGCCGCGACGCCGGCACCCCGGCGTGCGGCCCGGCCTACCCCTTGTCGCGCGGCGTGATGTCCATGGCCGTCGTGGTCGGGTCCTTCGGCGCCGGTGCCGCGGGCGCCGGGGACGGCGGGGGTACTGCCGCCCCGCCCTCCGGCGCTCCCGGCTTCGGCGTGATGTCCATCGCGGTGTCGGTCGGAGCAGCCCCGCCGGCCGTGTCGTCCTGCGTCATGCAAGCCTCCCGTTGATCGTCCAGGCCGTCACGATGGCCGAAGGACGTCGGACGCCGCAATGCACGACATGCGGCGCCCCGCCCGCTCGGCGGGCGCCTCGCGACACTCCCGCGCCGTGGCCTCCCGCCGGCCCGCCTACGCCGCCCGCCCCGGCACCGCGATCATCCGCCCCAGCCCCTCGCCGCCGAACAGGTGCACGTGCAGGTGCGCCACCTCCTGCCCCGCGTTCGCCCCCACGTTGGCCAGCGCCCGGTAGCCGCCCTCCTCCAGCCCCAGCGTGCGCGCCACGTGCCCCACCGCACGGAAGAACCCCACGATCTCCTCGTCGCTCGCGCCGGCCGTGAAGTCCGCCAGCGACGCGAACCGCGCCCGCGGGATCACCAGCACATGCACCTCGGCCTGCGGCGCGATGTCGTGGAACGCCACCGCCCACGCGTCCTCGTACACCCGCTTCGACGGGATCTCGCCGCGCAGGATGCGCGCGAAGATGTTGGTGTCGTCGTACGGCCCGGTCCCGGTCGGCGTGCTCATCCCTGCTCTCCCTCGTGCCCGCTCAGACTGGACAGAGGGCGCAGGAAAGCAAGCCTGGGCTCTGCCCAGACCCGCCAGGGGCGAGCCGCCCCTGGACCGGCCTTACTTAAGAGAAGGCGATCCAAGGGCCCAGCCCTTGGCGGGGTCCAGGGGCAGAGCCCCTGGCCTTGCCTTCAGTCCGCCGCCTGCAGCGCCCGCGCCGGCGCCTCCGCCATGTACGCCCGCGTCAGCGGCACCGCGTCCACCTGCCGCGTGAGCTGCATCTGCCACACGAACAAGCCGAGCCTGCGGAACGCCGCCTCCGACCCGCTCATGTACGCCTCGAACATCCGGCAGAACCGCTCGTCGTACAGCGCCGCGATCCGCTCGCGGTTGTGCGCGAACCGCGCCCGCCAGTGCCGCAGCGTCTGCGCGTAGTGCAGCCGCAGCACCTCGCAGTCCGCCGTCATCAGCCCCGCCCCCTCCGACGCCGCGAACACCTCGCTCAGCGCCGGGCAATAGCCCCCGGGAAAGATGTACTTCGCCAGCCACGGGTTCGTGGACCCCGGCCCGGAGCTGCGCCCGATCGCGTGCACCAGCGCCACCCCATCGTCCGCCAGGCAGCGCCGGATCACCTCGAAGAACTCGCCGAAGTGCCCCACACCCACGTGCTCGAACATGCCCACCGACACGATCCGGTCGAACCTGCGGTCCAGCCCACGATAGTCCGCCAGCTCGAAGCGGACCCTCTCCGACAGCCCCGCCGCCGCCGCCCGCGCCCGCGCCACGCCGAGCTGCTCCTCGGAGAGAGTGATCCCCGTCACCCGCACCCCGTGCTCGCGCGCCAGGGTGATCGCCATGCCCCCCCAGCCGCAGCCGATGTCGAGCACCTCCATGTCAGGCCGCAGCAGCAGCTTCCTCGCGATATGCCGCTTCTTCGCGAGCTGCGCCTCCTCCAGCGTCTCGTCGCCGCGCTCGAAATACGCGCACGAGTATTGCCGGTCCTCGTCGAGGAACAGCGAGTACAGCGCCCCGTTCAGGTCGTAATGGTGCGCCACGTTGCGCTGCGCCCGCTCCACCGGGTTGAACTGCCGCAGCCGCCGCAGCTTCGTGCGCAGCCGCTCGCGCCAGCGGATGATCGGGTGGAAGGCCAGCCTGGTCTGCATGTTGAGGAAGATCAGGTCGACGAAGTCGAACAGCTCGCAGCCCACCGGCACCAGCGTGCCGTCCATGTAGCACTCGCCCAGCATCATCCCCGGGCTCGTCACCAGCCCCCGCACCGCCCGCCCGTCGAGCAGCGCGATTGAGGCGACCGGCCCGGGCTTCGTGCCGCCGTAGGTCTCCTCGTGCCCGTCCGGGTAGCGGACCGTCAGCCGGCCCACGTCGATCAGGCCGCGCAGGATCAGGTGGAGCAGTCGCGACACGGGCAGCCTCGGCGAAGTTTCACGCGGCGCAGAGGCACCACGAAAAAGGGCCGAAGGAAAGATCCCCCGGCCCTCGAAGCAAAAGCAAGGTCGGGCTCTGCCCGAACCCGCCAGGGGCGAGCCGCCCACGGACCGGCCCACTTAGGAGAAGCCAGTCCAGGGCGGCTCGCCCTGGCGGAGTCCAGAGGCAGAGCCTCTGGCCTTGCCTTATCTTTCGTCGCTGTCGTCCCGAGGCGCGCCCTCCGGGTCGAACAGCTCGCCCGGATCATACTCGTCCTCCTCGGCCGCCTGCCCCACGGCCTCGCCGCGCGCCTGCTTCTCCGCCTCCTCGACCGAGCGCGCGACGTTGACCGTCACCGGCAGGTCGACCTCGGGGTGCAGCACGACGCGCACGTCGCTCAGCCCGAGCATCTTGATCGGCTGGTCGAGCACGACCTGCTGGCGCGTGACGGTGAGCCCCGCCGCCGTACACTGGTCCGCGATGTCGCGGTTCGACACCGAGCCGTACAGCGCGCCCGAATCGCCCGCCGAGCGGATCAGCACGACGGTGAGCCCCGCCATGCGCTCGGACAGCCGCTCGGCCTCCTCGCGCTTCTTGATGTTAGTCGCCTCGAGCTGGACGCGCTGCGTCTCGAACTGCGCGAGGTTCGCCTTGTTGGCGCGGATCGCGCGCTTCTGCGGCAGCAGGAAGTTGCGCGCGTAGCCCGGCTTGACCCGGACCTTGTCGCCCATCTGCCCCAGCTTCTCGACGCGCTGCAGCAGGATCAGCTCAACGGTTGCCATGAGCGTGCCCCCTCAGGACAGGATGTAGGGGAGCAGCGCCAGGAAGCGGGCGCGCTTGATCGCCTGGGCCAGCTCGCGCTGCTTCTTCGCCGAGACCGCGGTGATCCGCGACGGCACGATCTTGCCGCGCTCGCTCAGGAAGCGGCTCAGCAGGCGCACGTCCTTGTAGTCGATCTTCGGCGCGTTCGGCCCGGAGAACGGGCAGGACTTGCGGCGGCGGTAGAACGGGCGGCGCGCGCCGACGGCGGAGCGGCGGCCGGCCGGGCCGACATCCTCTGACTCGGACATGCTTATTCCTCCCCACCCTGGCGCAGCACCGGCTCGTCGCCGCGCGCGCGATACTCCTCGCGATCGTCAAACGAGCGCTTGCGCCCGCTCTCGAAGCGCCCGGCGGGCTTGGGCCCGCGGAAGCCGCGCTCGCGGTCGTCCGAGCGACGCGTCAGGATCGCCGACGGGTTCTCGTCGAGCGCGTCGACGCGGATCGTCATGAACCGCAGCACGTCCTCGTTCAGCCCGAGCAGGCGCTCCATCTCGTTGACCGACGCGGGCTTCGCGTTCAGCCCGAGGAGCATGTAGTGGCCCTTGCGGTTCTTCTTGATGCGGTACGACAGGGACCGCAGCCCCCAGTACTCGCGCTTGTCGACGGTCCCGCCGTCGGTGCCGAGCTGCTCGGCGATGGTGTCCGCCACGGTCTCGACCTGGGCCTGCGTGACGTCGTTGCGTGCGATGAGCACGCACTCGTAAAGTGGCATTGCCGCCCCTATGGATGTGTTCAGCCCGGGAATCGGGCATAGCCGCGGCGCGCCAACGCCCCAGCAGGGAAGCGGCGGAACAAGCACGCGCGACCGCCAAATGCAACAGCGGCGGCCCAGTGAAGGAAGCAAGGCTGGGCTCTGCCCAGACCCGCAAAGGGTCCGAGGACCCTTTGATCCCGCCACCTAAGAGAAGCCAGTCCAGGGCGGCTCGCCCTGGCGGAGTTTGAGGCAGAGCCTCAACCTTCCTTCCTGGAGGCCGCCCCCATGCCGACCCTGCCCTTCCTCCAGGTGGACGTGTTCTCGCCCACCCCTCTCGGCGGCAACCCGCTCGCCGTCGTCGCCGGCGCCGACGCGCTGCCCGACGCCGCCATGGCCGCCTTCGCCCGCTGGACCAACCTGAGCGAGACCACCTTCCTGCTCCGCCCCACCGACCCCGGCGCCGACTACCGCGTGCGCATCTTCACCCCCGAGGCCGAGCTGCCCTTCGCCGGCCACCCCACGCTCGGCTCCTGCCACGCCTGGCTCGCAAACGGCGGCCGGCCCCGCACCCCCGGAACGATCGTGCAGGAATGCGGCATCGGCCTGGTCCGCGTCCGCCGGGACCAGGACCGCCTCGCCTTCGCCGCACCCCCGCTGCGCCGCACCGGCCCGCTCGCCCCCGACCTCCTCGCCAGGATCGCCGCCGGCCTCGCCCTCGCCCCCGACGCGATCGTCGCCTCGCAGTGGATCGACAACGGCCCGCCCTGGATCGGCGTCCTGCTCCGCACCCGCGCCGAGCTGCTGGCCCTGCGCCCCGGCGCCACCCTATCCGAACTGTTCCTCGGCATCGCCGCCCCCTGCGACGACCTCCCCACGTCCGGCCCCGACGACCCCCGCCTCGAGGTCCGCGCCTTTCTCGTCGGCAGCAGCGTCCCCGAGGACCCCGTCACCGGCAGCCTGAACGCCGGCCTCGCGCAATGGCTGATCGGCGCCGGCCTCGCGCCCGCGTCCTACGTCGCGCGCCAGGGCACGGCGCTCGGCCGCACCGGGCGCGTCCACATCCGCCAGCACGACGGCGACACCTGGGTCGGCGGCGCGGTCGCCACCCTGATCGAGGGCACCGTCACGCTGTAGGCCAGGAAGCAAGGCTGGGCTCTGCCCAGACCCGCCAGGGGCGAGCCGCCCCTGGACCGGCATGACTTAAGGGAAGCCAGTCCAGGGCGGCTCGCCCTGGCGGAGTTTGAGGCAGAGCCTCAACCTTCCCTGCCGACCCATCCCAACAAGCGGCCTGCGGTCCGTTCCTGTCCCGTTGCATTTGACAGCGCCAACCCCGCGCCGCCATACCGCCGCCACAATCCGTGCGGACCTCCAGCCCGATGCCGATCCACGCCTTCATCTTCCCCGGCCAGGGCAGCCAGAGCGTCGGCATGGGCCGCGACCTGGCTGCCGCCTTCGCCGCCGCGCGCGAGGTGTTCGAGGAGGTCGACGACATCCTCGGCCAGAAGCTCGCCAAGCTGATGTTCGAGGGACCCTCCGAGACCCTCACCCTGACCGAGAACGCCCAGCCCGCGCTGATGGCCGTCTCGCTTGCCGTGCTGCGCACCCTGGAGCGCGAGGGCGGCTTCACCTTGCGCGAGCGCTGCGCCGTGGTCGCCGGCCACTCGCTCGGCGAGTACAGCGCGCTTGCCGCCGCCGGCTCGCTGTCCGTCGCCGCGACCGCCACCCTGCTCCGCCGCCGCGGCCGCGCCATGCAGGCCGCCGTCCCCCCCGGCGCCGGCGCCATGGCCGCGCTGCTCGGCGTCGAGATGGACACCGCCCGCGAGATCTGCGCCGCCGCAGCACCCCGCCCCCCCGTCGACGGCCGCGCCACCGGCTCGGACGTCGTCGAGGTCGCCAACGACAACGGCGGCGGCCAGGTCGTCATCTCCGGCCACCTCGCCGCCGTGGAGCGCGCCATCGCCGTCGCCCGCGAGCGCGGCCTCAAGCGCGCCATGCTGCTGCCCGTCTCCGCCCCGTTCCACTGCGCCCTGATGGCCCCCGCCGCCGACGCCATGCGCGAGGCCCTCGCCGAGGCCGACATCGCCACCCCCACAGTCCCCCTGATCGCCAACGTCACCGCCAGCCGCACCACCCGCCCCGGCACCATCCGCGACAACCTGGTGCTCCAGGTCACCGGCACCGTGCGCTGGCGCGAATCCCTGCTCGCCGCCCAGGCCATGGGCGCCGACAGCTTCGTCGAGCTGGGCGCCGGCAAGGTCCTGTCCGGCCTGGCCAAGCGCGTGACGCCCGAGTGCCGCGCGCTGAACGCCGGGACGCCGGCCGAGATCGAGGCGCTGCTCAAGGTGCTCTGAAGAAAGCAAGGCCGGGCTCTGCCCGGACCCGCAAAGGGTCCGAGGACCCTTTGATCCCTTGACTTAAAGAAAGCCATCCAAGGGGCTTCCCTTGGCGGGGTCCAGGGGCAGAGCCCCTGGCCTTGCTTCCTTCCATACCAGAGGCCCCGATGTTCCGTCTCGACGACAAGGCCGCGCTGGTCACCGGCGCTTCCGGCGGCATCGGCGCCGCGATCGCCACCGCCCTGCACGCCCAGGGCGCCACGGTCGTGCTGTCCGGCACCCGCCGCGACGCGCTGGACGCCCTGGCCGCGACGTTGGGCGAGCGCGCCCATGCCTGCCCCGCCGACCTGTCAGAGCCCTCCGCCGCCGACGCCCTGGTGGCCGAGGCCGAGGCGGCGGCCGGCCCGCTGCACATCCTCGTCAACAACGCCGGCCTGACGCGCGACATGCTGGCGCTGCGCCTGCGCGACGAGGACTGGGAGCGCGTGATGGCCGTCGACCTCGCCGCCCCGTTCCGCCTCGCCCGCGCCTGCCTGCGCGGCATGGTCCGCAGGCGGGCCGGCCGCATCGTCTCGATCGGCAGCATCGTGGGCACCACCGGCAACGCCGGGCAGAGCAACTACGCCGCCGCCAAGGCCGGCCTGATCGGCATGAGCAAGTCGCTCGCCCAGGAGGTCGCCTCGCGCGGCATCACCGTCAACGTCGTCGCACCCGGCTTCGTCGACACGCCCATGACCGCCGCCCTGAACGACACCCAGCGCGAGCGCCTGCTCGCCGCGATCCCGGCCGGCCGCATGGGCCTCCCCGCCGACGTCGCCGCCGCGGTCGTCTATCTCGCCTCGGACGAGGCCGCCTGGACCACCGGCGCCGTGCTGCACGTCAACGGCGGCATGGCCATGCCCTGAGCGCCCGCGTCACCATTAAGCCACAGACGGCGCGGCCGGGCCTGCGCTTCACCTTGGCGGGGCGAAGCCCCCATGCTAATCGCGCCTCTGCCTCGTTCGACGACGCGCGACACTCCGACCCGGGTCTGCCCGACGGAGCCGAGGACGAACTCCCCCACGGCAGACAAGGACCGAGAGTCACATGAGCGAGATCGCCGACAAGGTTAAGAAGATCGTGGTCGAGCACCTCGGCGTCGAGGAAAGCAAGGTCACCCCCGAGGCGTCCTTCATCGACGACCTCGGCGCCGACAGCCTCGACACCGTGGAGCTGGTGATGGCCTTCGAGGAGGCGTTCAGCGTCGAGATCCCCGAGGACGCGGCCGAGAAGATCAGCACCGTCAAGGACGCCATCGACTACATCGAGAAGCAGAAGGCCGCCTGAGGCCCGCATGGCCTACGAGGGCATGCATGGCGGCGGCCGCAGGGTCGTCGTCACCGGGATGGGCATCGCAAGCCCCCTCGGCGTCGGCGTCGAGCATGTCTGGAAGCGCCTGATCGACGGCCGCTCCGGCATCTCCGCGATCCGCGCCTTCGACCCCTCCGACCTCCCCGCCACCATCGCCGGCGAGGTCCCCGCCGGCACCCGCGAGACCGGCGGCCTCTCGCTCGCTGAGTGGATCCCGGTCAAGGACCAGAAGAAGATGGACCGCTTCATCCAGCTCGCGCTGGTGGCGGCCGTCGAGGCGGTCGAGGACTCCGGCTGGACGCCCCCCGAGGACGACCGCGAGGGCCGCGAGAACACCGGCGTCATGATCGGCTCCGGCATCGGCGGCCTGCAGACCATCTACGAGGCCTCGCTCCAGGTCGGCGAGGGCAAGATCCGCCGCCTCTCGCCGTTCTTCATCCCCTCCGCCCTGATCAACCTGGCCTCCGGCTGGCTCTCCATCCGCTACGGCTTCAAGGGCCCCAACCACTCCGCCGTCACCGCCTGCGCCACCGGCGTCCACGCCATCGGCGACGCCGCCCGCCTCATCATGCTCGGCGACGCCGACGTCATGGTCGCCGGCGGCGCCGAGGCGGCGGTCTGCGCGCTCGGCATCGGCGGCTTCTGCGCCGCCCGCGCGCTGTCCACCGCCTTCAACGACACCCCCGAGCGCGCCTCGCGCCCCTGGGACCGCGACCGCGACGGCTTCGTCATGGGCGAGGGCGCCGGCGTCCTCGTCCTCGAGGAGTACGAGCACGCCCGCCGACGCGGCGCGAAGCTCTACGGCGAGGTCTCCGGCTACGGCCTGTCCGGCGACGCCCACCACATCACCGCCCCGGCCCCCGGCCACGACGGCGCCTTCCGCGCCATGAAGGCCGCCTTCCGCAACGGCAACACGGCGCCCGCCGAGGTCGGCTACATCAACGCCCACGGCACCTCCACGCCGATGGGCGACGACCTGGAGCTGGAGGCCGTCGAGCAGTTCTTCGGCGACCACGCCCGCCACGTCGCCATGTCCTCGACCAAGTCCGCCACCGGCCACCTGCTCGGCGCCGCCGGCGCGATCGAGGCGATCTTCTCCCTCCTCGCCATCCGCGACAGCGTCGCCCCGCCCACCCTCAACCTCGACGCCCCCTCGCGCGACAGCGCCATCGACCGCGTCGCCCACGCCGCCCAGGAGCGCCGCATCGACGTCGCCCTGTCCAACAGCTTCGGCTTCGGCGGCACCAACGCCAGCATCCTATTCCGCCGCGTCTGACCCGGCGCGCAACCCGCCCCGCGCCCATGCCCTCCCTGCTCGTCCGCCGCGCCCGCCCCGGCGACCTGGCCGCGATCGTCGCCCTCCTCGCCGACGATCCCCTGGGCGCGGGATGCGACGACCCCGCCCTGCCGCTCGACCCGCGCTACGCCGCCGCCTTCGACGCCATCGCCGCCGACCCCCGCCAGCTCCTCGCCGCCGCCACCCTCGGCGAGGCGGTGGTCGGCACGCTCCACCTCACCTTCATTCCCGGCCTCGCCCGCCGCGGCGCCTGGCGCGCCGACCTCAAGGCCGTGCGCATCGCCTCGGACCGCCGCGGCGAGGGCCTCGGCCGCCAGCTCCTCGCCTGGGCCGTCGAGCAGAGCCGCGCCCAGGGCTGCGAAATCCTCCAGCTCGCGACGAGCACGAGCCGCACGGACGCCCACCGCTTCTACGAACGCGCCGGCTTCACCGCGAGCCACGTCGGCTACAAGCTCGCCCTCGCCTGAGACCAAGTCGTCTGGCCTGTCGGCAAGCAAGGCTGGGCTCTGCCCAGACCCGCCAGGGGCGAGCCGCCCCTGGACCGGCGCACCTTAAGGGAAGCCAGTCCAGGGGGGCTCCCCCTGGCGGAGTTTGAGGCAGAGCCTCAACCTTGCTTCCTGCCCCGCCCCGCCCAGGACCACCCCCATGAAGCTCCTCGCCGCCCTCGCCCTCCTCCTGGCGCTCGCCTCCGCCGGTGCCGCCGCCCTCGCCCTGCGCGCCTTTGACGCCCCCGGCCCGCTCGCCGACGCCCGCGACGTCGTCGTCCCCCACGCCGGCACCGAGCCCCTCGCCCGCGCGCTCGCCGACCAGGGCGTCGTCGCCAGCGCCCCCGCCCTGCGCCTCGCCGCCCTGCTCACCCAGCGCGAGGGCCCGCTGCACGCCGCGGAGTTCGCCTTCCCCGCCCACGCCAGCCTGCGCGACGTGCTGGCCATCCTGCGCACCGCCCGGCCCGTCGAGCACCGCCTCACCATCCCCGAGGGCCTCACCGCCGCCCAGATCGCCGGCCTGCTCGCCGCCGACGACACGCTCACGGGCCCCGACCCGATCCCCGCCGAAGGCGCCGCCCTCCCGCAGACCTACCGCTTCGAGCGCGGCGCCCTGCGCGACAGCGTGCTCGCCCGCGCCCAGGCCGCCATGACCCGCGCCCTCGACGACGCCTGGGCCGCTCGCGCCCCGGACCTCCCCCTCGCCGACCCGCGCCAGGCGCTCACCCTCGCCAGCATCGTCGAGCGCGAGACCGCCCGCCCGGAGGAGCGCCCGCTGGTCGCCGCCGTGTTCCTCAACCGCCTGCGCCGCGGCATGAAGCTCCAGGCCGACCCCACCGTGGCCTACGGCGCGAGCGGCGGCCTCGGCGCGCTCGACCACCGCCTGTCGCGCGCCGACCTCGACCACGACGACCCCTACAACACCTACCGAAACACCGGCCTGCCGCCCGGCCCGATCTGCTCGCCCGGCGCCGCCTCCCTCGCGGCGGCCACCCACCCGGCCGACAGCGACGCCCTCTACTTCGTCGCCGACGGCCACGGCGGCCACGCCTTCGCCCGCACCCTGGAGGAGCACGACCGCAACGTCGCACGCTGGCACGCGCTGCTCGACGCGCCGGGCTGAAAGGAAGGCCAGGGCTCTGCCCTGGACCCGCAAAGGCTCCGAGGACCCTTTGATCCCGCTTGCTTAAGAAAAGCCATCCAAGGGGCTTCCCTTGGCGGGGTCCAGGGGCAGCGCCCCTGGCCTTGCCTTACGCCTCCTGCGCGTCCCCGACCGCCCCCGCCCTTGCCGCCCGCAGCCCCACGAGCCGCCCCACCAGCGCCGGCGGCAGCATCCCCCCGAAGCGCGCGCACGCCTGCAGCCACCACGGGAACGCGATCCGCCGCCGCCCCGCCGCCACCCCGCGCAGGATGATCCGCGCGGCCTCGTCGGGCTGCATCAGCCCCGGCATCGCGTGGTCGTTGCCCGCGGTCATCGGCGTCAGCACGTAGCCCGGGCACACGCTGCTCAGCACCATCCCCTGCCGCCGCGCGGCCGGCGCGCTCGCCACCATCCAGCTGTCCACCGCCGCCTTGGACGCGCTGTACGCGGGCGCCCCCGGCACCGGCAGGAACGCCGCCAGCGACGCCGTCGCCGCGATCCGCCCCCGCACTCCCGACGCGCCAGGCGCCTGCGCGGCGATCGCCCGCATTGCCGGCAGCACGGTGTTCAGCATCCCGCCCAGGTTGATCGCCATCACGTCGCGCACCTGGGCGTCGCGGTCGAACGCCGTCTCGCCGAAGTTGAACGACACCCCGGCGTTGGCGAACACGAAGTCGAGCCGTCCCGCGCCCAGCACCCAGCGCTCCATGCCCTCCGCGTCCGCGACGTCGATCTCGCGCGCGCGCACCTCCGCGCCCAGCCGCCGGCACGCCTCCGCCGCCTCGCCCAGCGCCGCGCCGTCGCGGTCCGCGAGGTGCAGCACCCGGCCGCGCGCCGCGCACGCGAGCGCCACCGCCCGCCCGATCCCGCTGCCCGCCCCGGTGATCAGAACCCCGTCCAGCGCCATGTCCCGCATCGCGGGAAGGTAGGCCGGTCCCTCGCCGCGAACCAGACGCCCGCCCGGCCGCGCCCGCGCTTCGCCGGGCTGTGTGTCCGTTTTGCCATCGCCCGCGCCGAGCCTGCGCAGCCGCCGGCCTCCGCCGTTCCCTGGACCGTTCTCTGGGCCGCGAAAACCCTCTAGAACACCGGCCATGACCGCACTGCCGCCCCCCGACACCGGCTCCGCCCGCGCAGGCGCCCCCCGACGCGGCCTGTGCCTGGTCATCGCCGCCCCGTCCGGCGCCGGCAAGAGCACCATCACCCGCCACCTGCTCGACGCCGAGCCGGCGCTCAGCCTGTCCGTCAGCGCCACCACCCGCGCCCCCCGACTGGGCGAGGTCGAGGGCACCCACTACCACTTCCGCACCCCCGACGCCTTCGACGCCATGGCCCAGGGCGGCGAGCTGCTGGAGTGGGCCGAGGTGTTCGGCCGCCGATACGGCACCCCGCGCGCCCCGGTGGCCGCGGCGCTCGACGCCGGCCGCGACGTGGTGTTCGACATCGACTGGCAGGGCTGGCGCCAGCTCCGCGCGGCGATCCCCGGCGACACCGTGGGCGTGTTCGTCCTGCCGCCCTCGCTCGACGCCCTGCACGCCCGCCTCGCCGCCCGCGGCAGCGACGCGCCCGCCGAGATCGAGCGCCGCATGGCCGCCGCCCGCTCGGAGATCGCCCACTGGCGCGAGTTCGACCACGTCGTCGTCAACGCCGACCTGCCGCAGGCCGTCGCCGAGATCCGCGCCATCCTCCACGCCGCCCGCAGCGCCACGGCGCGCCAGCCGGGCCTGGCGCAGTTCGTCGCTCGCCTCGGAGGATAAGAAAGGCCAGGGGCTCTGCCCCTGGACCCCGCCAAAGGCGGAGCCTTTGGAATCCTTGCCTTGAGAGAGGCCGGTCCAGGGGCGGCTCGCCCCTGGCGGGTCTGGGCGGAGCCCAGCCTTGCCTGCTGCTCCCTGGAGGACCACCCGATGACAACCGACCCGCCCCCCGGCGACGCCTCCGTCCCCCGCCTCCTCGACGGCGTGCTCCAGTTCCAGCGCGACGTCTTCCCCGCGCAGCCGCAGGGCCTTGCCCGCGGCCAGAGCCCGCACACGCTGTTCATCGCCTGCGCCGACAGCCGGGTGATCCCCGAGCTGATCACCCAGTCCGCCCCCGGCGAGCTGTTCGTCTGCCGCAACATCGGCAACATCGTCCCGGCCTACGGCGAGATGCTCGGCGGCGTCTCCGCGGTGATCGAGTACGCCGTGCACGCGCTCGGCGTCGCCAACGTGGTGATCTGCGGCCACACCGGCTGCGGCGCGATGCAGGCCCTGTCCGACCCGGACAACCCCGTCCTCGCGCAGATGCCCACCGTCAGCGCCTGGCTGCGCAACGCGGCCGCCGCGCGCTCCGTGGTCTCGATCCTGCACCCCCACCTGCACGGCGCGGCCTGCGTCCAGGCCCTGGTCGAGCAGAACGTGCAGACCCAGCTCGGCCACCTGCGCACCCACCCCGCCGTCGCCGCCCGCCTGGCGCAGGGCCGCCTCGCCCTGCACGGCTGGGTCTACGACATCGCCACCGGCGAGGTCGGCGTGCTCGACGAGGCCGCCCGCCGCTTCGTCCCCGCCGCCGAGGCGCTGGCCGCCACCCTGTCCCGCGCCACCGGACGCGACGACGGGGCGGCGGCGGACGTCTCCCCGCCCGCCGGCGACCGGCAGGACGCTCCCGACGCCCCCGGCTCCGACGCGCCCGGCGAAGCCTCGCCGCGATGATGGTCACCCGCTCGCCCAGGCTGCACGAGATCCTGCACTACGTCGGCTGGCCGGCCTTGGCGCTGCTCGGCTGGGACGTGCTGATCGCCGTGCTCTACGGGCCGCTGCGCCAGCACTGGGTGTCGCTCAACGACCTGCCCATGCCGCTGCTCGGCTCGGCGCTCGCGATCTTCATCTCGCTGCGCAACAACAACGCCTACGCCCGCTGGTGGGAGGCCCGCCAGCTCTGGGGCGGCGTCACCAACGCCTCGCGCAGCCTGGTCCGCCAGACCCGGCTCTACCTGCCCGGCCACCCCGCGCAGTCCGCCGTCGCCGACCTGCTGTCCGCCTACGCCCACGCCCTGCGCTGCCACCTGCGCCGCCAGCCGCCCTGGGACGAGATCGCGCACCTCGTCCCCGCCCCCACCCTCGACTGGCTGCGCGGCCAGTCCAACGTCCCCGACGCCGTGCTCGCCGCCATCGCCGACCGGCTGGCGCCCCTGCTCGCCGACGGCACGATCGACAGCGTCCGGGCCGCCTCGCTCGCCGACACCCTGACGCAGCTCGCCACCATGCAGGGCGGCACCGAGCGCCTCAAGAACACGCCGATGCCCCGCCAGTACAACTTCTTCCCGCGCCTGTTCGTGCAGGTGTTCTGCGTCCTGCTGCCGCTCGCCATGGTCTCCGACCTCGGCCTCGCGACCCCGCTCGGCTCCACCGCGGTGGGCTTCGTCTTCCTGGCCCTGGACCGCGTCGGCCGCGACCTGGAGGACCCGTTCGAGAACACGGTCTACGACGTGCCGATGACCTCGATCAGCCGCACGGTCGAGATCAACCTCGCCAGCCTGCTCGGCCGCAAGGGCCCCGAGCCGGTCGTGCCCGTCGACGGCGTGCTGTGGTGAGCGCCCGGGCACAGGCCCGCCCTGCCCCGCCCGCCTTCCCGCACGGCCCCCGCACCCCCATCTGGCCCGCATGTCACACCGTTTTCCCCACCCCGATGCCGGGCCCGCCGAGGGGGAGGCCACCGACGCCCTGCCCGCCTGCATTCTCTGCGGCCGCCCGATCCCGCCCGAGGCCCGCTCCTCGCTGCACCACCTGACGCCGCGGCTGAAGGGCGGCACGCACCGCGGCACCGTCCGCCTGCACCAGATCTGCCACTCCGCGATCCACGCCCGCTACACCGAGGGCGAGATCGCCCGCCACCTCGCCGACCCCGACGCGCTGCGCGCCGACCCAGAGCTGGCCCGCTTCGTCGACTGGGTCCGCACCAAGCCCGACGACTTCCACGCCCCCACCCGCCGCACCCGCGCCCGCACCGCCAAGTGGCGATGAGCGCTCGCGCGGCACGGCCGGCCCCTGGCAGCGCCACCCTGCCCGCAGCCCCGGGCAAAGCCCGCCGCGCAGGAAACCTGTTCCGGACACGCACCGTTGCGGGCCTGTTGCTCCCTTTTACTTGGATTGCCCCCGCCGGCCCGCCGCCTGAGCGCTCCTGAAAAGGCCCGTAACGGCCCGGGTTGTCCTGCGCGGCAGGACAACCCGCCCCCGACACCCCCATTTTGTCCTGCCGCGCAGGACGCCTCTGTCTTGCGCGGCAGGACAGAACCCGTCTCGCCGCGCGGGAAAGGCGCACCCTGCCTGCGCTGCCAGGCGAGACAGCTCTCGCCCCGCGGGCACGCTCCCGCCGCCCCGTCCCGCACCCCGCCCGCCCGCGCTGCCTGCAGGGCAGTTACCCCCGTTATCCACAGCCATCCACAGCGCCGCCCGCCCCGCGACGGTGTAGGTTCGCGCCCGTGAACACCATCGACCCCCCCCTGCTCGGCATGTCGCTCCGCCGCCCCCCCTCCAACGATCAGGCGGAGCAGGCCCTGCTCGGCGCCCTGCTCGCCAACAACAAGGGCTACGAGCGCGTCAGCGACTTCCTCCTGCCCGAGCACTTCGCCGACCCCATCCACGGCCGCATCTTCCAGGCCATCTCGCGCCGCGTGGAGCTGGGCCAGCTCGCCGACGCCGTCACTCTGCGCGGCGAGTTCGAGCACTCCGGCGTCCTCGACGAGGTCGGCGGCACCGCCTACCTGGCCCAGCTGCTCACCGCGATGGTCGGCATCATCAACGCCGGCGAGTACGGCCGCGCCATCCACGACGCCTGGCTCCGCCGCCAGCTCATCGACGTGGGCGAGAGCGTGGTCAACAACGCGTTCGGCGCCGACCCCGAGCTCGACGGCATGAACCAGGTCGAGGCCGCCGAGCAGTCCCTGTTCGACCTCGCCACCCGCGGCGGCTCCGAGGGCGGCTTCGTCACCTTCGAGCGCGCGCTGTCCGGCGCCATCAACAACGCCGAGAAGGCGTTCCACATGCCCGGCGGCGTCTCGGGCCTGTCCACCGGCCTGCGCGACCTCGACAAGCGCACCGGCGGCCTGCACCCCTCCGACCTGCTGATCCTCGCCGGCCGCCCCGGCATGGGCAAGACCGCCCTCGCCACCAAGATCGCCTTCGGCGCCGCCCGCGCCCTCATGGCTGCCGCCAAGACCCTCGACGCCGAGGCCGGCCTCCCCCCCGGCACCACCGCGCCCACCGGCACCGTCGCCGTCTTCTCCCTGGAGATGAGCGCCGAGCAGCTCGCCAACCGCCTGCTCTCCGAGGAGTCCCGCGTCTCCGGCGACCGCATCCGCCGCGGCGAGATCGGCCAGCGCGAGTTCGACCGCTTCGTCCAGGTCTCGCGCGAGCTGTCCCAGCTCCCCCTGCTGATTGACGACACTCCCGCCGTCACCCTGTCGGCCATGCGCACCCGCTGCCGCCGCCTCAAGCGCACCCGCGGCCTCAGCCTCGTCGTCATCGACTACCTCCAGCTCATGCGCGCGTCCGGCGCCAAGGCGGAAAGCCGCGTCCAGGAGATCAGCGCCATCACCATGGGCCTCAAGGCGCTCGCCAAGGAGCTGTCCGTCCCCGTGCTCGCCCTCTCCCAGCTCTCCCGCCAGGTCGAGAACCGCGAGGACAAGCGCCCCCAGCTCTCCGACCTGCGCGAGTCCGGCTCCATCGAGCAGGACGCCGACGCCGTCATGTTCATCTACCGGGACGAATACTACCTCCAGCAGCGCGCGCCGAAGCAGATGGCGTTTGACAACGAGGAGAAGTTCCAGAACGCGCTCGACAAGTGGCAGCGCGACATGGAAAGCGTCCACAACAAGGCCGAGCTCCTGCTGGAGAAGCAGCGCCACGGCCCGACCGGCAAGATCGACCTGTTCTTCGAGGGCGAGTTCACGCGGTTCGCGGATCTGGACACGGTGCACTCGGGACACGACTGATACTGTAGGCAGGGCCGGAGGCGATCCGCCTGAGACTACGCTTTTCCCAGGAACGCCCTGACCTCGTCGCGGAACAAGGCAAATCCCTCCACTGCCTCGCGCGCCCGCTCCACGACGACATCGAAATCCAGGTTGATCCCATACGTGTTCCGCTCTCGATGCCGGAATGCCCTCAGTCGATCGAGCACGGCATGGCACTCCGCAGAGATGATCGGCCCCCTGACCTGCGGAAACGGATGGCTCATCCGCCGCAGCAACGTCGCGTGCCAGCCTTCAGAATGCGCGACCGGAACGCTGTCTACCTCGCTCGCCAGCCGCGCCATCACCCGTTCGCACCCGGTGTAGATCTTCTCCGCTGCCGAGGCGCACACCAGCGTCGCCTCCCACTCGCCCTGCGAGCCCGCCTCCAGATGCTCCAACCCTACCCGCTCCAGCCGCAGCGACAACCGCGCCGCCTCCTGCGCGATCTCTCCCAGCTCGTTCCCGACATCAACCGAGACGGGATGCATCGACCGCCCCCGCCATGAACCCCGCCGCCTTCCAGCCCGGCAGTTCGTCCAGATAGACAACGTCGAACGCCATCCCCCCGAGACAGTCCTCGACCACCCCCTCGATCGCGTATTTCAGACGCTGTGGGCAGACCGTCACCAGCAGATCGACGTCGGATTGTGCCCCGAACCCGCCCCTGGCCAACGACCCCGTCACCAGCGCGCTCACCCCAAGCTCCGCCAGTGCAGCCACCGCCGCCCTCGCCCCAGCCACCGCCCGCCTCCGTCGCTCGCCAGCGATCAATCCCGACGCACCGACCATGCTGTCCCCCGACCACCAATCCTACCCGCCCCGGCCAGATCACGACAGCAATCCGACGCGGCCAAATGCTACCCTCGTCCCATGCCCCTCCCCCTTCCCCAACCCATGACCCTCCCCGAGTTCCTCACCTGGGAAGCCACCCAGCCCCTCCGCCACGAGTTCGACGGTCTCCACCCCCACGCCATGACCGGTGGCACCGCCGCCCACGCCCTCATCCAGCGCAACCTCGCCATCTCCATCGGCGCCCGCCTGCGCGGCACCCCCTGCACCTTCTACGGCAGCGACCTCAAGATCGAGACCGCCGGCCGCATCCGCTACCCCGACGGCTTCGTCGCCTGCACCCCCGTCCTGCCCCGCGCCACCCTCGTCCGCGACCCCGTCACGATCTTCGAGGTCCTGAGCGCCAGCACCTCCGGCACCGACCGCATCACGAAAAACCAGGAATACGCCGCCCTCCCCTCCGTCCAGCGCTACGTCATGCTCGAACAGGACCGCATCGGCGCCACCGTCTTCGCCCGCATCGGCCCCGACTGGCTCGGCCACCTCCTCACCGACGCCGCCACCCTCGCCCTGCCCGAGCTCGGCCTCGCCTTCCCCCTCGCCGAGCTCTACGACGGCGTCGACCTCACCCCCGCACCCCCCACCGACACCGCCTGATCTTCCCCGTGCATCACCGCCGCCCGCGCGTCTAAGCTCTCCGGAGCATTCCCTCGCCCGGACCCCCGCCATGTACGAAGTCGGCGCCACCAACGAGGCCGGAACCACCGCCACCCGCCGCGACACCGGCAAGGAAGCCTTCGCTGCCGCCGCCGCCTACATCGCCGCCGGCTACCCCTCCGTCACTGTGACCGACTTCGCCAGCGGCCGCGTCTTCCACAAGCCCGAGATCGCCACCATCCTCGGCATCATCCACAAATCCGCCGACCGCGACTGACACACCCCCTCCCGCCGCCCATGCCCGCCGCCCCCGCCGACCTCGCCCTCCTCCTCGCCTTCGACGCCTCCGCCAGCGTCACGTATGAAGAATTCGCCCTCATCGCTGGCGGCATCGCCGAAGCCCTCCGTGACCCGGAGGTCGCCGCGGGCCTCACCACCGGCCGCGCCCGCGCCTCCCTCTGCGCCCTCCTCGTCTTCTCCGGCCGCGCCGCCCAGGACACCATGATCCCCTGGACCCGCCTCACGACTCCCGACGACGTCACCGCCTTCGCCCGGCGCGTCGACGACGTCCCCCGCACCGTCCCCGCCGGCCTGACCGCCCTCGGCTCCGCCCTCCTCGCCGCCGAGACCCTCCTCGCCGACGTCCCCGAGGCGACCCGCCGCATCATCGACCTCGCCGGCGACGGCGCCTCCAACGACGGCCCCGACCCCGCGCCCATCCGCGACCGCCTCGCCGCCGCCGGCATCACCATCAACGGCCTCTGCGTCCTGCACGAGGA
Source organism: uncultured Acetobacteraceae bacterium (assembly GCA_964236585.1). GTDB lineage: Bacteria > Pseudomonadota > Alphaproteobacteria > Acetobacterales > Acetobacteraceae > CAXSEF01. Next base: position 44,478 of record CAXSFE010000015.1, read on the forward strand.
GCCCGACCTCGTCTCCGCCTTCACCCGCAGCGTCACCGGCGGCCCCGACAGCTTCGCCCTGCCCTGCCCCGACTACGCCCGCTTCGCCGACGCCATGCGCCGCAAGCTCACCCGCGAGATCGCCTAGACAGGCAAGGCCAGGGGCTCTGCCCCTGGACCCCGCCAGGGCGAGCCGCCCTGGACCGGCACAAATAAGCACAGACCCAAAAGTCGAGGTTTCCAGAGGCTTGGCCTTTGGCGGGGTCCAGGGGCAGAGCCCCTGGCCTTACTTCACCCCGAACACATACTCGATCGCCTCGGCGTAAACCTCCCCCGGCCGCAGCACAGCCGACGGAAACCCCGCCTGATTCGGCGCGTCCGGAAAGTTCTCCGGCTCCAGCGCGAACCCCGAAGACTGCCGCAGCGTCACCCCGCCCCGCCCGACCACCGCCCCGTTCAGCGAGTTCCCCGAGTACACCTGCAGCCCCGGCTGCGTGCTCCTCACCTCCAGCGTCCGCCCGCTCACCGGATCGCGCACCTTCGCCGCAACCCGCAGCACCCCCGCCTCCCCGTCCACCACGAAGCAGTGGTCGTACCCTCGCCCCGACATCAGCTGCGGATCGGTCCCGAAGATCCCCTCCGCAAACGTCCGCGGCACGCGAAAATCGAACGGCGTGCCCGCCACGGCCCGAAGCTCGCCCGTCGGCACCTGCGCCTGGTCCACCACCAAGAACCGCTCCGCCCGGACCTCGACCTCATGCGACAGGACATCGCGCCGCGGATCGCCGCCCAGGTTGAAGTACGGGTGCGCGCTGAGGTTCACCACCGTCGGCGCCTCCGCCCGAGCCTCCAGCTCCAGCCGCAGCGTGTCCCCCCGCAGGCCGTAGCGCGCGACAACATGCAGTGCCCCCGGGAACCCCGAGTCCCCGTCCTCGCTCAGCAGCTCCAGCACCAGCACCGTGTCCGTCGCCTCCCGCACGGCCCAGCTCCGCAGCCCGAAGCCGTGCGGCCCCCCATGCAGCGTGTTCGCGCCGTCGTTCGCGGGAAGCGCATACGCGTGCCCATCCAGCACGAACCGCGCCCCCCCGATCCGGTTGGCACACCGCCCCAGCACCGCCCCGAACGACCCCCCGGCCGTGGCATACGCCGCCGCATCGTCCAGCCCCAGCAGGACATGCCCCCGCACGCCGTCGCGATCCGGCGCCTCGACCGACACCATCCGCGCCCCGTAGTCCGTGATGCACACCCGCAGCACGTCGCTCTGCAGCGTGTGCAGCGAGGCCGCGGTGCCGTCTGGAAGCGTGCCGAACTGGGTCATGCCGGCTGCAACGGCCCGCCGCCCCACCAGTTCGCGCCCGCGCAGGGACGCGCGCCGCCGCTACCCAACCAAGCCGCGGCGGAACCGCCAGTCCTGCCTGCATCCTGGCCGCGAAAACCGGTCGCACGCCCACACGCATCGCGGCATGATGCGCGGCCGACAGCAGCCCAGGACGACATGCGCCCGACCCGCCTCCTGCCCGCCTGCGCCTTCGCCTCGCTCCTGTGCGCCGCTACGCCGCCCGCGGCCCACGCCCAGGCCGCCCCAGCCCAGTCCACCGCAGCCCTGACCGCGCCCGGCCCCGCCGGCGCGCCGGCGGCCAG
>CAXSFE010000016.1:0-45780 GCA_964236585.1 uncultured Acetobacteraceae bacterium
CCCCGCCCCGCCCCGTTCGTCCCGGCCCGCGCGGCCCCTGCCTCCGCCGCGACCCCGGCCGGCCCCTTGAGCCCGCCCTGCGCCTGCAGGGCCGCCAGCGCCGTCATGTTGACGATCCCGCGCGCGGTCACCGTCGGCACCAGCACGTGCAGCGGCCGCGACAGCCCGAGCAGCAGCGGCCCCACCGGCAGCGCCTCGCTCGCCGCCTTGAGCAGCGTCACGCTGATATTGGCCGCATCCAGGTTCGGCATGATCAGCAGGTTCGCCACCCCCGACAGGCGCGAGTCCGGCACCGCCCGGTCGCGCAGCGCCTCCGCCAGCGCCGCGTCGGCATGCATCTCGCCGTCCACCTCCAGCTCCGGGTCGGCCGCGCGGATCAGCTCCAGCGCGCGGCGCATCTTGCGCGCCGACGCCGAGGCCGAGCTGCCGAACGAGGAGTGCGACAGCAGCGCCACCTTCGGCGCCACCCCGAAGGAGCGCACCGTCTCCGCCGCCAGCAGCGTCATCTCCGCCACCGCCTCGGCCGACGGCTCCAGCACCACATGGGTGTCGCAGAAGAACAGCGCCCCCGCCTGCAGGATCAGGCACGACAGCCCGTACAGCTGCGCCACCCCGGCTCCGCGCGGGATGATCTGCTGGATGTGGCGGAGCTGGCGCGTCCAGTCGCCGCTGCCCCCCACCAGCGCCGCGTCCGCCTGCCCCGTCTCCAGCAGCATCGCCGCCGCGATCGTCGGCCGCGTGCGCAGCCACCGCTCCGCGATGTCCGGCGGCGTCCCCTGCCGCCCCACCAGCCCGCGGTAGCGCTCCACCAGCGGCGCGAACACGTCGTGGTCGCGCGCCGGGTCGAGCACCCGAACCGTCTCGTCGAGGTCGAGCCGCAGCCCCATCTCGCGCACCTTCTGCGCGATCACGTCGCGCCGCCCGAGCAGGATCGGCTCGCAGAGCTGGTCGTCGACCACCGTCTGTACCGCGCGCAGCACGCGCGGGTCCTCGCCCTCGGCGTACACCACGCGCTGCGAGCGCCCGGTGCGCGCCGCCTCGAACACCGGCCGCATCAGCTGCCCGGAGCGGAACACGAACAGCTCCAGCTCCTCGCGATACGCCGCGAAGTCGGTGATCGGCTGCTCCGCCACCCCGCTGTCCATCGCGGCCCGCGCCACCGCCGGCGCGATCTGCAGGATCAGCCGCGGGTCGAACGGCTTGGGGATGATGTACTCCGGCCCGAACACCGGCGCCGCCCCGCCGTACGCGGCGACCACCACCTCCGACGCCTCCGCGCGCGCCAGCGACGCGATCGCCTCCACCGCCGCGATCTTCATCGCCTCGTTGATCGTCGTCGCGTGCACGTCGAGCGCGCCGCGGAAGATGAACGGGAAGCACAGCACGTTGTTGACCTGGTTCGGGTAGTCGCTGCGCCCCGTCGCCACGATCGCGTCCGGCCGCGCCGCCCGCACCGCCTCGGGCAGGATCTCCGGCTCCGGGTTCGCCAGCGCCAGGATCAGCGGCCGCGGGGCAAAATGGTGCAGCCACTCCGCCTTCAGGACCCGCGGCGCCGACAGCCCCATGAACACGTCCGCACCCTCGAGCACCTCCTCGAGCGTGCGCGCCGACGTCTCGCGGGCGTAGCGCGCCATGTTCGGCGGCATCTCGGTGTTGCGCCCCGCGTACACGACCCCGTGCAGGTCGGTCAGCGTCACGTTGGCCGGGTCTAGCCCCATCGACACCAGCAGATCGACGCAGGCCAGCGCCGCCGCCCCCGCCCCGGAGGTGACGAGCTTCACCGCGCCGAGCGACTTCTGCTGCAGCACCAGCCCGTTGCGCACCGCGGCCGCGACGATGATCGCCGTGCCGTGCTGGTCGTCGTGGAACACCGGGATGCGCATGCGCTCGCGCAGCGTCTTCTCGATGACGAAGCACTCCGGCGCCTTGATGTCCTCGAGGTTGATCGCCCCGAAGGTCGGCTCCAGCGCCGCGACCACCTCGATGAACCGCTCCGGGTCCTCGGCGTCGACCTCGATGTCGAACACGTCGATGCCCGCGAACTTCTTGAAGAGCACCGCCTTGCCCTCCATCACCGGCTTGGACGCGAGCGGCCCGATGTTGCCCAGCCCCAGCACCGCCGTGCCGTTGGTGATCACGCCCACCAGGTTGCCGCGCACCGTGTACTCGCGCGCCTTGGACACGTCGTCGCGGATCGCCAGGCACGCCGCCGCGACCCCCGGCGAGTACGCCAGCGCCAGGTCGCGCTGCGTTGCCATGCGCTTGGTCGGCTCGACCGTGAGCTTCCCGGGCCTCGGCAGCCGATGGTAGTCCAGTGCCGCCTTGCGGAAGTCCTCGTCCATCGCCGTGCTCTCCTCGCCGGGCCAGCGGCCAGGACGTGCCCGCAACGATGCCCCACGGGCGGACCGCCAGGAAGCCCGGCATCGCGCAACACGGTAACGCCCGCGGCGCACGCGACCCCGAACGGCACGTCTTCAAAGAGGAAAAGCGGCAGCGCCGCTCAGGCGCGCCTCACGATGCCGGACATCTCCTCGCTGGTCGGGTATGCGGTCGAGAAGACTCGAACTTCCACAGGGTTTCCCCCACAAGCACCTCAAGCTTGCGCGTCTACCATTTCGCCACGACCGCACCGCCGACGGAGCGCCGTATAACCGATGCCCTCAGGGACGACAACCGCGAACAGGCCGGACGCCCCCGGCAGCATCCGGTCCGACGCCCCGCCCGTGGAGTGGCGCACCGAGCCCGGCCTGCTCGCCTACCCCGACGCGATCCGCGCGATGCAGGCCCGCGCCGCCGCCATCCACGCCGGCACCGCCCCCGAGCTGGTCTGGCTCGCCGAGCACCCGCCGCTCTACACCGCCGGCACCTCCGCGCGCGCGCAGGACCTCACCGCGCCCGGCCGCTTCCCCACCTTCGAGGCCGGCCGCGGCGGCCAGTGGACCTACCACGGCCCCGGCCAGCGCACCGCCTACGTCCTCCTCGACCTGTCCCGCAGCCACGGCGGCGTCCCGCCCCGCGACATCCGCGCCTACGTCCACGGGCTCGAATCCTGGCTGATCGCCGCCATCGCCCGCCTCGGCGTCCGCGCCGAGCGCCGCGCCGGCCGCGTCGGCCTCTGGGTCGCCGACCCCGCCGACGGCACCGAGGCCAAGATCGCCGCCATCGGCGTCCGCGTGACCCGCTGGGTGAGCTGGCACGGCGTCTCGCTCAACGTCAGCCCCGACCTCTCGCACTACGGCGGCATCGTGCCCTGCGGCATCGCCGAGCACGGCGTCACCAGCCTCCAGGCGCTCGGCGCCGGAGCCAGCATGGCCACGGCCGACGCGGCCCTGCACGCGGCCTGGGCGGAGGTGTTCGGCAGGCGCGGATGACCCCGGCCACCGGGGCGCCCGGCGCGGGCGGCGCTCAGCCGGCCACGTCGTCGCGGCACGGCAGCCGCGCCGCCTCGTCCGGCATTCGAACCGTGTTGCGGCCGCCGCGCTTGGCCTGGTACAGGGCGGCGTCCGCGGCCGCGACCAGGTCCTGTGGCCCGCTTTCGTCATCGGCAAGCCGCGGCAGGCAGGTCGAGACGCCGAGGCTCGCGGTGACGACGCCGAACGGCGGATTGCCGGCGTGCTCCAGGCCGGCCGCCTGGATCGCGGCACAGATCGACCGGGCGATGTCCTGCGCCCCTGCGGCCGGCGCCCCCGGCAGCAGCACCACGATCTCCTCGCCGCCGTAGCGCGCCACGAGGTCGCCCGGCCGCCGGGCGAAGCGTGCCACGACGTCGGCGACCGTCTGCAGGCACAGGTCGCCCCGCTGGTGGCCGAGCAGGTCGTTGTAGGCCTTGAACCGATCGACATCGATCATCACCACGGACAGCGCGTTGGCCTCGCGCGCCGCCCGTCGCCACTCCTGGTCGAGCTGCTCGTCGAAGCGCCGCCGGTTGGCCAGCCCGGTCAGGGCGTCGGTGTTGGCCCGGGCGATCAGCTCGCGGTTCAGGGCCGCGACCTCCGCCTCCGCCGCGACCTGGCCCGAGATCTCGCGGATGCTGGCGATGAACGAGGTCGCCTCTTCCCCGTCGCCCACGATCCGCTGCACCCGGGCCTCGACCCACAACGCAGAACCATCCTTGCAGAGGTAGCGGAAGCGCGCGCTGGCAGGACCGGACCCCTGCATCAGCCCGATGCGGACGGCGGCCGCGCGTTGCCGGTCCTCCGGATGGATCAGGCTGCCCCAGACCATGTCGGCCGCCTCGGCCGCGCTCCACCCCGTCATCTTGGAGAAGGCAGGGGAGACGTAGAACCGCCTGCCATCCAGCCCGGCGCAGACGATCGCGTCGGAGGAGTTGTCGGCCAGCAGGCGGTAGCGCCGTTCCGCCTGCTCGCGCACCTCGACCTGGCGCGCGAGACGGCGGCCCAGGGCTGCCAGGCCGGCGGCAAGCGTCGCGCACACCAGCAGATGACGCAGGGCCTCGGCACGCCAGCCCGCCAGCAGCTCGCCGAAGCCGTGCGAGACGATCACCAGGAGGGGATAGCCGTCGATCCGCTGGTAGCTGCCCAGGCGAAGGATCCGCTCGATGCTGGAGACGTAGCGGAAGCTGCCGTGCGGCGGCGCCTCCGTCATGGCGCGGCGGAACGCGCCGCCCCCCGACACGTCGGCGCCCGTCGTGTCCGGGCCGGCGGCGTGGCGCGCAACCACGATCCCGGCGGTCGTAAGCAGGCTGATCGAGCCTTCCCGGCCGACGTCGAAGGTGCGGTAGTAATCCTGCAGGACGGCGTCGGCGACCGTCACCATGACGATGCCCGCGAACCGGCCGCCCGCGTCGTCGAGGCGGCGCGACACCACCATGATCCAGCTCCCGTCCACCTTGCTGCGGAAGGGGCCGTCGAGGTGCATGCCGCGGTCCGCGTGGGCGAGGTGGTAGCGGAAATAGGGCCGGTCGGCATAACGGGTGTCCGGCCGGTCGAGTGGCACCGAGCTGACGATCCGCCTGCCCTCCGCGTCGAGCACGAACAGCCCGTGGATCACCGGCAGGTTGGCGACCGTGGCGAACATGGCGGCGTGCAGGGAGTCGAACCGGGCGGGGGACAAGCCGTCGCCTTCCACACGCTCTCGCATCGTGAACAGGGCTGCATCGGCGGTCTGCAGGACATCATGGGCGTGCTGCGCCAGCGAGCGGGCCAGGTTGGCCGTCTCCACGGTGTCCTGAGCGATCGTCACGCCGCGCTCCGTCCACGTCCGCCAGCCGTCCAGCCCGACCATGAGCGTGCAGGCGCTGAGCACCAGCGCGAGCACCCCGAGCCGGATCGAACGAACCCTGGCGGCGAGACGCCCCAGCATCGTGGCCATGCCTGCATTCCCTTTTCGGGTCGCGCCCAGTAGGCCACCGCCGGGTTTCCCAATCGTTCATGCCGCCCCGCCATTCCCCGGTGGCGCACCCCCGTGCTACCCCCGCCCGATGCCGACCCCCGACCCAGACACCGCCGCACGCACCCGCCTGCGGCGTTCCAAGGCCCTGGCCACCTCGCTGCTGGGCGCGACCGCCGGCCTCACCCTCGCCTCCTACGCCCTGCCGCCCGGCTGGCCCGCCGACCTGCTGCAGTCCGCCGCCAAGGCCGGCCTCGTCGGCGGCCTCGCCGACTGGTTCGCGGTGACCGCCCTGTTCCGCCACCCGATGGGCCTGCCCATCCCCCACACCGCGATCATCCCTGCCCAGAAGGCCCGCCTCGGCGCGGCGCTCGGCCGCTTCGTCGCCTCCCACGTCGTCACCGAGGCGGAAGTCTCGCGCGCCCTGGCCCGCCTCGACGTCCCCGACCTGCTGCGCCGCTTCCTCGCCGACCCGGACACGATCCGCCCCCTCGCCCGCGCGCTGGCCTCCGCCGTCCCCGCGATGCTCGTCACCGTCGAGGACGGCCGCGCCGGCCGCGTCGCCGGCCGCATCGCCTCCCGCCTGCTCGGCGGACCGGGCGGCAGCCGCGTGCTCGCCCGCGCACTCCGCGGCCTGGTCGACGGCGGCCGCCACCAGGAGGTCCTCGCCTTCCTCCTCGACCAGCTCCGCGCCACGCTCGCCGCCAAGCAGGACCAGCTCCGCGCCCTCATCGAGGACCGCGTGCGCGAGCAGGGCGGCCGCGTGCTCGGCTGGGCGATCGGCGCCTCCGTCGCCACCCGCGTCCTCGCCTCCGTCTCCGCCGAGCTGGACAAGATCGACCCGGACAACTCCGAGATCCGCGACGCCTTCGACGCCTGGATCCGCCACGAGATCGGCCGCATGGAGGACGACCCCGAGCGCGCCGCCGACATCGGCCGCACCCTGCGCGACGTCATCCGCCACGAGACCGTGCAGAACTGGGCCGGCGACGTCTGGCAGCGCCTGCGCCGCACCGCCGAGGCCGACGCCGCCCGCCCCCAGGGCCACGTCGTCGGCATCCTCGAGACCAGCCTCGCCCGCCTCGCCACCGCCCTGACCGAAGGCCCCGACGCCGAGGCCCGCGTGCGCCGCGGCGCCGACACCCTGGTCGCCCGCCTGCTGCCGATGATCCAGGAACGCCTCGCCGCCTTCATCGGCAGCGTCCTCGCCAACTGGGACACCGCCACCCTCGTCGAGCGCATCGAGCTGCGCGTCGGGCCGGACCTGCAGTACGTGCGGATCAACGGCACCCTCGTCGGCTTCCTCGCCGGCGGCGTGCTCTACGGGGTCCTGCGGCTGCTGTTCGGCCACGCGACACCGTGAACCACAGGCAGGCAAGCGTCTTCTTTTTCTGAAGAAAAAGAAGCAAAAAGACTTTGCCCATGGGGTCACGGGCTCCCGGCCAGCTTCGGACCTTTATGGGAAAAGTTCTTTGGTTCTTTCTTTCAAGAAAGAACGTGCTTCCTTCCCGCCGTGCTGCGTGGGAACGGAGCCGAGAGGGTCACGACAGCCCCTAGACGCGCGTCATCGCCCGGCCGCGCCGCACCCGCCACGCCTGGACCTTGAACGCCACCCAAGCCACCAGGACCGCGATCAGCACCACCGGCAGCAGCGTCGCCACCAGCCACACCGCCAGCGCCGCGCCGATCAGCGCCAGCCCGAGCACCGCCACCAGCGCGGCCGCCACCCCGATGCGCAGCCCCCAGGCCGGCCGCGCGCCCGGCGCCCTGAACCCGCCGTCGAGCGTCATGTCCAGCGTCGGCGTGGCCGGCTGCGACCAGGGCGACGGGCGGGCGGGGCCTTGCTTGATCATCCCTGAGAAATGGTCAGCGCGCACCCGCCAGTCAAGCCTGTCCCGCCCCGCAACAATCCCCCGCGTGGCCCCCGTCCCAGACAACAGGTTTTCAAAGGCTTGGCCTTTGGCGGGGTTCCCGCCTTCAAGCAATGGGGGCAGAGCCCCTGGCCTTCCTACCTTTTCCCCTCGTCCGCCGCCCGCCACAGGTACCACGCCGCCGCCGACCGGTGCGGCGCGAACGCGAGCCCCAGCCGCCCCAGCTCCGCCGGCTTCGGCTGCACCGCCAGCCCCTGGATGCGCCGCCACCCCTCGCGCACTCCGAAGTCGTCCACCGGCAGCACGTCCGGCCGCCCCAGCGTGAAGATCAGCAGCATCTCCACCGTCCAGCGCCCCACGCCGCGCAACGCCGTCAGCCGCTCGACCAGCGCCTCGTCCGACAGCCGCGCCGCCGCCCTGCGCGTTGGCACCGCCCCGCCCAGCGCGCCGTGCGCGATGTCGCGGATCGCCGCGATCTTCGCCCCGGAGAACCCGCACGCCCGCAGCGCCTCCGCCTCGGTCGCCAGCAGCCGCTCCGGCGCGGGGAAGGCCTCCCCCGGATGCAGCGCCAGCATCCGCCCGAGGATCGCCTCCGCCGCGCGCCCGTGCAGCTGCTGGTGGGCGATCGCGCGCACCAGCGCCTCGAACGGCTCGCGCCGGCGCTCCACCACCAGCCGGCACGGCCCGACCCGCCCGACCAGCTCCGCCAGCGCCGGGTCGCAGCCGCACAGGTGCCGCCGCGCCTCCCGCAGCCCGCCCCCCCGGGCCGCCACGCTGCCGGCACCCGCGCCCCCGCCCGCGACCGCCCCGCTCACGGCAGCCGCGCCAGCCGCTCGCCCAGCAGCGCGAAGAACCCGTCCGCGTCCAGCCGGTCGAGCAGCACCACGTTCGCCGGCCCCGCGCGCCCCCGCCGCTCCACCACAGTGCGCCCGCGCGCGACCCCGTCGAGCAGCACCTCGACCCGCGCCGCGCAGGTCGTGAACAGCCCAGGCGCCAGCAGCCAGGCGATCGTGCACGGGTCGTGCAGCGGCACGCCGCCCAGCCGCGGCGAGGCCGGCACCGACGCCAGGATGTCGCACGCCGCCGCCAAGCACCGCCCGCCTCCCGCGCGCCGCAGCGCCTCGATCCGCGCCGGCGTCACCAGCGCCTGCGCCGTCAGCTCCAGCGGCGCCAGCACCACCTCGCAGCCGCCGTCCAGCAGGACCGCCAGCGCCTCCGGGTCGCTCCACGCGTTGAATTCCGCCGACGCCGTGACGTTGCCCTCGCCCGCCGCCCCCGCCATCAGCACGACCCGCGCCACCCTCGCCGCCAGCCCCGGCTCGCTCGCCAGCGCCAGCGCCAGGTTCGTCGCCGGCGCGATCCCCACCAGCGTCACCGGCTCCGCCGCCTCGCGCAGCCGCCGCCGCAGCGCGTCCACCGCCGCCTCGCCGGAGGCGGGCGGGCCGTCCGGCAGCGCGACGCCGCCCAGCCCGGCCTCGCCGTGCACCCGGGGCTCCGCCACGAAGCGCCCCCGCAGCGGCCGGTCCGCCCCCCCATGCACCGCGACCCCGCACCCCGCGAGCGCAAGCACCGCGCACGCGTTGCGCAGCGTGTCGCGCAACGCGACGTTGCTCCCTGACACCGTGACCGCCTGCAGCCCCAGCTCCGGCGAGGCCGCGCACAGCAGCAGCGCCACCGCGTCGTCCGTGCCTGGGTCGCAGTCGACGATCAGCGCCATGTGCGCCCGGCCTCCGAAAGGCTGCCACCGACCGGACAGCAATCAGTCAGCAAGAATCTTCTTTTTCTGGAGAAAAAGAAGCAAAAAGACTTCCCAACTGGGCTCCGGACGCGCGGGGCTGCCTGAGGCCCAAGGTGCAGAAGTTCTTTGGTTCTTTCTTTCAAGAAAGAACGCGCTTCCTGCCTTCGGCGCCCTCCGCACCCGCCCCGGCGCAGCGCCCTAGCCGACACGCGTGAGGTGGCAGTCCTGCGGCAGGTCGCCGTCGTAGCGCGTCCAGATCTGCGTCTGCCCGAACAGCGGCAGCCCGATGTAGCCCCTCAGGTGCAGCAGCGTGTCGCGCCCGAGCCACAGCTCCGCGTCATACACCTTGCCGTTGTTCGGGTTGATGATGTCGCCCTTCCACAGGTTCGCCTCCTCGGCGCGGAAGTCGCGAATGATCGTCTCGCGGCACTCCGGCTGCCCGTGCAGGTCGAGCGGCACGCCCCGCGCCGGCCAGTCCGTCATGCCGACGATCCGCCCGCACAGCTTCGCGCCGCACGGCTCGATGTCGATCACCGTGGACCGGTCCTTCGTCAGCCAGAGCCCCGCCACCGACGGCGCCGCCTGCGCCAGCACCGGCCGCGACACCCCCAGCGAGGCCGCCAGCACCGCCGCAATCCTCAGGGCCGCCAACACGTTGCCGCCCACGCTGCCCTCCCTCGACCGGTCGAGCCGCAATATCTCCCCGCGGCCCGCTTTGTCCAGCACGCCAGGCGCGATCACGACGTCGAGCGAAGCCGGGCCCTGCCCAAACCCGCCAAAGGCCCCACCCCGGGCATGAACTCCTCCGGAAACCGCCTCCATCGGGTCCCGGTCCCCGGCCGCGGACGGTCGCCGGACCGCGAGGCCGGCCCCCGCCCTGCCTGCCTCAGGCCGCCTGCAGCAGCGGGTCCAGCCCGCCCGCCCGCTCCAGCGCCACCAGGTCGTCGCAGCCCCCGATCGACCGCCCGTCGATGAACACCTGCGGCATCGTGGTGTGCCCGCCCGACCGCCGCGTCGCCTCGGCCCGCTCCGGCGTGCCGTGCTGCGCCTTGATCTCCGTGACCTCGACGCCCTTGGACCGCAGCAGCTGCATCACGCGCATGCAATACGGGCACCAGGCCTGCGTGTAGACCTCGACCTTGACCATCGTCACTCCTCGTCCTGGTGCCACGCGTTCGCCCGGCCCGGCCCGCGCCGCACCGCATCATCTGGCACCGTTTCCCCGTCATCTCCACCCCGATCGTCGCCGGCCTGATCGTCGCCGGCCCGCCGCCCTTCGCCCGCACCGTCGCCCGCCCGCGCCGCCGCCAGCACGTCCACCGACGCCGCCCCCGCCGCGAGCAGCGCCTCCGCGCAGGCGCCCGCCGTCGCCCCGGTGGTCAGCACGTCGTCGACCAGCACCACCCTGCGCCCCGCCAGCATCGCCCGCCGGTGCGGCCGCACCGCGAAGGCGCCCTGCGCCGCCTCGCGCCGCTCCTCCGCGCCCCGGCCGCGCATCGACGTGGCAGGCCCCCCGCGCGCCAGCGCGTCCTGCACGACCTCCCGCGCGCCCAGCCGGCCGAGCCGCGCCGCCAGCAGCCCCGCCTGGTTGTAGCGCCGCCGCAGCAGCCGCCAGCGATGCAGCGGCACCGGCACCAGCAGGTCCGCCTCCCGCAGCAGCGTCTCCCCCGCGCGCGCCATGTGCGTGGCCAGCAGCCGCACCAGGTCGCCGCGATCGCCGTACTTCAGCCCCAGGATCAGCCCTGCCGAGCGCCGGTCGTAGCGCAGCGCCGCGCGCGCACGGCCCCAGGGCGGCGGCGCCTGCCGGCAGTCCTCGCACCGGCCCAGCGCACCCCCCATCGCCGCGCTGGCGAACGCCCGCCCGCACGGCCCGCAGCACGGCTCGCGCAGGAACACCAGCGTGCCCCAGCACGCCGCGCAGAAGCTGCCCGCGCGATCGACCGGCCGCTCGCACGCCGGGCAGTGCGGCGGCAGCAGCAGGTCGAGCGCCGCCCCCACCCCCTGCGCCAGGCCGCGCCGCAGGCCCGCCACGCCCCGCCGCGCACCTCCCTGCCCGCCCGCAGCGTCATCCGGCGTCATGACCATGGCCCGAAATCCTGCAACCAGAACGGGAAACAAACCCCGCGTCCCGCGCACCTTGCATCCTATACGTGCAACGACCTTGCATGTCACCTCGCCCGGCGCACATCCCCCGCCATGAGCGACCCCCGCATCTTCGACCGCGTCGCCGTGCGCAGGCACCGCGACCGCGCCGCCGCCAGCGTGGGCGAGGCGGGCGACGTGCTGCGCGAGGTCGCGGACCGCCTGCTCGACCGCCTCGACGACACCACGCGCCGCTTCACCGCGGCGCTCGACGTCGGCGGGCGCGGCGTTGTGGCGCCCCTGCTGCGCGCGCGCGGCATCGGCGTGGTCAGCTGCGACCTGTCCCCGCGCATGGCCGCGCTCAACGGCGGCACCGCGGTCGCCGCCGACGAGGAGATGCTGCCCTTCGCCCCGGAAAGCTTCGACCTCGTCGTGGCCAACCTGTCGCTGCACTGGGTCAACGACCTGCCCGGCTGCCTGGTGCAGCTGCGCCGCGCGCTGCGCCCGGACGGCCTGTTCCTGGCCAGCCTGCCCGCGCTCGGCACGCTCGACACCCTGCGCACCGCGCTGACCGAGGCCGAGCTGGCGCTGTGCGGCGGCGCCTCGCCGCGGGTCTCGCCCTTCGCCGAGCTGCGCGACTGCGCCTCCCTGCTGCAGCGCGCCGGCTTCGCCATGCCCGTCGCCGACTCCGACGACCTGAGCCTGCTCTACGCCGATCCCCTGGCCCTGCTGCGCGAGCTGCGTGCCGCCGGCGAGACCAACGCCGTGCTGCTGCGCGACCGCCGCACCCCGCCGCGCGCCCTGTTCCCCGCGGCGCTGGCCACGATGCCGCACCACGACGGCCGCCTCGCCGCCCGCCTGCGCCTGGCCATGCTGACCGGCTGGGCGCCTAGCCCCGACCAGCGCCCCGCCGCCCCGCGCGGCAGCGGCCGCGTGAGCCTCGCCGACGTCTTCGCCCGCCCCGACCCGGCGCCCTGAACCGGGTGTCCGCCCGGCCCGCCACCGTTCCGTCCCGACGCACCCCGTCCCGACGCCCCGGCCCGCTGGACCGCCCGCCCTGGCCCGCCGCGCCGGGACAGGCTACGCGGACCGCTCCGGACCGCCCCGAACCGCGGCGGCCGCACGGCCGAGAAGGACGACATCCTGCCCCAACGAACAGTCCGCCTCGCAATGCTGGCCGGGGCCGCCCTGCTGTGCTCCTGCGCCTCGTCTCCCCCCCGGCCCTCGCCAGCAACCGGCCAGGCCGGCCCCACGCCCGACGACGCGTCGACCCCGCCAAGCGACGTCCCGGCCGCGCGCCGCGACCCGAGTGGCACCGCGATGCTGCCGCAGCCGTACTGACGCCGGCGACCGGGCTTGCTGACCCGCAGGTGAAGCAAGGCTGGGCTCCGCCCAGACCCGCCAGGGGCGAGCCGCCCCTGGACCGGCCTTGCTTAAGAGAGGGCGATCCAAGGGCCCAGCCCTTGGCGGGGTCCAGGGGCAGAGCCCCTGGCCTTGTCTGGCCTGCTTCCTGCCCCGCCATCCGCAGTGCGGAACAAGGCATGCCCTCGCACCCGTGCTAGGAAGCCGCTTCGGCCATGCGGCCCGGGAGAACGCTGTGGACGTCGACGACCGGGACCCGCGCGAGGTGCCACAGGACGGCCCGGCGCCCGGCCTCGCCGAGGCGCTGCACCGCCGGCTGAGCGACGCCTCGCCCGAGCAGCGCCTCGTGCACATCCTGCGCCTGATCGAGGACGCCGCCGACGCCTGCCTGCGCCTGCCGGAGCTGCAGGGCGTGCGGCTGACGCTGCCGAGCCTGCGCCTGGACGCCGACACGCTGCGCCCGCACGTCGGGAGCGCCGGCCCCGCCCCCGCCTGGTGGCACGCCGAGACCGGCGCGGCGCGGCTGCACGGCGCGGTGCTGCGCGGCGCCACGCTGCAGGACGCCGTGCTTGACGGCGTCGACCTGTCCCGCGCGGACCTGAGCGACTCCGCCCTGCGCTCCGCCTCGCTCAAGGCCGCCTGCCTGGAGGGCGCGACCCTGGCGCGCGCCGACCTGACCGGCGCCGACCTGACCGCGGTGCGCGCCAGCGAGGCCGACCTGCAGGACGCCCTGCTGGAGGACGCGCGCTTCCCCCGCGCGGTGCTGCGCTTCGCCCGCCTCGGCGGCGCCCTGCTGGAGCACGCCGACTTCACCGACGCCGACCTGTGGGGCGCGAGGCTGGACGGCGCCGAGATGCCCTACGCCACGCTGCGCCGCGCCGTCGCGCAGGAGGCCTCGATGGTCGGCACCGACCTGTCCGGCGCCAACCTGGAGGAGGCCGACCTGCGCAAGGCCGACCTGTCCACCGCCCGCTTGCGCGGCGCCGACCTGCGCGGCGCCCTGCTCGCGGGGGCAAAACTCGGCGGCGCCGACCTCACCGACGCCAGCCTGCCGCGCGCCAACCTCTCGACCTGCGACCTGCGCCACGTCCGCCTCGCCGGCGCCTGGCTGGAAAGCACGCGCATGCGCGTCGACCAGCTCGGCGGCGCGCTCGGCGAGGAGGTCGCCGGCGACTACGACGCCGCCCGCCAGGGCTACCTCAACCTCGAGAAGAACTTCCGCGACCTGGGCGTGCCCGACTCCGCGAGCTGGGCGTACCGGCGCGCGCGGCGCATGGGCAAGCGCCACACCCGCGCCCTCGCCCGCGCCGCGCTCCGCGAGCGCCGGTGGCGCGACGCCGGCCTGAACGCGGCGCTCACCGCCAGCGACAGCTTCGCCGAGTGGCTGTGCGACTACGGCGAGAGCCTGCCGCGCGTGCTGCGCGCCTTCGTGACCATCCTGCTGTGCTTCGCGCTCTACTACGCCGCCAGCGGCAGCCTGCTGCACGAGGTCCCCGGCCCGGGCGGCCCGGTGATGCGCCCCAGCCACGCGGTCGGCGACATCCTGAGCTTCTCGTTCCTGGAGATGTGCACCTCGTCCACCCCCGACATCGGCCTGCACCCCGCGAACCGCCTGGTGTTCTTCGTCGGCAGCCTCCAGTACATCGTGGGTGTCGTGCTGATCGGCCTGTTCGGCTATGTGCTGGGCAACCGCATCAGACGATAGGGAGACGACCATGAGCGAGCAGAGCCAGGACCCCGGGACCGGGGGCCGCAAGCCCGTGCTGCTGCTCAGCCGCCGCGTCCCGCCCGCCACCGAGGCCCGCGCCCGGCGCGACTACGACGTCCGCCTCAACGACACCGACGAGCCCTACGACGCCGCCGAGCTGCTCCGCCGCGCCGAGGGGGCCGACGCCGTCATCGTCACCCCCGCCGACAAGGTCAGCGCCGAGACCGTCGGCCGCCTGCCCGAAAGCGTGCGCGCGTTCGCGACCTTCAGCGTCGGCTACGACCACGTCGACGCCGCCGCCCTGCGCGCCCGCGGCACGCCCTTCGTCAACACCCCCGACGTGCTGTCCCAGGCCACCGCAGAGCTGGCCGTGCTGCTGATCCTGGCCGCCTGCCGCCGCGCCGGCGAGGGCGAGCGCCTGGTCCGCGCCGGCGGCTGGAAGGGCTGGGCGCCGACCATGATGATGAGCGCCCAGGTCTCCGGGGCAAAGCTCGGCATCATGGGCATGGGCCGCATCGGCCGCGAGGTCGCCCGCATGGCCCGCGGCTTCGAGATGCAGATCCACTACCGCGACCTGCAGCAGCTCCCCGAGACCCTGGTCGGCGACGCGACCTTCCACGGCGACGACGACAGCTTCCTCGCCGAGTGCGAGATCCTCTCGCTCAACGCCCCCGGCGGCGCCGGCACCGCGAGCTGGCTCGACGCGGCCAAGATCGCCAAGCTCCCGCAGGGCGCCGTCGTCGTGAACACCGCCCGCGGCACCCTTGTCGACGACGCCGCCCTGATCGCGGCGCTGAAATCCGGCCACGTCGCCGCCGCCGGCCTCGACGTCTTCGCCGGCGAGCCGAACCTCAACCCCGGCTACCTGGAGCTGGAGAACGCGGTCCTGCTGCCCCACCTCGGCAGCAACCCGCTCAAGACCCGCGAGGCCATGGGCACCCTCGTGCTCGACGGCCTCGACGCGATCTTCGCGGGCCGCGAGCCGGCGAACCTCGTGAAGTAGAGGAAGGCAAGGCCAGGGCTCTGCCCTGGACCCGCCAGGGGCGAGCCGCCCCTGGACCGGCCTCCTTGAGGTGCACGCACGCGGGTTTGGGCGTCCCGGGCGCGAGAGGCAGGCGGTTCGATAGCGCATACCCCACAGCGGCCCATACGCATGGCAGGGTACTCTCAGATATTCGGCCACTCGCCATGCCGCGTCCGCCTCACGCATTGCCCACCTCATGCACAGAATGTTAGTAAAAATAACCCTGCGAAGGGGAGACATGGATGTGAACGACCACTGGCAGGTCCAGGGGCGCCAGGGGCATGGCTGGTTCGGTCACGGCACGGGACCCGGCAAGGCAGAGAACTCAGGGCATGATCCGTCCACTGCCTTCAGGAGTGTCGACGACCGTGTCGTGGCTCTCGTCCATGGTGCGATCGCATCTCTTCCTGCGTCTCTTCGCGTGCGCGCCGAGGCGCATCATCAGCGCGGAACCCTGCCTCGGCTGAAAGAGGCCTTGACGGCCTGGATCAGGGGAGCGCGCCTCGACCGGACCGCCTTCGCAGACCATTTCCTCGGCAGGGCCGCCGACGATCCCATCGCTGACACCCTCCGCTCCGCTGCCTTTGCCGCTGCCACCGCAACCAGCCACGCGGACATGGCAGATGCGGCAGGCAGGCTGGCAAACGCGATCAAGGCGGTGGGGATCGATCGATGGCCCGGCTTCGTCGCCGACGCATCGGAGCGCGCCCGCAATCCCGCGACGCAGGCGGCCACCCAGGCGAGCAGCCAGCCTCCCCCTCACGCCCCCGACGCGATCCGGCCCGTCTATCCGGTCGAGACAGCAATCGGCATCGCGGCGGCCGGCCTGCTGGGCGGAGCAGGGGCCGCCGCTCGTGCGCTTGGCGGAGCCATTGTAAGGGGAGTCGCACCCGCGAGACGTTTGGCAGCAGAGGACGCGCCGGCGGAGGAGACCGTCCCAAGAACGAGACCCACAGGCTCACCTGCCCTGGCACCGAAACAAGATGAGCCGAATGCAGCAGTCACGGAGGAGAAAATCGATGATCTGCCATTCTCGCGACAAAGGCAGAATGGTCATATTGCTGGAACTCCCCAAAATAAGCTTCGATTAAAGCAAAATACAACGACTTCAACGTTCGACGGCAGTCCGGCAGAAGCTGATGCTCTAACACAGGAAGCGTGGAGAAAAGGAACACCTCGTCCCGCGCGGCCCGACATTCGCGACCATGATTTTGGCCGACGCATCGGAACAGCACCGAACGGTGACGGCCAATCCACTGTAAGCGTACATCAGGACGAGGCGGGCCGGATTCACGGTCATCCATCAGGACAGGAGTTTCCATGAGTCAGTCGCCACGGAACACGTCGACCGACGCCGAGGTTCAATCGATCATGACCGCCTTGATCGCAACCTACGGCAGCCTTGCAGAACCCGATTTCAGCAAGGTCTACGAGAAGATGAATAGTCCCATTCATCGAAACGTGGTTGCGGAGCTTCGAGGCATAGGCATGGATGTTCTGGAAACCACGGACAAGAATGACGACGTCTCGACCCAGTTGGTCATCAGCCGGTCCGGTGATCAGGCCTACCTGGAGCTATCGGGCATCGGCCCATTTGCGGCAATGATCCATCTGGCCGGAAATGAACAGGGCTCCTGGGTAGTCTACCCTGACAAAGGGCCAACGCCGCTTGCGACGCTGGTGGCGACGGTCGTCGAGCAGGCGGGTTTCCGGCTGCTGAGTCGCGAAATCGTCCTGAAGACGGTCAGGATGAACCGCCCTGACGGCTCCACGGAGGTGACGCTCTACCGGGCCCTCTTCACGGATACCGACCGGATACCGTAGCGCGCCGGCGACGAGCGGGCTGGGGACGGTCCCCCCGGTTTGATCGGGACTGGCGATGCGGCGGTGGTCGGCCCACAGTCCATGTCCCCAGCAGGATGGGAACATGATGATCCGGGGCAGCGACATACCCCACGACGACGTCATGGAAGACATCTTCGCGGCATTGCTCGCCTGCTATGGTCGGCTGGACGAACCGAATTTTTTCAAAGTGGAGGCGACCCTTGAGGCGGCTCCGTATCAAGGCCTGATCGACACCCTACGCTCGAACAATATCGACGTCATAGACAAGACATCCTGCAACAACGATGTCTCCATTCGGCTTATTTTGGAGAAGTCCGGAGATCAGCTCGGTCTCTCGCTCTCGGGGGTAGGGCCCTTCGCGGCACTGATCGGTCAGGACGCCACACAGCATTACTTCTGGGTCACGGCACCGGAGGATGCGCCCACGCCACTGGCCGCCATAGTTGCGCGAACGGTACAGCAGGCGGGACTGCGGCTGCTCGACCGCAACCTCGTGAGCCAGTCGATCGCGATGGCCTGGTACGACGGCTCGACAGAGGTGTTGCTCTACCAGGCCCTGTTCACGGACACCGACTGGGTCCCGTAGTACCAGCGGCCGTTGTCTCGGCAGGGCAGCCGACGACTCTGTCGCTCGCACCCTTCGATCCGCCGCCTCGGCCGCAGCCACCGCAACCGCCAGGGGCAAGCTGCCCCTGTATCGACGTTTTCGGCAGGCGCGCGCATCCCATCACCTCAGCCCGCGACGGGGTCCGAAGGCGCCGCCTCGTCCTCCCACCCCTCCACCAGCCGCATCAGCGTCTCCAGCCGGTCCGCCTCTCCGAACGGCTTGTCCGGCCGCAGCCGCGCCACCCGCGGGAACCGCAGCGCCACCCCCGACTTGTGCCGCTTCGACAGCTGCGCCGCGTCGAACGCGATCTCCAGCACCAGCCCCCGCGCCACCTCGCGCACCGGCCCGAACCGCCCCACCGTGTTGTTGCGGATCCAGCGGTCCATCACGACCAGCTCCGCGTCCGTAAACCCCGAATACGCCTTGCCCACCGGCACCAGCTCGTCCACGCCGCCAGCACCCTCGCGCCACAGCCCGAACGTGTAGTCCGAGTAGAAGCTCGACCGCTTGCCGTGCCCGCGCTGCGCATACATCACCACCGCGTCGATGGTCAGCGGGTCGCGCTTCCACTTCCACCACTGCCCCTTCGGCCGCCCCGGCACGTAGGCGCTGTCGCCGCGCTTGAGCATCAGCCCCTCGATCGACGCCGCCCTCGCCGCGTCGCGCTTCTCCCCCAGCTCCTCGATGCTGCCGAACGGAATTAGCTCGGACAAATCCATCCGCGCCGGCCGCTCGCGCGCGAACCACGCCTCCAGCCGCCCCCTGCGCACGTCGAACGGCAGCGTGCGCAGGTCCTCCTCCCCCTCGAACAGCAGGTCGTACAGCCGCACGAACACAGGGAACTCGCGCAGCATCTTCGCCCCCACGACCTTGCGCCCCAGCCGCTGCTGCAGGTCCGCGAACGGCGCCACCACCCCGTCTCTCACCACCAGCAGCTCCCCGTCCAGCACCGCCCGGAACCCCATCGCCTCGACGATCTCCGGGAACGCCCCCGACACGTCCTCCGCCCCGCGCGAGTACACCCGCTGCCCGCCCCCGGTGCTCACCAGCTGCACCCGGATGCCGTCCCACTTCCACTCCGCCCGGAACGCCCCCGCGTCCAGCGCCGCCAGGTCCGCCGCCTCCAGCGGCTGCGCCAGCATCGGCGGCCGGAACACCGGCGCGTCCGCGGGGTCCGGCCGCGGCCCCCGCCCCTCGCACCACGCGAACAGCGCGTCGTACGGCGGCACCAGCCCGTGCCACACCTCCTCGATCTCGTCGGCCGCGATCGCCACCCCGTGCCCCGACGCCAGCTCCGCCAGCGCGATCTTCGCCAGCCTGGCCGACGCCCCCACCCGCAGCGACCCCGTGATCAGCTTCAGCACCGCATACCGCACCGAGCTGCCCGACGCGTCGAGCCACCCCGCCACCGTGGCGCCCAGCTCCGCCTTCTCGCCGCCGGCCAGCGTCAGCACCACCTCCGCCAGCAGCGGCGGCGACGCGTTCGTCGGCCGCTCCGGCCACACCAGCGACACCGTCTCCGCCAGATCGCCCACGAAGTCGTGGCTCCACGCGAACAGCACCGGATCGACGCGACTCTCCGCCAGCGCCCGGATCAGCCCCGGCTTGGCCGCCCGGAACGCCAGCTCGCCCGCCATCGCCGCCAGCGCGTAGCCGCGGTCGGGGTCGGCCTCCTCCTCGAAGAAGCGCCGCAGCAGCGCCACCTTCGCCAGCCGGCCGGGCGAGAGCTGCAGACGGTCCAGAAGCTCGGCGAACGCGATCATCCGAAGGCAAGGCCAGGGCTCTGCCCTGGACCCGCCAGGGGGAGCCCCCCTGGACCGGCACACGAAAGGCAAGCGGGGGTATGCCGCAGGCCAAAGTCGAGGTTTCCAAAGGCGAGCCTTTGGCGGGGTCCAGGGGCAGAGCCCCTGGCCTTCCTTGCCCTGCCGCTCACGCCGCCACCTCCACGTCCTCGTCGCCGTACCCGATCATCCGCAGCGCCCGCCCGCGGATCCCCCGCAGCCCGGCGGCGTGGATCAGCGCCTCCTCGCTGCCGTGCGTGACCCAGACCTCCGGCGCCCCCACCTCGTCCAGCGTGGCGTTCAGCTCGTCCCAGTCCGAGTGGTCCGAGATCACCAGCGGCAACTCGATGCCGCGCGCCCGCGCCCTCTGCCGCACCCGCATCCACCCCGACGCCAGCCCCACCACCGGCTCGGCGAGCCTGCGCGCCCAGCGGTCCGCGATCGCCCCCGGCGGCGCCAGCACGATCGCCCCCACCAGCTCCGCCTTCGCCGCCACCGTCGCCGGCCTCAGGTCGCCCAGCGGCACGCCGAGCCGCTCGTACAGCGCGCACACCGGGATCAGCGCTCCGTGCAGGTAGATCGGCCGGTCCCACCCCGCCTCGCGCAGCAGCGCGATCAGCCGCTGGCACTTGCCCAGCGCGTAGCACCCCACGACATGCGTCCGCTCCGGAAACAGCGCCACGCTGGCGATCAGCCGCGCCACCTCGCCCGCCGGCGGCGGATGCCGGAACACCGGCAGCCCGAACGTCGCCTCGGTGACGAACACGTCGCACTCGATCGGCTCGAACGGCGCGCAGGTCGGGTCGCGCACCCGCTTGTAGTCGCCGCTGACCACCGCCCGGCTGCCCCGCCACTGCATCGCCACCTGCGCGGACCCCAGCACGTGCCCCGCCGGCTGCATCCACACGTCGACGCCGTTGATCGTGACGTGCTCGCCCGGCCGCAGCGCCTGCTGCACCACCCCCGCGCGCCCCTCCCCCATGCGCACGTCCATGATCGCCAGCGACTCCGCGGTCGCCAGCACCGCCTGGTGCCCCGGCCGGGCGTGGTCGGCGTGGGCGTGGGTGATGACCGCGCGCTCGACGGGGTTGACCGGATCGATGTGAAAGCCGCCGGGCTCGCAGAACAGGCCATCGGGCCGGGGAATGAGCCAGGTGTCGGGATGCGGAGGCATCGGCCGAGTGTGCGGCGGGCCCGGAAGAAAGCAAGGCCGGGCTCTGCCCGGACCCGCCAAAGGCCGGAGGCCTTTGGAAACCATTCCCTTGGGCCGGTGCTCCACCGCCACGGCCCGTGCCGCAGGCCCAAGTGAGGCCGGTCCAGGGGCGGCTCGCCCCTGGCGGGTCTGGGCAGAGCCCAGCCTTGCTGCCTTGGCGTCGCCCCGCCTTTGCCCTATCTCCCCCCCATGCCCGGAACATTGCCGGAACCCTTCGCCGCCTGGTTCGCCGGCCGCGGCTGGGCCCCGCGCGCGCACCAGCTCGCCATGCTCGACGCCGCCGCCGCCGGCGAGAGCGCCCTGCTGATCGCCCCTACCGGCGGCGGCAAAACCCTGGCCGGCTTCCTCCCCAGCCTCGTCGCGCTCGCCGGCGGAGCATCCGGCCACGGCCTGCACACGCTCTACGTCTCCCCCCTCAAGGCGCTCGCCACCGACATCGCCCGCAACCTGCTCGCCCCCGTCGCCGAGATGCGCCTCGCCATCACCGTCGAGACCCGCACCGGCGACACCCCCGCCGACCGCCGCAAGCGCCAGCGCGAGCACCCTCCCGACATCCTGCTCACCACCCCTGAAAGCCTCGCCCTCCTCCTGTCGCAGACCACCGCGCCAACCCTGTTCGCCGGCCTGCGCTGCGTCGTCGTCGACGAGGTCCACGCCCTGTCCGGCACCAAGCGCGGCGACCAGCTCGCCCTCGGCCTCGCCCGCCTGGCCACGCTGGTGCCCGGCCTGCGCGTGGTCGGCCTGTCCGCAACCGTCGCCCACCGCGCCGCCGTTGAGGCCTACGTCGGCCTCGGCGCCCCGGTCCGCGTGATCGAGGAGCCCGCCGGCGCGCCGCCCGAGCTGTCGATGATGCTCCCCGACGGCCGCGTCCCCTGGTCCGGCCGCATGGGCCTGGCGGCCGCCTCCGCCGTGCTCGACCGCATCGCGCGCGCCGGCATGACCATCGTCTTCGTCAACACCCGTGCGCAGGGCGAGCTGCTGTTCCAGGCCTTATGGAAGCTGAACGACGCCACCCTGCCGATCGCGCTCCACCACGGCTCCCTCGACATCGGCCAGCGCCGCCGCGTCGAGGCCGCGATGTCGCGCGGCGAGCTGCGCGGCGTGGTGGCGACCTCCTCGCTCGACCTCGGCATCGACTGGGGCGGCGTG
This sequence comes from uncultured Acetobacteraceae bacterium, assembly GCA_964236585.1. Classification (GTDB taxonomy): domain Bacteria; phylum Pseudomonadota; class Alphaproteobacteria; order Acetobacterales; family Acetobacteraceae; genus CAXSEF01. The sequence continues at coordinate 21,730 of CAXSFE010000016.1, forward strand.
GACCAGGTGATCCAGGTCGGCGCCCCCAAGGGCGTCTCCCGCCTGGTGCAGCGCATCGGCCGCTCCAACCACCGCATGGACGAGGCCAGCCGCGCGATCCTCGTCCCCGCCAACCGCTTCGAGGTCCTGGAGTGCGAGGCCGCCATGCTCGGCGTGGCCGCCCGCGAGCTCGACGGCGACCCCCCCCACCCCGGCGGCCTCGACGTTCTCGCCCAGCACCTCCTGCTGACCGCCTCGGCCGGCGAGTTCCACCCCGACGCCATGTTCGCCGAGGTCCGCCGCGCCGCCCCCTACGCCGCCCTCTCGCGCCAGGACTTCGACGACGCGCTCGGCTTCGTCGAGGACGGCGGCTACGCGCTGCACGCCTACGAGCGCTACCGCAAGCTGTTCCGCGACGCCGACGGCTGCGTCCACGTCCGCTCCGCCCGCGTCGCCCAGCGCGCGCGCATGAACATCGGCACCATCGTCGAGGCCCCGCTGCTCACCGTCCGCCTCGGCGGCCCCCGCGGCTTCCGCCTCGGCGAGATCGAGGAGGGCTTCGCCAACATCCTCGCCCCCGGCCACACCTTCCTGTTCGGCGGCCGCCTGCTCCGCTTCCTGCGCATCCGCGAGACCACCGTCGAGTGCGCCGAGGGCGGCGCCGGCGAGCCCATGATCCCCACCTACGCCGGCAGCAAGTACCCCATGACCAGCGGCCTGTCCGAGCGCGTCCGCGCCATGCTCCACGACCCCGCGAGCTGGCACCTCTACCCCGACCAGGTCCGCGAGTGGCTGGAGCTGCAGGCCGTGCGCTCCGAGCTCCCCGGCCCCGACGACCTGCTCGTCGAGATCTTCCCCCGCAACGGCCGCTGGTTCCTCGTCGCCTACTGCTTCGAGGGCCGCAACGCCCACCAGACGCTCGGCCTGCTGCTGACGAAACGCATGGAGCGCGCCGGCGCCCAGCCGCTCGGCTTCGTCGCCACCGACTACGTCATCGCCGTCTGGTCCGGGCAGGAGCCGCGCGACATCGACGCCTTGTTCGACCAGGACATGCTCGGCGACGACCTGGAGGCCTGGATGGCCGAGTCCTCCATGCTCCGCCGCACCTTCCGCAACATCGCCGTCGTGTCCGGCCTCGTCGAGCGCCACCAGCCCGGCGCCAGCCGCAACCGCCGCCAGGTCACGGTCAACACCGACCTGATCTACGACGTCCTGCGCCGCCACCAGCCCGACCACGTCCTGCTGCGCGCCACCCGCGCCGACGCCGCCGGCGGCCTCACCGACCTCGCCCGCCTCGCCGCCATGCTCGGCCGCGTCGCCGGCCGCATCCGCACCGTGCGCCTCTCCCGCGTCTCCCCCCTCGCCGTCCCCGTGCTCCTCGACATCGGCCGCGAGACCGTGCGCACCGAGGCCGACGAGGAGGCCATGCTCGCCGAGACCGAGCAGCTCGTCGCCGAGGCCACCGGCGACGCCGCGCCGTCCATGGAGGAGATGCGCGTGCACCCGATCCACCGCGCCAACCTGCGCCGGGCGCGCAGGCAGCCGAGGGCCGACGCATGAGGAAGCAGGCAAGGCCAAAGGCTCCGCCTCTGGACTCCGCCAAAGGCCAAGCCTTTGGAAACCTCGACCTGGGCCTGTGCCCATGTGTGCCGGTCCAGGGCGGCTCGCCCTGGCGGGTCCAGGGCAGAGCCCTGGTCTTCCTTCGCCCATGACCGCCACGACCCTCCACCTCGCCGGCGAGCGCCTCCTCCTCGACCCCGCCGGCGCCTTCTTCTGGCCCGCCGCCGGCGTGCTGGTCGTCGCCGACCTCCACCTGGAGAAGGGCACCGCCGCCGCCCGCCGCGGCAGCCTGGTCCCCCCCTGGGACACCGGCATCACGCTCGACCGCCTGGCCGCCCTGCTGGCCCGCTGGCAGCCGGCGCGTGTGGTGCTGCTGGGCGACAGCTTCCACGACCGCCACGCCGCCGCGCGCCTGCCCCCCGCCGAGGCCGCCCGCCTCGCGCAGATGGCAGCAGCCTCCGAGTTCGTCTGGGTCAGCGGCAACCACGACCCCCTGCCGCCCGAGGGCCTGCGCGGCCTGGCGGTGCGGGAGTGGCGCCACGGCCCGCTCGCCTTCCGCCACCAGGCCCGCCGCGTGCCGTGCGACGCCGCCGCCGAGGTGTGCGGCCACCACCATCCCAAGGCCCGCGTGCGCACCCGCGCCGGCTGGGTCAGCCGCGCCTGCTTCGTGGCCTCTGGCAACCGGCTGATGCTGCCCGCGCTGGGCGCCTACACCGGCGGCCTGGACGTGGCGCACCCCGAGATCGCAGCCCTGTTCCCCGCCGGCGGCCAGGTGTTCATGCTCGGCCGCGAGCGCCTGTTCAGTTTCGCGCTCGGCCACGTCGGCGTCCCGGCGGCGGCACCGGGCGGCTGAGGCGGATTGTCCGACGCGGGGCGGCCGGCTTGCCAGGGTCGGGCCACGCCACACATTGTATTTGCAGCATTCCCGGCGAGCCCGTCATCCCGGCGCGCCCCGCCGGCAGGAGGAACGACAGGCATGGCGACCAAGGCCGGCGCCGGACAGGAGACTTCCGGCGCATCCCTCCTCTGGTTCCGCCAGGACCTTCGCCTCGCCGACAACCCGGCACTCGCCCAGGCCCTCGCAGGCGGCGGCCCCGTGCTCTGCGCCTACGTGCTCGACGAGGCCGCCGGCGGCCGCTGGGCGCCGGCGAGCGCGTCGCGCTGGTGGCTGCACCACACGCTGGAGTCGCTCGCCGCCGACCTCGCGGAGCGCGGCGCCACCTTGGTCCTGCGCCGCGGCCCCTCCGCCGAGGCGATCGCCACCCTGGCCCGCGAGTGCGGCGCCACCCACGTCCACGCCGGCCTGATGCACGAGCCCTGGGCCCGCGCCCGCGACGCCGAGGCCAGCGAGGCGCTGTCCGCCCAGGGCGCGACGCTGCACCTGCACCAGGTCTCGACCCTCTACCCGCCGGACGGGGTGAAGACGAAGACCGGCGGCATCTACGGCATCTACACGCCCTACGCGAAGGCCTGCCGCGCCCTGGGCGAGCCCGCCCCGCCGCAGCCCGCGCCGCAGCGCATCCCCGGCGCGGCACCTCCCGCCTCCGACGCCCTCGCCTCCTGGGGCCTGCTGCCGACCCGCCCCGACTGGGCCGGCGGCATGCGCGAGAGCTGGACCCCCGGAGAGGCCGGCGCCCACGAGCGCCTGGGCGCCTTCATGAAGCGCGGCGTCGCCGGCTACGACGAGGGCCGCAACCTCCCCGGCCAGGACAGCACCTCGATGCTCTCGCCGCACCTGCACTGGGGCGAGCTGTCCCCGAACCAAGTCTGGCACGCCGCCCGCGCGGCCGGCACCGGCAAGGCGCTCGACGTCTTCCTCTCCGAGCTGCTCTGGCACGAGTTCTCCGCCTACCTGCTGTGGCACCGCCCGACCCTGCCCGACGCCCCGCTGCGAGAGGCCTTCGCCAAGCTGCCCTGGCGCGCCGAGCCCGCCGAGCTGCGGGCCTGGCAGCGCGGCCAGACCGGCGTGCCGATCGTGGACGCCGGGATGCGCCAGCTCTGGAACATGGGCTGGATGCACAACCGCGTCCGCATGATCACCTCGTCGTTCCTGGTCAAGCAGCTGCTCGCCGACTGGGTCGAGGGCGAGGCCTGGTTCTGGGACACCCTCGTCGACGCCGACCTCGCCGCCAACAGCGTGAGCTGGCAGTGGATCGCCGGCTGCGGCATCGACGCCCAGCCCTACTTCCGCGTGTTCAACCCCGTCTCCCAGGGCGAAAGGTTCGACCCGGACGGCGACTACGTCCGGCGCTGGGTCCCGGAGCTGAAGGACGTGCCGACCCGCTGGCTGCACGCCCCCTGGGACGCCCCGGACGGCGTGCTCGACAAGGCCGGCGTGACCCTGGGCAAGACCTACCCCCGCCCCCTCGTCGACCTGCCCGAGGCCCGCCAGCGCGCGCTCGACACCTACCGCGCCACGGTGAAGGGCGCCGCACCGGAGGTCCGCGACGACGCGCCCGCCCCCCCGGCGCCCGCCCGCCCCCGCCGCGTCGCCGCCCGGGCCAAGGGGTGATCCCGCGGCAGAGGGCGCTGCGCATCGTCGGCGACGTCCACGGCGACGCGCACGCCTTCGCCTTCGCCGCCGACACCGACCGCTTCGTCGTCCAGCTCGGCGACCTGACCGACGGCGGCACGGACAGCGCCGCCGTGCTGCGCCAGGCCTTCCGCCTGCTCGACGAGGGCCGCGGCCTGTTCCTGCTCGGCAACCACGACCGCAAGCTCGGCCGCAGCCTCGCCGGCCACGCCGTGCGCATGGACCGCGCCCTGCAGGACACCCTGGCCCAGCTCGACGACCCCCTGCGCGAGCGCACGCTGGCCGAGATCGGCCGCGCCCCCGCCTGGATCGCCGACGGCCCGCGCTTCTTCGTCCACGGCAGCTTCGACCCGCGCATGCTGCACGAGGCCCCGCCGCCGCCCCTGTCCGGCGTGACGCCCCTGCTGTCGCGCGCCCTGTTCGGCCAGACCACCGGCCGCACCCAGGCCGACGGCTTCCCCGAGCGCGTGCTGCGCTGGGTCGACCGCATCCCTCCCGGCATGACCGCCTACGTCGGCCACGACCGCCGCAGCACCGACGGCCGGCCGCTCGTCAAGCCGGGCGCGCTGGGCGGCACCGCGGTCTTCGTCGACACCGGCGCCGGCAAGGGCGGGCACCTGTCGTGGATCGACCTGCCCGCGGCCGAGTAAGGCCAGGGGCTCTGCCCCCATGTCTTGAAAGCGGGGACCCCGCCAAAGGCTAGCCTTTGGAAACCTCGACTCTGGGCCGGTGCCTAAGTTGTGCCGGTCCAGGGCGGCTCGCCCTGGCGGGGTCCAGGGGCAGAGCCCCTGGCCTTACTTCCCCGGCCCGAAATACGTGCAGCTCTCCCCGTTGCTGTCCCGGTGCACCGCCACCCGCACCAGCCCCGCGCACACCGGCTCCACGACCCGCCAGATCCACGCCGACAGGTTCTCCATCGTCGCCGGCCCCAGCCCGCCGACGTGGTCGAGGAACCGGTGGTCCAGCCCGTCGCGCGCCGCCTCCAGCGCGCGCTCGAACACCCCCAGATCGACCACCATGCCGCTGTGCGGGTCCGCCTCGCCGCGCACCGTGACCTCGGCGCGATACGAGTGCCCGTGGATGCGCCGGCTCGGCTCCACGTCGACCGCGCGGTCGAGGGTGTGCGCCGCCTCGAAGCGGAACTGCTTGCTCAGCTCGAACATCAGGCGATCCCGATCATCTTGTGCATCTGCACGCTGAGCCGCCACCGCGGATGCGCCAGGCAGTAGGCCACCGCCGCCGCCGTGTTGGCCGCCCGGTCCGGCCCGTCCATCGGCTGGAGGAAGTAGTGCGCGAACCCCGTGCCCTCGAACCGCTCCGGCATCAGCGCGGGCTGCGGGAACACCAGCTTCAGCTCCGCCCCGCTCGTCTGCACCAGCGCCGTGCCCGCCTTCGGACTGACGCACACCCAGTCCACGCCCTCTGGCGCCGCGATCGTCCCGTTGGTCTCCACCGCCGCGACCAGCCCGCGCGCATGCACCGCGTCCAGCAGCGCCCCGTCGAGTTGCAGCAGCGGCTCTCCCCCGGTGAACACGACGTAGCCGCCCGGCCCGCCCGGCCACAGCGACGCGATCGCGTCCGCCAGAGCCTCCGCATCGGCGAACCGCCCACCGCCCTGCCCGTCGGTGCCCACGAAGTCGGTGTCGCAGAACCGGCACTGCGCGGCCGCACGGTCGGCCTCGCGCCCCGACCACAGGTTGCACCCGGCGAAGCGGCAGAACACCGACGCCCGGCCGGACTGCGCGCCCTCGCCCTGCAGCGTCGCGAACATCTCCTTGACGGCATAGCTCACGATGGGCCGTGAGGTAGCGCCGGGCCGCCGGCAACGCAAGGCCCTGGCCCCGCCGGTCGCAGCGAAGCAAGAAAGCAGTTCTTTCTTGAAAGAAAGAACCAAAGAACTTTGCCCATTGCTTCCATCCCCATCGCGGAAACCGGGAACCAATCGGAGAAAGTCTTTTTGCTTCTTTTTCTTCAGAAAAAGAAGGCCTTGCTTCCTAAACTTCCTCCCCCGCCTCCATCGCCGCGAGGAACGCCCCCGCCCGCGCCCTGAGCGCGCCCAGCTTCTCCGGCGCCATGCGCTGCATGGTCTTCACCGGCATCGCCATCCTGTGGTTGCCCGCGAACACGTCCGCATGGCGCGCGATGAAGTCCCAGTACAGCGCGTTGAACGGGCACGCCCCCTCGCCCACCCCCTCGCGCACGTCGTACGCGCACCCCGCGCAGTAGTCGCTCATCCGGTTGATGTAGGCGCCCGACGCCGCATACGGCTTGGACCCGATCACCCCCCCGTCCGCGAACAGCGCCATGCCGCGCACGTTGGGCATCTCGACCCACTCGTAGGCGTCCGCGTAGACGATGAGGTACCACTCGTCGACCTGCACCGGGTCGAGCCCCGCCAGCAGCGCGAAGTTGCCGGTGATCATCAGCCGCTGGATGTGGTGCGCGTAGGCGTGCTCGCGCGTGTCGACCACCGCCTGGTGCACGCAGTTCATCCGCGTCGCCCCGTCCCAGTAGAACTGCGGCACCGCCCGCACCGCCCCCAGCGCGTTCTTCCGCCCGTACTCCGGCATGTGCAGCCAGTAGATCCCCCGCACGAACTCGCGCCACCCCAGCACCTGCCGGATGAACCCCTCGGCGGCGTTCAGCGGCACGGCGCCCGCGCGATACGCGTCCTCGGCCGCCGCGCACACCTCGCGCGCCAGCAGCAGCCCGCAGTTCATCGACGTCGACACCAGCGCGTGGAACAGCGCGCTCTCCCCGGTCTTCATCGCGTCCTGCCAGTCGCCGAACTGCGGCAGCCTGCGCGCCACGAAATCCGCCAGCGCCTCGTGCGCCTCGCGCGACGTCACCGGCAGGGAAAACCCCTCGACCTCCCCGAAGTGCCCCGCGAACCTCTCGGCCACCAGCGCCATCACCTCCAGCGTGATCGCGTCCGGCGCGAACTCCGGCGTCGCCGGCGCCTCGACCCCCTTCGGCAGCCGCTTGCGGTTCTCCGCGTCGTAGTTCCACTGCCCGCCCTCGGGCCCTCCGCCATCCGGCCCGACCCCGTCCAGCAGCACCCCGTGCGTGCGCCGCATGTCGCGGTAGAAGAACTCCATGCGCAGCGACTTCTTTCCCCGCGCCCACGCCACGAAATCCTGCACCCGGCACAGGAACCGCGTGTCGTCGCGGATCTCCACCTCCACGCCCAGCGCCTCGTGCCAGCGCCGCATGTCGTCGAGCAGCCGCCACTCCCCGGGCTCCGTGACCACCAGCCGCCCGGGCCGCAGACGCGCCGCCGCCCGCAGCACCTCGCCGCGCAGGCTGTGCGTGTTGGCGGGATCGTCCAGCCGCACATACTCGACCCGCACGCCCCGCGCCTCCAGCGCGCGGGCAAAATGCCGCATTGCCGAGAGCACCAGCACGATCTTCTTCTTGTGGTGGCGGACGTACTGGCACTCGGCGTCCACCTCCGCCATCAGCACCACGTCGCGCGCCAGATCGAGGTCCGACAGCGCCGCCAGCGACGCGCTGCACTGGTCGCCGAGCACCAGGCGCAACGCCGCGATCCCGTCCTGTCCTGACATGCCGTGCCCCCCATTGCTCCGGGAAGGTGGCGGCGCGGCGGGGGCACGCAAGGCCGGGCCCCGCAGCCTTCGAGGCCCCGCCAGAAAGAAAGCATGTTCTTTCTTGAAAGAAAGAACCAAAGAACTTCTGCCAACTGGGTCCCCGGCCAACCCGCCCGACAAGACTCCTATGGGCAAAGTCTTTTTGCTTCTTTTTCTTCAGAAAAAGAAGACGCTTGCTTCCCTTCCTGCCCAGCGACCCAACGGCCGCGGCGAACGAGGCGCCGCCCCGGACACGACCTGGGACAACGCCGAAGCTTCGTGGCAGTGTTCCTGCCATGCGCCAGCTCCTGCTCCTGCGGCACGCCAAGTCGTCCTGGGACGATCCCAAGCTGCCCGACCACGCGCGGCCGCTGAACCCGCGCGGCCGCCGCGCCGCGGAGTCGGTGCGCGAGGTCATTGCCGGCCTCGGGCTGCGCCCGGACCTGGTCCTGGTGTCCTCCGCGCGCCGCACCCTGCAGACCGTCGAGGCCCTGGAGCCCTGGGACCCGGTCCCCGCCGTGGAGCCGCTCGACGCGCTCTACCTCGCGAGCGCCCCCGACCTGCTCGCGACCCTGCAGCAGGGCGCCCGCGAGGCGGAGTGCGTGCTGCTGGTCGGCCACAACCCCGGCCTGCACGACCTCGCCCTGCTCCTGTCCGGCCCGGACTCCGATCCCGCCGAGCTCGCCCGCCTGGAGGAGGCCTTCCCGACCGCCTCCCTCGCTGTGCTGCAGGTCGCCTCCCCCTGGCCCGCCCTCGCGCCCGCCGGCGGCACGCTGCGTCGCTTCGTCCGGCCCGCCGACCTTCCGGCCCCCGCCGCGCCATGAGCCGGGGCGCCGGCCCCGCGGAGGCCGCCGTCGACCCCGCCACGCCGCCCCCGGCGCCCGAGCAGCCGCCCGACCCGCCGCCGGCCGAGCCGCCAGCGTCGCCGGCGCTGCACCTCGACCTGTGCGTCGCCCCCGGGAGCAGCGCGATGCTGCGTCGCATTCCCGCCCTTGCTCGTGGCCGGCGCGACCGCGCCGCGCCGCTGGCCCTCGTCTGGCACGACAGCCCGCTCTCGTCGCTCGCCCCCAGGCTGGCGCTCCGCGAGGCCCGCCACGGCGATGCCCCCGCCACCTGGTGCCTGGAGCACGCCGCCCCCCCGCGCCACAGCCCGGCCGTGCTCGCGCCTCCGCTCGCCCAATCGGACTCCCCGCAGTTCGCCGATCACGTCCTGCCCGACGGCCTCGTCCCGGTCGCAGCCTTCCGCGGCACGACGCAGAGCTGGTCGCTCCCGGACGGCACCGTCGCCACCCTTGTCGAAGGAACCCTGCGCGCCGTCGCCGAGGAACGCCCGGCGAGTCGCCTGTCGATCTGCGGCGAGCCCGCCGCCGTCGCGTCCCTCGCCCGCGCGATTGCCGCAAGGGTCCGCCTCGACCCGCCGGGCGCCACCCTGGCCGCCGAGGCGCTCCTCCTCGGCCGCGCGACCACCGACGGCACGCCCTCGCCGAAGCCGCCCGCAGCGCCCCGCGTCCCCGCCGACGCCGGCATCGAGCACGCCCTGTGCCTGCTGCTCCGCCACCTCGCCGGGTCGGTGCGCCACTGGCTCGCCCGCGTCGTCCCGCCCGACGCCGAGGGCTTCTCCCCCGAGCCGGTGCACCAGGCCCGCGTCGCCTGCCGCCGCCTGCGCTCCGCCCTGTCGCTGTTCCGACGCGCCGCCGACGGCCCGGAGCTGCGCGCGCTCTCCGCCTCGCTGCGCGACCTGGCCGCCCTGCTCGGCGGGGCGCGCGACTGGGACGTGTTCCTCGACGGCCCCGCGGCCGCGCTGCGCCGCGCGATGCCGCAGGACCGCAGGGTGGCGCGCCTCCTCGACGCCGCCCAACGCCAGCGCACGCTCGGCTACCGCGCGATCGCCGCCGACCTCGCCGCGGACCGCTGGCGGGGCCTCGGCCTGGAGCTGGTCCTGCTGCCGGAGCTGCGCCCCTGGCGCGCCGCCGCGTCGCCGGAGCGCCTGGACGTGCTCGACTCCCCCGCGCACCCCTACGTGTCGCGCCGCCTCGACCACGCGCTCGCGGCGATGCTGCACGCCGGCAAGCGCGTGCTGGACCTGCCCGACGAGCAGCGCCACGACCTGCGCAAGGCCGGCAAGCGCCTGCGCTACGCCGCCGAGTTCTTCGCCCCCGCCTTCCCGGCCGGCGGGTCGCGCCGCTACCTGCGCCGCCTCGCCGCGCTGCAGGAGGCGCTCGGCCTGCTCACCGACGGCGCGGTCGCCGCGGAGCTGCTTGCCAGGCTCGGCCCCGCCGGGAGCGGCTTCGCCGGCGGCGCCGTGCTGGGCTGGCTCGCCGCCGAGGCGGCGCCCGCCGCGGACGCCGCCGAGCTCGCCTGGAAACGCCTGCGCCACGCGGAGCCGTTCTGGCGCTGACGCGAAGACAGGCGGGCGCGGGCTCTCCCCGACCCGCCGAGAGCCCGGAGCCGGCGTGCGACCCGCGCTTGGTGATGGTGTCCAAAGGCGAGCCTCTGGCAGAGGCCGGAAGCAGGGCCGCCGGCCTTCCCGCGCACACGCCCCGCACCCACCCGGTTGCGCGTCCCGCCCGCCGGCGCTAGGCACGTTCGTGTCGGCACGTCGACCGGAGTCGCGAGCCGCAGCGCAGGCAGGTGCCATGTCCGTCCGCTCTCCGCGCCGCATCTTCCGCCGCACCGCCTCGCCCGTCGGGTCGCGCCTTCTCCGCGCCACGCTGTGGCTCGCGCTGCCGGCCAGCGTCCTGGCCGCGGGCGCCGCGCTGGTCCCCACCGTGTCCGGCCTCGTGGCGGCCCGCCGCCCCCTCCCCGCGGTGCTCACCCTGACCGCGGACGCCACCCAGGTCGCCGTGGTCGACGGCGACACGCTGCGGCTGCGCGACACGGTGATCCGCCTGCTCGGCGTGGCCGCCCCCGCGCGCGGCACCGGCTGCGGCCAGGCCCCCGAGGCGCCCGTCGACTGCGGCCGCCGCGCCAGCGTGATCCTGGCCAGCCTGGTGTCGCACGGCACCACGGAGTGCCGCCTCGACGGCCGCGACGACAGCGGCCGCCCGCTCGGCCTGTGCCGCTCCGGCGGCGTGGAGATCAACCGCGCCGTGGTCGAGAGCGGCTGGGCGACCGCCGCGCCCGACCAGCCCGCGCTCGACGTCGCCGAGCACGCTGCCCAGGCCCAGCGCCGCGGCCTGTGGGCCGCGGGCGTCCCCCGACCCTAGCGGTCGTGATCGCAGGACAGGAAGAATCTTCTTTTTCTGAAGAAAAAGAAGCAAAAAGACTTTGCACATAAGATCCCGGACCGACGGGTGGCCCCGGAACCCAATGGGCAGAAGTTCTTTGGTTCTTTCTTTCAAGAAAGAACATGCTTTCTTCCCGCCGCGCCACACGAAGCCGAGGCCGCCCGGGTCATGACAGCCCCCGGTTCCCGCCCCTGGGCCGCCCGGCGCAGATGGTGCGGGTGCGAAGGTTGCGTGCCGGTTTTATCCTGACCTAGATTGCCGCACGCCCCGGGGCGGCAGCGTGGCCACACGCCCGCCCGGGGCTTGCGGCACACCCCCCAGGGCAGGACTTGCACATGACCGGCACGCCGAATGGCTCCGTCACCGTCAGGCTCGAAGGCACGGACAAGACGGCGACCCTGCCGCTGATCGCCGGCAGCATCGGCCCCGACGTCGCCGACATCCGCAAGCTCTACGCCGACCTCGGCATCTTCACCTTCGACCCCGGCTACGGCGGCACCGCGGCGTGCGACAGCAAGATCACCTACATCGACGGCGACGAGGGCGTCCTGCTCTACCGCGGCTACCCGATCGAGCAGCTCGCCGAGAAGTCGAACTTCCTCGAGACCGCCTACCTGCTGCTCGAGGGCGAGCTGCCCACGCAGGCCGAGTTCGCCTCGTTCGAGCAGAAGGTCATGCGCCACACCATGCTGCACGAGCAGATGCGCAGCTTCTACAACGGCTTCCGCCGCGACGCGCACCCGATGGCGGTGATCTGCGGCGTGGTCGGCGCGATGAGCGCGTTCTACCACGACAGCCTCGACGTCACGAACCCGGTGCACCGCGAGATCTGCGCCTTCCGCCTGATCGCCAAGATCCCGACCATCGCCGCCTGGGCCTACAAGTACTCGATCGGCCAGCCGTTCATGTACCCGCGCAACGACCTCGGCTACGCCGAGAACTTCCTCTACATGATGGATGCGGTCCCCTCCGAGCCGTACAAGCCCAACCCGACCCTCTCGCGCGCCATGGACCGCATCCTGGTCCTGCACGCCGACCACGAGCAGAACGCGTCCACCTCGACCGTGCGCCTCGCGGGCTCGACCGGCGCCAACCCGTTCGCCTGCATCTCCGCCGGCATCGCCAGCCTGTGGGGCCCGGCCCACGGCGGCGCCAACGAGGCGGTGCTGAAGATGCTCGGCGAGATCGGCACCCCCGAGCGCGCCCACGAGTTCATGACCAAGGTCAAGGACAAGAACAGCGGCGTCCGTCTGATGGGCTTCGGCCACCGCGTCTACAAGAACTACGACCCCCGCGCCAAGATCATGCAGCAGACCTGCCACGAGGTCCTCGCCGAGCTCGGCATCAAGGACGACCCCCTGCTCGACCTCGCCATCGAGATGGAGCAGATCGCGCTCAAGGACGACTACTTCATCAGCCGCAAGCTCTACCCCAACGTCGACTTCTACTCGGGCATCATCCTCAAGGCGATGGGCATCCCGACCAGCATGTTCACCGTGCTGTTCGCCGTGGCCCGCACCACCGGCTGGATCAGCCAGTGGAAGGAGATGATGGACGACCCCGCGCAACGCATCGGCCGCCCCCGCCAGATCTACACCGGCCACCCGCAACGCGACTACAGCAGCCGCGAGACCCGCGGCTGAAAGCAAGGTTGAGGCTCTGCCTCAAACTCCGCCAGGGGCGAGCCGCCCCTGGACCGTCCTCCCTTAAGTCAAGCAGGTTCAGGGGCGGCTCGCCCCTGGCGGGTCCGGACAGAGCCCGGCCTTGCTTACTACACAGCCAATCGTGTCAGTCGCACTCGCACCCCGGCGTCGGCCCCGCATCCTGGCGCACGACGTGGTGGTCGATCCACTCCGACACCAGACGCCGGGCCTCGTTGAGCGACGCCTCCGGGTGGTGGATGCGGTACAGCGTCGTGCAGGCCTGGAACGCATGCAGGTCCGCGTTGCCATGGCCGCGCAACTCGCGGTACGCCGTCACGACGGCGCGTTCGCAGCGACGTGCGATCGGGCTGGACTCACGAACCACGGCAATCCCCTCGCTGCGACACCCTCGCAGAGTGGTGACACTACTCGAGTGGCACAAGCCGGGCAAGCAACCGCCGGAACGCAGGGCCGGCCCGCACCCGAACCCGCCAGCAGCCGAAGCCTGCCGACATCCGCGACCTGAGGGCGGCTCCTCCGGGCAGGCCCGGGCGGAGCCTGGACGCACGGCCGCCGCCCCTCCTCCTCGCGGCCCCGCCATGGACGCCGCGCGGACGCGCCGCTAAGCAGGAGCGCCCGACCACGGAGCCTCCGCCCATGGCCCTGCCCGCCCCCTCTGGCCCCCGCGCCGGCATGGACTCCGACTGGGACCGCGACGCCGCCCTCGTCACCGCGCGCATCCTGCTCGAGATCAAGGCGGTCAACTTCCGCCCCGAGCAGCCCTACATCCTGACCTCCGGCTGGGCCTCGCCGGTCTACATCGACTGCCGCCGCATCATCTACTTCCCCCGCGCCCGCGCCACGATCAGCGCGCTGGGCGTGGAGAAGATCAACCGCCACGTCGGCTTCGAGACCATCGAGGCCGTCGCCGGCGGCGAGACCGCGGGCATCCCGTTCGCCGCCTGGATGGCCGACCGCATGCTCGCCCCCATGGCCTACGTCCGCAAGAAGCCCAAGGGCTTCGGCCGCAACGCCCAGATCGAGGGCGACGTGCCCGTCGGCCGCCAGACGCTGCTCGTCGAGGACCTCACCACCGACGGCGCGTCCAAGGTCGCCTTCGCCAGCACGCTGCGCGACGCCGGTGCCATCGTCGAGCACGCCTTCGTGGTGTTCTTCTACGGCGTGTTCCCCGGCAGCCTGCAGACGCTGTCCGCCATGGGTATCACCCTGCACCACCTGTGCACCTGGTGGGACGTGCTCGAGGCCTGCCGCGAGCGGCCGTACTTCAGCCCGCAGGCGATGGTCGAGGTCCACCGCTTCCTGGAGGACCCGATCGCCTGGTCCGCCGCCCACGGCGGCGCCGCCAGCGCCGAGGACGCCGCCCGCCGCAAGGCGCAGGCGCAGGGATAGGAAGCAAGGCTGGGCTCCGCCCAGACCCGCCAGGGGCGAGCCGCCCCTGGACCGGCCTTACTTAAGTCCAGGTTTCCAAAGGCTCCGCCTTTGGCGGGGTCCAGGGGCAGAGCCCCGGCCTTCCTTGCTCAGCCGTGAACCCCGTCTCAATTTACAACCATTACATTTGTTTCGCGGGTTTACACCCTGTAGCGCCTATCCATCGAAGCCGGAGAACCGCCTGATGGCTGCCGTACGCACACGCTGGGTCCAGCTCGGGATCGGCATCCTCTGCATGGTCATGATCGCCAACCTCCAGTACGGCTGGACGCTGTTCGTGCTGCCGATCGCCCAGACCCACGGCTGGGCCCGCGCCGACGTGCAGTGGGCGTTCACCGTGTTCGTGCTGGCCGAGACCTGGCTGCTCCCCTTCGAGGGCTGGGTCATCGACCGCCTCGGCCCGCGCCCGCTGGTCTTCGTCGGCGGCATCCTGGTCGGCGGCTCCTGGCTGCTCAACGGCGCGGCCACCTCGCTCACGGTGCTCTACGCCGCCGCCGCGATGGGCGGCATCGGCGCCGGCATCGTCTACGCCGCCACCGTCGGCAACGCGCTGCGCTGGTTCACCGACAGGCGCGGCCTCGCCACCGGCCTGACCGCGGCCGGCTTCGGCGCCGGCTCGGCCGTGACCATCGTGCCGATCTCCCACTGGATCGCCGACCACGGCTACGAGTCCGCCTTCACCGTGTTCGGCACCGTGCAGGGCGCCGTGCTGATGCTCGCCGCCCTGTTCCTGGTCTCGCCCCCCGGCTTCGAGGTCGGCGTCGCCGCCCAGCCCGGCGCCGACTTCGGCGAGGACCCGGTGCACGGCGCGGCCCAGGGCTCCTACGTCGCGGTCAGCACCGGCCTGTCGCCGCGCCGCGTGCTGGCCCACCCCGCCTTCTGGCTGATGTACGCGATGTTCGTCATGGTCGGCTCCGGCGGCCTGATGGCCACCGCCCAGCTCGCCGTGATCGCCTCCGACTACGGCGTCGACAAGGCCCCCGTCTCCATCCTCGGCCTCAGCCTGCCCGCGCTCACCTTCGCGCTCTCGCTCGACCGCATCCTCAACGGCGTGACCCGCCCGTTCTTCGGCTGGGTGTCCGACCTCATCGGCCGCGAGGTCACGATGTTCGTCGCCTTCATGCTCGAGGGTATCGGCATCTTCGCCCTGCTGATGTTCGCGCACAGCCCGGTCGCCTTCGTGCTGATCTCCGGCATGGTGTTCTTCGCCTGGGGCGAGATCTACAGCCTGTTCCCCGCGCTGTGCACCGACCTGTTCGGCCGCCGCCACGCCGCCGCCAACTACGGCATGCTCTACACCGCGAAGGGCACCGCCGCCCTCGTCGTCCCCCTGGCCAGCCTCCTGCGCGAGAGCACCGGAAGCTGGGTCTCCGTGTTCTACCTCGCCGCCCTGTTCAACATCACCGCGGCCCTGCTCGCCCTGCTGGTCCTGCGCCCGATGCGCGTGTCGCAGACCCGCCGCCTCGCCGCGGAGCCGCTCCGTCAGCCCGCCTGACCAGGCCGCGCTCGCCGTCCAGGCGCACCCCACCCCCGCACCGCCGCCGCCGTCCGCCGCCCGCGTCCTGCCGGCAGGCCCCGCCCCGGTGCTGGTCCTGGACTCCGGCGTCGGCGGCCTCGGCGTGGTCGCCGAGCTGCGCGCCCTGCGCCCCGGCCTCCCGATCGCCTACCTCGCCGACACCGCCGGCTTCCCCTACGGCGAGCGCCCCGCCGACGACCTCGCGCGCCACCTCGTCGCCCTCGTGGCCCGCGCCATCGCCGCCATCGCCCCCTGCCTGGTCGTGCTCGCCTGCAACACCGCCAGCGTCGCCGCCCTCGCCGCCCTGCGCGCCCGCTTCGACCTGCCCTTCGTCGGCTGCGTCCCCGCGATCCGGTGGGCGGCCCGCCTGAGCCGCACCCGCTGCTTCGGCCTGCTCGCCACCCCCGCCACCGTGTCGCGCCCCTACGTCGCCGACCTCGTCGCGCGCTTCGCCCCGGACTGCACGGTGCACGCGCACGGCGCGACCCACCTCGCCGCCCTGGCCGAGAACCGCTTCCACGGCACGCCCGTCGCACCGGCCGCCATCGCCGCCGAACTCGCCGGCCTGCTGGACCAGCCCGGCGCCGCGCGCATCGACACCATCGTCCTCGGCTGCACCCACTACCGCCTGCTGCTGCCCGAGCTGGCGCGCGCCGCCCCGCCCGGCATCGCCTGGCTCGACCCCGCCCAGGCCGTCGCCCGCCAGGCCTGCGTCCTCCTCGACGCCCTGCCCGCCCCGTCCCGAACCTCACCCCGCCCCACGGCCGGCGCGACCGTGTTCGTCACCTCGCCCCCGGCCCGGCCGCGCGCGCTGGCGCGCCGCTTCCTCCCCTACGGCTTCGGGTCCCTGCGCGTGCTCGGCGACGACCCGCCCGCCATGCCCCGGTGAGCGACGCCCCGCCCCTGCGGTCCGGCTGGCAGCGCGCGGCGCCGGAGCTGACCCCGACCCTCGCCGAGGTCGCCGCCCTCGTCGCCGCAGCACGCCCGGACGCGCGCGTCCTCGCCGCGACCCCCGTCCCGGGCGGCCTCTCCAACACCAGCCTGCGCGTGACCCTCGACCGCGCCCCCCACCACGTGCTGCTGCGCCTCGCCCAGCACGGCGCCGCCTCCGCCGCGCGCGAGGCCGCCCTGCCCGCCCTGCTGCTCCCCCGCGGCGTCCCCGTCGCGCGCGTCCTCCACGCCGACCCCGCAGGCTCCCCGACCGGCGGCCCCGCCACGGTCTGCGAGTGGATCGACGCCGACCGCCTCGACCACCTCGCCTCGCTCTCGCCCGGTGGAAACCCCGCCCCACCCGCGCCCCACAACCTCGCAGCAGCCGTCGGCGCCGCCCTGGCCCGCGTCCACGCGATCCGCCTCCCCCGCCTCGGCTTCCTCGGCGACGGCCTCGACGTGACGCACCCCATCGACCTCGACGCCCCCGCCCTCCTCGCCTTCCTCGACGAGCGCCTCCTGCACGGCGAGGGCCTCGCCCGCCTCGGCCCCGACCTCGCCGGCGCCGTGCTCGCCTGGGCCCGCCGCCACGCCCCCCGCCTCGCCGACTGGCTCTCGCCCCCCTGCCTCGTCCACGGCGACTGCAACCCGTCCAACATCCTGCTGCGCCGCGACGCGCGGGGCTGGACCGTCGCCGCCCTGCTCGACTGGGAGTTCGCCCTGTCCGGGCTGCCCGCGCTCGACTTCGCCACGCTGCTGCGCCCGGGCCCCGCCGACCTGCCGGGCTTCACCGCCGGCCTCGCTCACGGCTACCGCGGCGCCGGCGGCGCCCTGCCGTCCGGCTGGGAGGCGATCGCACGCATCGCCGACCTGTTCGCCTGGGGCGACATGCTGTCCCGGCCCGGCCGCGACCCCGGCGTCACGCGCGACGCGACCCGGGTGTTCCACAGACTGCTGGCAAGCAAGCAAGGTTGAGGCTCTGCCTCAAACTCCGCCAAAGGCAAGCCTTTGGAATCCAATACTTAAGTAAAGGGTTTCCAAAGGGCTCGGCCCTTTGGCGGGTCTGGGCGGAGCCCGGCCTTCCTTACCTGCCCCGGCTGACCGTGTAGTCCGCGACGTCGAGCATCCGCTGCCGGACCTCTCCGTCCGGGAACGCCGACAGCGCCGTGCGCGCCGCCAGCGCGAACTCCCCCGCCCGCCCCAGGGTCGTCGCGATCGCCCCGCTGTCCGCCACCAGCCGCATGGCGTGGTCGAGGTCCGCCTCCGTCTGCTCGCTCTCGCCCACGGTGCGGCGCCAGAACGCGCGGTCCGCCTCGCTGCCCGCCGCGTGCGCCGCCAGCACCGGCAGCGTGATCTTGCCCTCGCGGAAGTCGTCGCCCACGGTCTTGCCCAGCTCCGCCTGGTCCGCCGCGTAGTCGAGCGCATCGTCGACCAGCTGGAACGCGATGCCCAGGTTCATCCCGTACTCGAACAGCGCCGTCTCCTCGCGCTCCGGCCGCGCGGCGACCACGGCGCCCACCTGGCAGGCGGCCGCGAAAAGCGCCGCGGTCTTGCCGCGCACCACGTCGAGGTAGCGCGCCTCCGGCGTCGACAGGTCGTTCTGCGTGGTGAGCTGCAGCACCTCGCCCTCCGCGATGGTCGCCGCCGCCTGCGACAGGATGCCCAGCACCCGCAGCGAGCCGTCCTCCACCATGAGCTGGAAGGCGCGCGCGAACAGGAAGTCGCCGACCAGCACGGACGCCTTGTTGCCGAACACCGCGTTGGCGCTGGCCAGACCGCGCCGCAGGAAGCTCTCGTCGACCACGTCGTCGTGCAGCAGCGTCGCCGTGTGGATGAACTCGACGCACGCGGCCAGCCGGATCTGCCGGTCCCCGCCATACCCGCACAGCCGTGCCGCCGCCAGCGTCAGCAGCGGCCGCAGCCGCTTGCCGCCCGCCGCCACGATGTGCGCCGCAAGCTGCGGGATCAGCACGACCGGGCTGTCCATGCGCGAGACGATCGCCCGGTTGCAGGAGGCGATGTCGTCGTGGAACAGTGCCGCGAGCCGGGACAGGGCGTCGGGGGCTGCGCCCGGCCCGGCTGAGTCCAAACCGTCCGGCTGTCTGGCCGTGGCACTCAACCGCGTCTCCCGGGTTCGACCGACCGCGCGCTGCGGGCGGGCACCGTGGCGCGACCCCGGCGTGAGCGGGCGCCACGACGCGTCCGGCGCCGGGCGCCTTCCTTGCACCACCCCGTCCCGAGGCACAAGCATGCGCGTCATCGCCACAACCAACGATCCCGTGCGGCTCTCCTTCCTGCGCGTGCTGCTCGCCGACGCGGGCATCGAGGCGCTGCTGCTCGACGCCCACACCAGCGCGGTGGAGGGCAGCATCGGCGCCATCCCGCGCCGCCTCATGGTCGACGACGACGACGAGCCGCGCGCCCGCCGCGTCCTGCGCGAGGCCGGCGAGGCCTGACAGCCGTGCCGGCGCCCGAGCCGGGCCCCGCGACGGCGCCGGACGAGTCCTCCGGCACCCTCCTGGGCGGCCGGGTCGCCTACCGCCAGATGCTGCGCGGCCACAGGAGCGGGCTCGAGCCGGTGCTGATGGCCGCCTGCGTGGCCGCGCGTCCCGGCCAGCGCGTGCTCGAGGGCGGCACCGGCGCCGGCGCCGGCCTGCTCTGCCTGACCGCACGCGTCCCGCGTCTGTCCGGCCTCGGCATCGAGCTGGACCCGGCGCTCGCCGCCCTGGCCCGCCGCAACCTCGCCGCGAACGGCGCGACCGGTGTCGAAGTGCTCACCGCCGACCTGACCGGCGCCGAAGCCGTGCCGTGCGGCCGCTTCCACCACGCCTTTGCCAACCCGCCCTGGCACGCCGGCACCGCCTCGCCCGACAACGCCCGCGACGTCGCGCGACGCTCCAGCCCCGGCCTGCTGTCGCTGTGGGTCGCGTCGCTGTGCCGCGGCCTGCGCCACCGGGGCAGCCTCACCCTCGCCCTGCCTGCGGCCGCCCTCGCCGAAGCGACATCGGCGCTGCGCTCGTCAGGCTGCGGCGGGATCTCGGTGCTGCCGCTCTGGCCGCGGCCAGGCGTGGCGGCCCGCCTCGTGCTGGTGCGCGGGGCGCTCGGCAGCCGCGCCGGCAGCATCCTTCATCCCGGCCTGGTGCTGCACCAGACGGACGGCCGGTTCACGGAACAGGCGGAGGCGATCCTGCGTGGGGGCGCCACGCTCTGGCTCAGTGCCTGACGCCAGCTTCCGCCCGCCACCCCGCCTGGGGCGCGACCCCATCCAGACGCTCAGCGTTCCGGGTGGCGCAGGTGCCAGAGCCGCTCGAACGCCGCGACCAGGCTCTCCATGTTGCGGCGGCGGTTGCCTTCGTTCACGGTCGGGCGACGGCCCATCATCTTCTCGAGGATCACCAGCAGCTGGTCGGCCACGTCGAGCTCGCCGGTATCGCAGGCCTGGTGGAACGCGACGAGGATCTTGTCCGAAAGGCGGCGCGTGTGGCGAGGCGTTGCCGGAAGAACAAGTTCGCGGCCGACCTCGTCATTCTCCTGCTCGTCAGCCGTCCTCTCCGTGAACACAGCCATTGCGTCCTTTGCCATGAGTGAGAAGCCGCTCCGTCAGCATCACCCTGTACTCACAGGGAGGCACGGCCAACCAACATTGTTCACTATTCATGTTTTCGTCCGGAATACCAGGGCTCACGAACACACTCGTATGCAAAAACGACACGAGACACGATCCGGGCGGCACGCCACTTCAGCCGGCGCCCTCGCCGGGGTTTCGTCGAAGCAACGAACGCGCAAAGTCCGCCGGTGATTCCGCAACCCGACAGGTCGGTTGACGCAACAAGATCGGACCATCACCCGCAAGAGCCACGTTCGAGCAACCCTGGCCTGAACGCCCGTTTCCGCCCTGGCCTGCATCTCCGCCAGGCCTGCATCTCCGCCCAAGCCTGCATCTCCGATTGAGCGCCGGAGGAACATTGACTATCACACGGCGATGGTAATCGCCGCCCAGGATGACCGAGCCCAGGACCGAGCCGGCCTGCTGCGTGCCCTGCCCCCGGTGCAGCGTCTGCTCGAGAGCGACGCCGCGGCCGCCCTGGTCGCGGCCTCCTCGCGCCAGGCCGTGACCGACGCCTTGCGCCAGGTGCTCGACCACTCCCGCGCCGCGATCCGCGACGGCGGCGGCCTGCCGTCCCCGGACGCCATCCTGCTCGCCGCCGCCCGCCAACTCCGTCGCGACGCGCGGCCCACCCTGCGCCGCACGATCAACGCCACCGGCATCCTGCTCCACACCAACCTCGGTCGCGCGCCCCTGGCCGAGCAGGCCGTGGACGCCGTCGCCGAGGCCGCGCGCGCCTACTGCAACCTCGAGTTCGACCTGGAGCACGGCCGCCGCGGCGAGCGCGCCGCCGGCCTCGCCGAGCTCCTGCGCACCGTGAGCGGCGCCGAGGCCGGCCTGTGCGTCAACAACTGCGCAGCCGCCGTCCTCCTCGCGCTCTCCGCCCTCGCCGGCGCGCCCGCGCCCGGCGCCCCGCCCCATGCCACGTCCGGCGCCCCCGGCGAGGTGATCGTCTCGCGCGGCGAGCTGGTCGAGATCGGCGGCGGCTTCCGCATCCCCGACGTGATCCAGCAGGGCGGCGCCCGCCTGGTCGAGGTCGGCACCACCAACCGCACCCGCCTCTCCGACTACGCCCACGCCATCGGCCCCAACACCCGCATGCTGCTGCGCGTGCACCAGAGCAACTACCGCATCGTCGGCTTCACCGGCGCCCCTGCCCCGTCCGAGATCGCCGCCCTCGCCCACGAGCACGGCCTGCTGATGATGAACGACCTCGGCAGCGGCTCGCTCCACGACCTGCGCCCCTACCGCTGCCCCGAGGAGCCCACCGTCCGCGAGGCTGTCGCCGCCGGCGCCGACATCGTGGCCTTCAGCGGCGACAAGCTGCTCGGCGGCCCCCAGGCCGGCCTCCTCGTCGGCCGCGAGGCCGCCATCGCCCGCATGCGCCGCCACCCCCTGATGCGCGCCGTCCGCCCCGACAAGATGTGCCTTGCCGCCCTGGAGGCCACGCTGCGCCTGCACGTCCACGCGCCGCTGGAGCTGCCGGTCATGCGCATGCTCGCCCAGACCGAGGACATCCTGCAGGACCGCGCCGAGCGCCTGTGCGCCCTTCTCCCCGACTCCGTGCTCTGGCGCGTCGAGCCCACGGACGCCCAGGTCGGCGGCGGCTCGCTCCCCGGCACCCGCCTGCCGAGCCGCGCCGTCGGCCTCGCCTGCGAGGCGATGGGCGCCGACGCCCTCGCCCTGGCGCTCCGCCGCAACCACCCCGCCGTCGTGGGCCGCATCGCCGCCGACCTCGTCCTGCTCGACATGATCGCGGTCGCCGACGACGAGCTGGAGGAGATCGCGGATGCCGTGACGCGGGCGTGCGGGACGGCGTGAAGGAAGCGCTGGGCTCTGCCCAGACCCGCCAGGGGCGAGCCGCCCCTGGACCGGCCTCACTTAAGGCAAGCCATCCAAGGGGCTTCCCTTGGCGGAGTCCAGAGGCAGAGCCTCTGGCCTTCCTTCCTTGCCCGTGACCCGCCGCCTCCTCGGCGTGATCGGCCACGTCGACCACGGCAAGACCGCGCTCGTCCGCGCCCTCACCGGCATCGAGACCGACCGCCTCCCCGAGGAGAAGCGCCGCGGCATCTCGATCGCCCTCGGCTTCGCGCACTTCGTCGCCGGCGACGCCACGATCGACCTGATCGACATGCCCGGCCACGAGCGCTTCGTGCGCACGATGGTCTCCGGCGCCACCGGCATCGGCGCCGTGCTCCTCGTCGTCGCCGCCAACGAGGGCATCCAGGCCCAGACCGTCGAGCACATCGAGATCGCCGCCCTCCTCGGCCTGCGCCGCACCGTGCTCGCCGTGACCAAGCGCGACCTCGCGGCCCCCGACCGCCTCGCCGAGGTCACCCGCGACAGCCTGGCCCTCGCCCGCTCCGCCGGCCTGGAGGTCGAGGACGCGCTCGCGGTCTCGGCACTCGACGGCGGCGGCATCGCGGAGCTTCGCGCCGCCCTGGCCCGCCTGCCCGGCGCAGACGCCCGCGAGTCCGGCTACCCCTGGCTGCCGGTGGACCGCGCCTTCTCCATCGCAGGCCACGGCACGGTCGTCACCGGCACGCTGCGTCGCGGCGCCATCTCCGCCGGCGACGAACTCGTGCTCTCCCCCTCCGGCGAGACGGTCCGCGTGCGCGGCCTGCAGGTGCACGGCGCGAAGGTCGACACCGCCGGCATCGGCCAGCGCGTCGCCGTCAACCTGCGCGCCGTCTCCACCGCGGAGACCGCGCGCGGCATCGCCCTGACCCGCCCGGGCACCCTGCCGCCGGCCGAGTGGCTGTCCGTCCGCCTGCGCGCCACGGACAGCGCCCCCGCCCCGCTACGCGACGGCGCGCGCCTGCGCTTCCTGGCCGGCACGCTGGAGGTCGACGCCGCCCTGCGCCTGCTCGACCGGCGCGAGCTGGCGCCGGGCGAGTCCTGCCTCGCCCAGCTGCACTGCGCGGAGCCGGTCGCCGTGCCCGCGCGCGAGGCCTTCATCCTGCGCAGCCCCTCGCCCGCGCGCACCCTGGCCGGCGGCCTCGTCCTCGACCCGGAGGCCGCGCGTCTCCGCCGGCGCGACCCCGCCCTGCTGGAGCGCCTCGCGCGCCTCGCCTCCGACACCCCGGAGCGCCTGGTCGCCGCCGAAGTGGCCGACGCCGGCCCGGCAGGCCGCCCTCTGCAGCGCCTCGCACGCCTGTCCGGCCTGTCCGCGGACCTCGTCTCCTCGGCCCTGCTCGCCAGCCCCGGCGCGCAGGGCACGGTGGTGATCGCCCGCGGCGTCGCAGTGACGCGCCCGGCCCTGGACGCGGTCGCGGCCCGCATCCCCGCCCTCCTCGCCGACACCCCCGACGGCGTCCCGCGCGACCGCCTGCTGGCCGCCCTGCCTGGCGCGTCGGCGGCCGTCCTGGAGGAGGCCCTGTCGCGCCTCGCCACGGCGAACGTGCTGCGCCTGGCCGGCGGCCTCGTCGCCCCGGTGCGCGCCGCCTTCGAGCGCGACCGCGCCGACCGCGACCTCCAGGCCGCCTCCGCCCTGGCCGAGCGGGTGCGCCAGGCCGGCCTGTCCGCCCCCGACACCCGCGACTTCGCCGCCGACCCGGTGCTGAAGCGCCTCGCCGACCGCCTCGTCCGCGAGGGCGTCCTGGTCCGCGCCGCCGACCGCGTGCAGAAGCGCGAACTGCTGTTCCACCGCGACGCCGTCGAGGCCGCGCGCCTGCGCCTGGAGCCCCTCCTGGCCGAGGGCGCCGGCCTGCTGGTCAGCGACGCCGGCGCGGCGCTGGGCGTGTCGCGCAAGTTCAGCGTCCCACTGCTGGAGCACTTCGACCAGATCGGCTTCACCCGGCGCGTCGCGGACCGGAGGCAGCTCGCGCGACGGGCGGGCTGACGCGAAAAGAAGGCAAGGTTGAGGCTCTGCCTCAAACTCCGCCAAAGGCTTGCCTTTGGAAACCACGACTCGGAGAACGTCGATCCAGCTGCAGCAGACGTCCGACAGTGTTTGGCCCGGTCTTATACCAGCCGCCGAAACGTCTGACTCTGACGGGTCTGGGATTCCCACGATCGCTC
>CAXSFE010000017.1:0-42232 GCA_964236585.1 uncultured Acetobacteraceae bacterium
TCAATCACGCAGCGCACCTGGGCGACGGTCACGGATTAGGGCGGTTGGTATAAGCGTCATGGCCCTCGGAGCCGGGACAGATGCGGCGCACGCAGGCACATCTGTTCCCAGATCGTACTGAGATCTCCCGGCCCATCCGGAAGGATGTCGGCAAGCAGACTGCGGGTGGCGGCGGGGGAGCGTTGCCCGCGCCTTTGCGCGACCCTCGGCATCGCCCGAAGCAACTGGCCGTGCAGATGCCGCCTGACCAGGCAGCGACCCGGACCGGGTTGATCGCGAAAACTTGTGCTCCCTTAACCTCCCGGTAGCGTCTCAAAATGTAGAACTTGCCGCAGAAGTGATCAGGACACGAAATCGTGAGCACAACTGCCTCCACGCCGGCCGACGCTGTTATCCTCAACGATCCCAGCAACATGGCGGGTGCCTACAGCACCGCGCTTGTCGCCGACGTGAAGCGCGCTCTTGATGCTTGGGTAACGCATCTGACCGGTCTCGGTACGCTCACCGTCCAGATCGACCTCGTCAACGACGGCCAGAACGGGCTGCTTGCCGACACGTCGCCCACCCTGGACGCGGTCGTTGGCACCGAGGACGGCCACACCCTGCTCGAGTCCGGCGCCGTCTACGAGCTGTCCACGGGCACGCACCTGAGCGGCGGCAGCTCGGACATCACCATCAACGTCAACGCGGCCTATCTCGGGCAGGAATACCTGGACGGCGGCACCAGCGTGCCTGCCGGCCAGTACGACGGCCTGAGCCTGTTCGAGCACGAGATCGCCCACGGCCTGGGCTTCGGCGGCGAGACCTCGCAGACCGGCAGCCTGGACGCCACCTACGAGACCGCGTGGGACCACGACCTCGCCAGCATCGGCGGCCGCGAGGTGTTCACCGGCGTCAATGCCACGGCGGCCAACGGCGGTGCCCTCGTCAACATCACGACCCTGAACAACGGCGAAGGCTATGCGCATCTCGCCAACAGCGCGTCGGATCCCAACGCCGACGACCTCATGACCGGTCTCGGCCTGCCCACCGGCGTCCAGCGCTCCATCTCCGACGTCGACCTCGCCATCCTGGCCGACGTCGGCGATCCCATCACGGGCATGGCCGGCACCATCACCGTGGGCGGCCCGGCGAGGGCGACGGTCGTTGCAGGCACCGCCAGCCCGATCGGCGGGTTCACCCTGGCCGACACCGGGGCGTTCACGTCGAGCACCCTCACCCTGACCGTCACCGACCTCGCCGGCAGGCTCTCGGCGACCCAGGCCGCGGCCGCCACCGTCGCCGTCTCGTCGAACGGACGCGTGCTGACCATGACCGGCAGCCTGGCCGACGTGGGGACCGAGCTGGCCTCGCTCGGATACACGGCGTCGGCGGCCGGCACCGACACGGTGCAGGTCACGGTCGTGGACAGCTTCGGCAACATCGGCGCCGGCAGCCTGGTGGTCACCACGCCCGGCGCCGCAGCGGCCAGCCCCGTCGTCCTGCCCGCGGTGCTGTCCCTGGCCGCCACGCCCGGCGCCGTCGGCCCGCTCGACGCCGGGCGTTCGGTGAGCTTCACCCTGGCCACCACAGGCCCGGTGAGCGTCGGCGCGGCCGGCACCGTCGGCCTGACCCTGAGCGACGGCGGCACCGCAGCCTTCGACGCCGCGGCGTCCACCCCGACCCGCCTGGTGTTCACCACCACGGTGGCTGCGGGGCAGAACACCCCGGACCTGACCGCGACCGGCCTGACGCTGGCCGGCGGCGCCACCATCACCGGCGCCAGCGGCGGCGCCGTGTCGCTGGTCGTGAACGCCGCCACGGCGGGAGCCGCCACCGGCATCGTCGTCGACACCCTGGCGCCGACGGCACCCGGGCTTGCCCTGGACGCGGCGAGCGACACCGGCGTCTCGCACGCCGACCGCGTCACCGACCAAGCCACGCCGCTCCTGGACGGCACGGCGAACGCCGGCAGCACGGTGGTCGTCACCGACAGCCACGACGGCGTGTCCTCGGTGCTCGGCACGGTCGCCGCGGGGGCTGGCGGCACCTGGAGCCTGGCCACGCCGGCCCTGGCGGACGGCGTCCACGCCTTGTCCGCGACCGCCACGGACGCCGCCGGCAACCGCTCCGCGCCGTCTGCCGTCCTGTCGGTGACGATCGACACCGTGGCGCCCGGCATCCCCACCCTGTCCCTGGCCGCGGCGAGCGACTCCGGCGTGGTCGGCGACGGCACCACCCGCCCGGCCACGCAGACGCTGGACGGCACGGCGGAGGCGGGCTGCATCGCCTTGGTCTACGACGGCACGGCGCTGCTCGGCACCGCCACCGCGTCGTCCACGGGCGCCTGGAGCTACACGGCCAGCCTGGCGTCCGGCAGCCACCTCCTCGCCGCCACGGCATCGGACGCGGCGGGCAACGTGTCCGCCCGCTCCGCACCCCTGGCAGTGACGATCGACGCGGTGGCGCCGACCGCGCCGACCCTGACCGAGGAGGCCGCCACCGTCGCCTCGGCCACGCCAAGCTTCTCGGGCCTCGCGGAAGCCGGCAGCACCGTCACCCTGCTCGAGGGTGCCGTCGTGGTCGGCACCGCCATGGCTGCCAGCAACGGCGCGTGGAGCGCCACGCTCGCGGCGCCGCTCGCCTTTGGCGATACCGTGCTGACCGCAACCGCCACGGACGCCGCCGGTGATGTGTCCGCGTCGTCGCAGGCCCTGGACGTGGTGCGCACCGCCCCCTCCTCCGCCAGTGTCGGCGTGTCCTCTGCCCCGGCCCTCGGCCTGCCAGGCCCCGCGCTCGTGACCCTGAACGGAGCCGCCGGTCAGGCGGACAGCTACACGGCGGCTGCCGGGGCAAGCTTCATCGTGGTCGACGGCGGCGCGGCGTCCGTCGTTGCCAGCGCGGACGTGGGCGGCGCCATGACGGTGCTCGGCAATGCCGGCACGATCAGCTTCGTCAATGGCGGTGGCAGCGGCGTGGTGGTCGGCGACGGAGCCTCCGCGCTCCGGCTGAGCGGGGGCCTGTCCACCAGCACGCTGGTGGCCTTCGCGGGCCAGGCGGCCATCCGCTACACCGGCGGAACCGGCGCGGATGAGATCATCGGCGGCAGCGGCGCCATGAGCCTGACCGGCGGCACCGGCGGCAGCCTGCTGGTGTTCGGCGGCACCGGCGCCCTCGCCCTCACCGGCGGCGCGGAGACCGACACCGTCGTCGGCGGCGCCGGCTCGGAGACCATCCACGCCGGCGTCGGCGCGGTGTTCGCCGGCACCGGGGGCAGCGCGCTGTTCGCCAGCGGCGCAGGTACCTTCCTGGCCGGCAACGTGTCCGGCGACCAGCTCCGGGCCTCTGCGGCGGGCGGCGACATCCTGGCGGCGGGCGCTGGCAACGAGACCCTTGCCGGGGCGGGCGCCGCCGCCGGCGACCTGGTCTTCGGCGGCTCCGGCGCCGACTCCATCAGCCTCGGCCTGGGCGAGGACACCTTCGCGGGCGGCGCGGGCGGCGGCATCGTACAGCTCGGCGCAGGCAGCGCCACGCTCTATCTCGGCACCGGCGCCGCCACCATGATCGCCGCGACCTCCGGCAGCGCGGGCGGCACCGATACCATCTCCGGCTTCCGCGTCGGCACCGACCATCTGGGCCTGGTGGGCTACGCCAAGCCGGCGACCCTGACGGCGTCGGGAAGCAGCACCACCCTGGGCCTCGTGGATGGTACCCGCATCGTGCTGTCCGGCGTCGGCGTGACCACCACGGCGGCCCTGCTCGGCTGAGCGTCGGCGCCCCCGGGGCGCGACCATGCCCGCGACGTAGCCGAGCCGCTCCGCTGATACCGGCGGTCTGTGATGCTGACCTGCGGGAAAGCAAGGCTGGGCTCCGCGCAGACCCGCCAAAGGGCCGAGCCCTTTGGAAACCCTGCACTTAAGAATCGGATTCCAAAGGCTAGCCTTTGGCGGAGTTTGAGGCAGAGCCTCAACCTTGCTTGCCTGACCGGCCATGCTCAAAGACTGCTGGTACAAGGTCGCCCAGCGGCCTTCCTGCATCAGTGCCTTGCCGTGGAGGCCTCGCTTCGTTCGTGCCGCGATCCGGTCGCAGAGCCGTGGTCCCCGGGCACGGCCGTGCCCGGGGCAGGGGGCTGATCAGTTGGTCGGGCCGTGCGCCGGAGCAGGAGGCAGCAGCGGGTTCTGGTGGAGCTGGTAGATCCACTGTCGTACCGATTTGCCCTGCACGACGTCGTCGAAGCGATACGGCGCGATGAACAGCGTGGCCCGCTGGCTCAGGCCTGGCGCCATGGTGAAGAAGCCGTGGATGCCGAAGTACGAGTTCGTCGCACTGTTGGCGGCCTCGATGATCTGCGCCGCGTTGGAGAACGAGGCGATGGTGACGCACTGGGTGCCGGTGGTGTCGCACATGCTGGCCCAGTCCTCGGTCATGGCGACGTTGTAGCCGGCACCGTACTGCCCGGTGCGCGGCGTGAAGCCAAGAGTGCCGATGGCGCCCACGGCCAGCGTGGCCTTGGTGACCGGCTGGCTGATGGCGTTGTACGCGTTGGCTCCCGTGTAGTAATAGACCTGTGCGCCGATCCCTTGGTGCAGGAAGATGGCCGGCAGCTCCTGGAAGTCCGGCGTCATGGTGCGCAGCGCGTTGCCGCCCTTGATGTCGTAGGTGAGCTGCGCGAAGGGCCCGATCACCTGAGAGGTCTGCGCCCAGAACAGCCCGGGGACGTTGCTGCTCTTCGAGTAGTTGTTGGGGGCATGCTTGTCGACCGTGACATAGCCGGCGCCAGGCGAGTACACGTCGTCGACGTAGTTGTTGGGGTCGCCGTACCAGCAGTTCAGCGACACTGCCTGGACCGGGTTGAAGCCGACGCCGGCATCGGCACCGTTGTTGGCGCAACCGACGTTGGTGACGTCGTCGCTGACGTTGTCGGCGGCCATGCGCAGCGTGCAGGTGGCGCCGGGATGGGCGCCCTGGCACGACGCCTGCGAGCCATAGGCATGGTTGTCCCATCCCAGAGCGTCGGGCAGCAGGAAATCGGTGTTTGAATTGGTTGCGAACCAGCCGGAAGGGGTGCCGGCGGGAGCATAGCCAAGGTCGTCGCCATACAGCGCCAGCTGCGTCGCGCCGCCGGGATGCTGCTGGATGCGATCGAGCTTGTCGACGCCATACAGCTCGAACACGGCTCCACCGAAGCGCTTGTCCACCCCGAGCCGGACGTAGTCGTTGTACTGGTAGATGGAGTCGATGGTGCGCTGCGCCATGTAGCTGGCCCAGCCACACCAGTCCGCGCTGGTGATCAGACCGCTTACGCCGCCGTCGCCGTCGAGGTTGTTGTTGCAGTTGACAGGGGCGAACCGGGTCTCGTCGACGCCGGCCTTGCCACCCTGGTTGCACGATACCAGCGTGCCCACTCCGATCTGCCAGCTGCAGTCGCCCGTTCCGGAGACCGACAGGCAGGTGGGCGTGGCGGTTGCGGCGCAGATTGCGTTGCCGGTCTTGCCTGGGACCGTGGGAAAGCCCTGCACAACAGTACCGTAGCCGAACGGGCTGATTATATTGTTCTGGCCGCTGAAACTTTGCTGATTGGACAACTGCGCATGAGCCGGAACACAGTATATTATGGCAACAACTGGCAGTACAGCTGAAAGACACTTGTAGCTATGCACGGCGAACTCCCTTTCTGGGGGCTCACCGCTGCGGTATTCTGTGACTCAGGTCAAGTTGACGTGATGTTCGGTGAACTCATCTGTTATCTCAGAATCTTTCACAATCCATAAACTTGTCATTACGGTCACGTGATGGGCCAGCATGAGATCAGTCAAACTAAAGACATAGTACGATAGCGGTATCTTTGTAATCAAATACGCAGAAAACTGCAACTGCAGCGGGTATGTGCGGCAGATCTGCAACAAGGTATCCAGGAAGATGCAGAGTTAGCGCTTTTGCTGCACCTTCAACATTGGTCAGCGTTGCATAACGGCTGCCTCATGGACCATATCAGATGTTTTATTAACGGAATGGTTCCCTGTTACTCCACCCTGAGCATTCCCTCCCGATGATCCGGTGACATCCTGATTTTGCGTATCGGACTCGGATGATACTGCTAAGCGGAGCTTCTGACCCATGCCTCTGAGCCTGGCAGTTGTCCTGTCAGATGGTAGGGGTGGCTGCACAGCGGTCGGAGGCGTTCTGGCGTAAGCCTGTTCCAGGCGTCGCCGACGGTGTCACAGTCATCGGACAGCCGGTGCGAGAGGAAGCGCTCGCGCAGGTATGGCCGGACGCGCCCGACCGGGTTCAGCTCGGGTGCACAGGGCGGCAGCGGCGCCGGCGTGACAGTGCCGGGGATCAGCAGCACGTGGACGCCGTGCCATTCGGCCTGCTCCAGTACCATCACGGCGTGCTCGTCAGCCCGGCGCTCGGCGGGAAGCGCTCCAGGACCCAGCCCATCGTGCAGGGCGCGACCTCCGGCAGTACGGGGGCGGTGCTGTTGCCCGTGGCGGGCTGGATGGCGGCGAGGACGCGTGTTCGGGTGAAGCGCCGACCATACAGGCCCCCGGCGTCCAGGTGCACCAACGCATTACGGAGCGCTTGGCGGTCCATGCCATACAGCCACGCCGCCTCCGCCCGGCTCACGCCGTCCAGCGCGCAGAGACGAGGGGCCACACGCAAGTCTTCCATCTCTATACGATTGCACCATGATGTAAGCTGCCGATGGCCGGCAGTTTACCATGCTCAGCTGCTAGGATAGTCATTACGTCTTACGCGACATGGTGCCTAGTAAACTGCAGGTTGCGTGCGAGATTTATATGCCTTAGACGGCGATACTGGTGACGATATCGTTGCTTAATGTCGTATTGAAACCCTTAAATTTAGTTGTAGGATTCCTCAGAGACGCCAAAAGCAGTATGCCAGCTTATGCATCTAAGCCAGTAATGCGACTGGCATTAATATCGCAAACAACAATATATATCTTCTATAACACGTCACCTTATACCAATAATGCTTAGAAGATCATCGCCGTGGATGTCATGAACTTCGACGTCGCTACGATGCCACCATCCGCCACCAAGAGACTGGAAGAGTGCAGCCGTGTCGGCCAGGCGAGACGCCTGAGCCTGGATCAAGGTAAGTTTCGCCTGTAGTTCCGTCTGCTCGGCATTCAGCAATCCGAGGTATGCAATCTGTCCGAGACTAAGCTGCTTGCGAGTGATCGCGAGAGCGGCATCCCCGGTTCGAGAGGCCTCTGCCGCCACACGCACTGCGTCGGCATCCGTCTGAAGCGCCTGGAGGGAGTCAGCCACGTTCTGGAAAGACGTCAGGATCGTGCTGCGATACTGTGCTTCCGCCTGGTCGAATGCTGCTCTCGCCCCACGTTCGCGATGCAGCAGCGTCCCGCCGTCGAACAACGGCTGGGTGATGGTCGCAGCCAGCGACCAGAAACCGTTACCTGGGGTAAAGAGTTGATCAAAGTGGATTGCCTGGCTTCCGCCAAATGCGGTCAAGCTTAGTAGGGGAAGCCGATTGGCCACGGCCACGCCAATGAGAGCGCTCGCGGACTTCAGGTTCTGTTCCGCCTGCTTGATGTCGGGCCGTTGCTCGACGAGCCTGGATGGCAAGCTGACCGGAAGGTCTTCCGGCAGGTGCAGCGCTTCGAGCGTGAAGGTGCCGGCCACGGACTCGCTCGGCAGATCGCCGGCCAGGGTGGCCATCATGTCGCGCTCAAGGGCAAGCTGCTTCTGCAGCGGCGGCAAGCTCGCCTGCGCCTGCGCCAGTGCCGCTTCCTGCGAGAGAACGTCGACGCCGGCGATGGCACCGAACGCCAGCTGCTTGCGGAAAATCCCGAGCGAGCTTTGCTCAAGCCCGATGATGTCCGCCGTTGCCTGGATCTGGCCGCGCAGGGAGGCTTCCGTGATGGCGGCAGTCACCAGGTTCGTCGTGAGCGTGAGGTAGGTCGCCTCGAGCTGGTAGCGCTGCACGTCGGCAAGAGCCACGAGCGACTCGACCAGACGGCGGTTGAGCCCGAAGACGTCGGGATTGTAGCTCACGCTGAGCTGCGCGGTGTAGAGCGAGTAGTACGGATTGCCGGACGCCGTCGCCGGCGACAGGCTCCCCGTCGCCGTCTTGTTGCGGCTCGGGGCGAAGCTGGCGCTCAAGGTCGGGAAGTAGCTGCCTTCCTGCGCGTAGACATTCTCACGCGCCTGCCGCAGCGCGGCCTGGGCGGCGGCAAGGTCAGGATTGTGCCGCAACGCCCTTGCGATCAGGTCGTCCAGCGGCTGGTTGTGAAACAGCGCCCACCAGTCGCCCTGGATGAACAGGTCGGGTGTCAGCGTCTGCGACGGATTGGCCGGCGTGCGATCGGCGACGAGCACCACCGGCAGCGCCGCAGGGGTGTATCTCGACACCTTGGGTGCTGCCGGCGGCCTGAAGTTCGGGCCGACGGCGCAGCCTGCCAGCGCCGTGGCGAGCAGGCAGGGCAAGGCCTTCATTCGGCCGGTTCCGCCACGATGTCACCACCTTCCTGACCGACCCGGCGCGAGAACAGGCCGAGCAGCACAGGCAGCACTGTCAGGATGAGGACCGGTGCCAGCATGATGCCGCCGACGACGACCAGCGCGAGGGGTTTTTGCACCTGCGAGCCGATCCCGTTCGACACGGCCGCCGGCATGAGGCCGACCGCAGCGACGACGCAGGTCATCACCACCGGCCGCATCTGGACCAGGCAGGTGCGAATGATCGCCTCGGACCGCTCGATCCCGGACGCGATCATGCGGTTGAAATAGGTGACCACCAGGATGCCGTCCATCGCCGAGATGCCGAACAGCGCCACGAAGCCGATCGCGGCCGACACGCTGAACGGCGTCCCGGTCAGGAACAGCGCCCCCACGCCACCGATCAGCGCCATCGGGATCACGCTCACGGCCAGCAGCATGTCCGCCACCGAGCCGAAGTTGAGGTAGAGCAGGAAGCAGATCACCAGGATGCTGAGCGGCACGACCACCTCCAGCCGGTTCAGCGCGTCCTGCAGGTTGCCGAACTCGCCGACCCACTCGGTGTGGTAGCCGCCGGGCATGCGGACCTCGTCGGCGATCCTTTTCTGCGCTTCGAGCACGGTGGTCCCGAGGTCACGGCCGCGCACGCTGAACTTGATCGGGATGTAGCGCTCCTGCTGCTCGCGGTAGAT
This sequence comes from uncultured Acetobacteraceae bacterium, assembly GCA_964236585.1. Classification (GTDB taxonomy): domain Bacteria; phylum Pseudomonadota; class Alphaproteobacteria; order Acetobacterales; family Acetobacteraceae; genus CAXSEF01. Next base: position 9,155 of record CAXSFE010000017.1, read on the forward strand.
GAACGAGGCGCCCGACGTGAGCTTCACGGTCGCAACGTCGCTGAGCGGGATCTGCACCACGCCGCCGTTCGGGTTGGTGGCACCGATCGGGATGCGCCGGATCTCGTCGAGGCTCTGCCGGAACTGGGCCGACAGCCGCACGATGATCGGGAAGTTGCGGTCGCTCCCGACCTCGTACAGGTTGCCGGCCGCCTGTCCGCCGATGGCGGCCTGCACCGTGTTGTTGATGTCGCCGGGTGCCAGGCCGTAGCGCGCGGCACGGGCGCGGTCGATGTCGATGCGCACGGTCGGCTGGCCCAGGGAGCTCAGCACCGCAAGGTCGGCGATGCCGGGTATGCCGGCCATCACGTCCTTGATCTTGTTGGCGGTGCGCTCGAGCACGTCGAGGTCGCCCCCGTACAGCTTGACCGAGTTCTCGCCCTTCACGCCGGACGCAGCCTCCTCGACGTTGTCCTCGATATACTGCGAGAAATTGAAATCCACGCCGGGAAAGGCGTCCTGCAGCCTGGCGGTCATGTCGGCCGTCAGCTTGTCCTTGTCCACGCCGGCGGGCCAGGTGTCGAACGGCTTGAGCGGGACGAAGAACTCGGCGTTGAAGAAGCCGGTGGCGTCCGTGCCGTCATCGGGCCGGCCGTGCTGGGAGATGACGGTGATCACTTCCGGGTAGCTCTTCAGCATCCGCCGCATTCGGTCCACGTAGGGGCTGCCTGCCTCCAGCGAGATCGAGGTGGGCATGGTCGCCCGGATCCAGAGATTGCCTTCCTCCAGCTTGGGCAGGAACTCCAGGCCCAGCGTCCTGACGGCCACGCCGCCGAAGCCGAGCAGCAGCAGCATCACCCCGAGCGTCAGGATGCGGTTGACGAGGGCGAAGCGGACGAACGGCTCGTAGACGTAGTGCAGGCCGCGAACCAGGAACGTCTCGGTTTCCTTGACCTGCGGCGGCAGCAGCAGCGCGGACAAGGCGGGCGTGACGGTGAACGTCGCGATCAGCCCGCCGCCGATCGCGTAGGCATACGTCTTGGCCATCGGGCCGAAGATGTGGCCCTCGATCCCGGTCATGGTGAACAGCGGCAGGAAGGCGGCGATGATGATCGCGGCGGAGAACAGGATGCCCTGGCTGACCTCGATCGCGGCATGGGCGATCACCGCGAGCTTGCCCCCGAGCGCCCCGCCCGAGGGCGAGCGGTCGATCCGCGGCGAGTTGAGGCGCTGGCCCGCCGCAGGCTGCGACAGGCGTCGGAAGATGTTCTCCATCATGATCACGCTGGCATCGACGATCAGCCCGAAGTCGATCGCTCCGACCGAGAGCAGGTTGGCGGACTCGCCGCGCAGCAGGAGCAGCCCTATGGCGAAGGCAAGCGCGAACGGGATGGTCGCCGACACGATGATGGCGCTTCGCAGGTCGCCCAGGAACAGGATCTGCAGCACGAAGATCAGCACGATGCCCTCGAGCATGTTGTGCAGCACCGTGTGCGTCGTCACCCGGATCAGGTCCGACCGGTCGTAGATCGCCACGATGCGCACGCCCGGCGGCAGGATGCCGGTCGTGTTGATCCGCTCGATCTCCGCCTCGACACGCTTGATGGTGGGCGAGCTCTGCCCGCCGCGCCGCATCAGCACGATGCCCTGCACGATGTCGTCGCTGTCGTCCTGGCCGGCGATGCCCAGCCGCGGCTGGTTGCCGGTCGACACCGTCGCCACGTCCGACATCAGCACCGGCACGCCGTTGTTGGAGGCGAGCACGGTGCTGCGGATGTCGTCCAGCGACTGGATCAGCCCGATGCTGCGCACCACGGCCGACTGGGCCGAGAAATCGATCGTCTGGCCGCCCACGTTGACGTTGGCGTTGTTCAGCGCCGTCAGCACCTGCGGGATGGTCAGCCCGTAGTGGACCAGCTTCTCCTGGTCGATCGCCACCTCGAACGTCTTGGTCTTGCCGCCCCAGCCGTTCACGTCGGCGACGCCCGGCACCGCCTTGAAGCGGCGCTCCAGCATCCAGTCCTCGATCGTCTTGAGGTCGGTCACCGAGTAGCCGGGCGGGCCCACCACGCGGTAGCGCATGATCTCGCCGACCGGGCTCTCCGGCGATATCTGCGGCTGCGCGCCGTTGGGCAGAGGCGGCAGCTGCGACAGCCGGTTGATCACCCGCTGCTCGGCTTCCTCGTAGGTGAAGTCATAGGTGAACTGCACCTTGGTGTCGGACAGGCCGAACAGCGAGATGGTCCGGATGGCGGTGACGTGCGAGATGCCCGCCATCTGGATCTCGATCGGGATCGTGATGTTGCGCTCGATCTCCTCGGCCGACTGGCCGGTGTTCTGCGTCACGATGTCGACCAGCGGCGGCACCGGGTCTGGGTAGGCCTCGATGTTGAGCTCGATGAAGGCGACCGCGCCGCCGGCGAACACCAGCAGCAGCATGATCAGCATCAGCACGCGCTGCCTGAGCGCGAATGTCACCAGGGCGTTCATGGGTCAGCCCGTCCCTGCGGCACGCTCAGCCCGCCTCGGCCGCACGGTCGATGAACACGGCGCCGCTGACCACGACCGTGTCGCCCGCCGCCAGGCCGTCCAGCACCTCGGTCAGGCCGCCGTCGTTGCGCCCGAGCTTCACCTGGCGGATGACCAGCGTCTTGTCAGCCCCCACCAGCCAGACATGGGCGCCCTCGGAGTCGTACACGATGGCGGTCTCCGGGACGGCAGGAGACTGGGTGGCCTGCCCTGTGATGATCCGGAAGGAGGCGAACATCTCGGGCTTGAGCAGGCCCTCCACGTTCGCGATCTCGGCATGGATCGGCAGTCGGTGCGTCACCGGGTCGATGCCGGCGGCAACGTAGGTGATACGGGCGCTAAACACCTTGCCCGGGAGGGCCAGCACGCGGACCTCCACCCTGTCGCCGATATGGATCTGCGGTGCGTCCATCTCCCGCGCATTGGCCACCAGCCACACGCGGGAGGTGTCGCCGATGGTGATGATCGGGGTCGTGCCGTTGCCCGCCTGCGTCGCGATGTTCTGCCCCACGCCCACCTGGCGCTGCATGATGGTGCCGCTGATCGGGGCGGCAACGACGGCTTCGGGGCTGAAGCGCACCGGGTCGATCGCCGTCTCCATGGCGGCCTCCTCGCGGTCGCCCTTGCCCAGGATGCGCAGGCGGTTGCGGACGGCGCCCAGGCCGACCTCCGCGCTGCTGACCGCGCCTTTCGCGTTGGTCAGGTCGCTCTGGCTCTGCTGCCAGTCCTTCAGCGAGCCGCCCTGCACGAGGTAGAGCTCGTGCTGCCGCTTCTCCGTGGTGGCTGCGAGCACCAGCTGGGCCCTGGTCGTCCGGTCCGAGGCGAGGGCTGCGACAAGGTCGTTGGCGGCCTGGACGAACTCGCTTGCCTGGATCGAGAGCAGCGGGTCGCCGGCCTTCACCTGGTCGCCCGCCTTGACGAACAGCTTCGTCACCCGCCCGGTGTAGGGGGAGAACACCGGCACCGTCAGGTCGTCGTCGATGGCGATCTTGCCGTCCGTGACCTGGGACGCAGAGAACGCGACAAGACGGACGGGGGCCGTCTTGAAGCCGGCCCATTGCGCCTCGGTCGGCTTGAAGCCGTCGGAGGTGGCCGTGGCCTGCTGGGGCTGAGGCGGCGCCTCCGTCGTCGAGACGAGGCTGTGCTGCAGGATGTAGGCTGCAAGCAGGACAATACCCACGCCCACGAGGCCGATCTGCAGGCCGCGCGGCAGCCGACGGGGCGGCCGCGCGCGGGTGACCGCATGGCCATCCTCTGTGCCTGCAGGCGAAGGCGGATCGTTCATGTCCATTCAGTCTGTTCCGTTCGCGCCGGCTGGCACTCGCCAGAGCGCGATCCCGAACTCCGGACAAAAGCGTCTGGCAGACCCCTGTATCGTGTGAGCGAGCAGGCTTTGGCATGGCCGAAGGCGTTCGGCAATCCCGGCCTGCGGCTAGAAATGCGCGATGATGTCCGCAGCACCCAGGAACGTGTGGTTCTTGTCAGGCGCGATACCCCGGCTGGCCGTGCCGTTGAAGGCGTTGTGGTTCGCTGCCCAGTAGCCGACCTCGGGGCGGACCTCCAGCTGCGGCGAGAACCAGTGCTGCCAGCCCACGGTGAAATCCAGGTAGTCAGCCCTCACTCCCGTACGCTGGCCTTGCGGGTCGTGGTAGTATTCCGGGCGGAACGAGAAGTTGTTGAGGGGATCGGGCGAGTAGTTCAGGTAGGCAACAGCGCCAACCGCGCTGGCGCGGCAACGCAGCACGTTCGGGTCGTGGCACTGGGCGAGGTTGGGCGAGTTCACCGGAATGAACTGAGGCGAGAACGGCGTGCCGCCGCCTGCATAGATCGCCTGCGCCTGTGCGTTGTTCGCGTTCGGCACGCCGTCCTGGTATTCGTAATAGGTCTCGAACGACAGGTGCCAGTGGTCGTTGAACTTGTGGTAGTACGTCGTACCATACCAGTTGAGGTTGTTGTAGCCCCAGTTGCCCCGGTTGATGCCGTTGGCACAGGGATAGATGTTGTCGTTGCCGCTGTTGAACGTATAGCGCAGGCAGGCCGTGAACGTCGGCTGGTTGCCGGGATCCTTCTGGAACGTCGCCGTCGGATAAAGTGCGTTGTAGGGCTGGAGGTTGACAATACGGTTGCCTATGTGGCCGAGCGCCGTCTCCGTGCCGTCGCTGATGCCGAACTGGACGATCAGCTTCTTGGTCAACGCGAGCGTGCCGACGACGCCCGTGTTGGTGTAGTTGTCGTAGTTGTAGCTCAGCGAGTGGGTATACATGTAGTTGTTCGGGGCCAGCTGCGCCTCGATGTCCGGCAGGGAGATATATCGGCCGGCCCGGATCAGCAGGCCTTGCGCCACCTGCGGGAAGTACACCTCGGCGTAGAGCATCGGAAAGTCGTAGCCGTTGATGTTGTTGTGTTTCAGCAGCTGGTCGCTGGCGAGGCCGTACGAGGTGGTGTAGCGGTAGTTCTCGCCGTAGATGCCGGAGACGCGAAAGCCCCAGTCGACGTGGTCGGTCTGCACGGTGTCCGGCGTGCGCTCGAGATACAGCACCGCCTGGTCGAGCTGGACCGTGTTGGGCGTGTAGGCGTAGCCGATCGGCGCGTTCCCGCCCGGCCGGCGCGTGTTGCTGCTGATGTTGGCACCCACATCCACCCAGCCGTAGAGCTGGATGTGGTAGTCGTTCATCAGCTTGCCGAGGCCTGTTTCCGAGATGGCGTTCATGAACGGGCTGTCGACGGAGTTCGGCCGGTTCACGCCGATGGAGGTGGCGCCGCCATAGGGCCACTCCGTGAACGGCATGGGCGGCGTGGTCTCGGGCGTCGCCGGCCAGCCGTCCCGGCGGGCTGCCGGTGCCGTCGGGTCGGCCGGGGCCGAGGACTGGCCCGCCTCGAGCTTGTAGTAGTTGTAGAGACGAACCGCGACGTTGGTGCCAAGATAGGTGTCCAGGCAGCTATAGTTCTTGTAAGGGTTAGGGTTGACCGAACAATCGACGGGTGCTGCCGTCGGGGCAGGCGTTGCAGCCGGAACAGTCGTCTCTGATCCCGGTGTCGGCGTCTGAGACGACGGGCTCGCCCCGCGCTGGGCGTGCGCCACCGTCGTCACGGCGAAGCCCGCAGTCAGTACGGTGGTCGCCAGGAGACAACTCAGCCGTGGCCTTCGAACCGTGTCAGCCGGCGATTGCGTGAAAGAGCTGCGCGAACATGCGGTCATTTGTGACAACCGGCAAACCTTGGTCGATGCACGTGCTGCAGAGTTCAATTCCAGGTCTCCAACCAAGCGCAGCGACCGTCCAGGCATGGCGGCTACGGTATGTTCACGTACTCGGGAGGGGCATAAAGTTTCAATGTGTCGCTGAGGTCCCGACCTGTCACATAAAAGTTTTGATAACGTAATATATCGGTAATCAGCGGCGGCGCTGCGTGGATCGCTGAGGTAGGACGCCGCCGGGACCGTTCCCCATCACGGTCCGGGATGGTCACCGTGCCTGAGACCAGCGCCGCACGTTGCCACCACATCCTCCGGCAGCGGCACAGGGTGACAGACTCGGCCGCCCACGATGCCGCGCTGCGCCAGCACGGCAGTCTCGCGGCCTAGTTCACCGAGGCGGCGGATCCAGCCTGGAAGGCCGAGCTTGACCGAGGGAAGGCGATCCGAGGGCCTAGCCTTTGGCGGAGTCCCGCTTCCAAGCAGGGAGCCAGAGTCCCTGGTCTTGCCTGCCTTGGGCGGCATCCTGTGTCGGACAATCATGCCGTTCGTATGGGTGCGCCAGCGCGCTCAGGGATGGCACGCCCGGATGCGCCCTGCCCGCAGGATCGGCGCCGGCAGCATGAGGCTGCGCCAGCGCAGGCCGCCTGCCTCGACGACGTGCCCGTGGCTGGACCGCACGGGATCACGCTTGATACCTCTTGCAGCGATATGGCTGCCACGCCGGCGCGCGATGGCGTCGTCCGCACCCGGCACCTTTGGCCTGGCCGGCACGAACGCGGAACCGGACAGGATGCGTGAGGCTGCCTTCAGGCACTGGGCAACACGGTTCAGCACCCGGTGGTCGTTCACGAACAGCCGGTCGCGTGCAAGGCCTGTGATCCGCGGGATGCCGGTCATGGTGCGCCGGTCCGGCGCGAGGATGACGCCGCTCAGCAGCATCCCGGCGTGGCGCCAACGCCGCGGCAGAAACAAGGACGCGAACGCCAGGACGAGCGTGAGGGCACGAGGTGGCAGGCGAAGGACGCCGGTCTCTCCTGACGGGGACACCGGCGTCCGACTCGCCCCGAGCCGCCACACGTCACCCGTCAGGATCGGCCAAGGTCGAGTCAAGGAGCCGGGTCGGCGCGATTGCCGACAGCCGGCGAGGCCCGTTCAGGCGAAGCGGATGTCGAGCGTGCGCAGGTAGGTCTGGAGACCGGCATCCTGGATCGGAATCAGGCGTGCCTCGCGCGCGGACGTGTTGGAGTGGGCATGCCAGTAGCCGGGGGGGGTCACGAAGACGGAACCTGCCTCCCAGTCGACGCGGGCCGGGTTGCGGATGCTGCCGTCGGCGTCCAGCTCCTGGCCGACCAGGCTGAAGCAGCCCTCGTCGCACTCGGCGATGAAGTCCAGCGCGACCGACTGGTGACGATGCGGCTTCTGGACGCTGCCCGGGGTGATCAGGCCATACATGGCCCACAGGGTGTGCGACACGGTGCGGGTCAGCGGAAAGTTCGTGTTGGCGAGCAGAACGCTGATGCGGCTTCTGTCGGCGGCCGCGGGATCGTTGGCGACAAGTGCCAGCTCAGCATTGGCGCGTTCTGCGGTGTAGAGCGTCGGCGCGAAACGGGCGCGATCGGCGGTGGCGCCGAGATAGGTCAGCAGCGGCGCGTCGTTGACGTAGTAGAGCGCAGCATCGGCGGAGGCGGACAGCATGGTCAGCGACGCGCCCGGGATGGTGAAGAAGTCGCCCTTGCGCCAGTCGAGCACGGTGGCACCGGTGGTGGCGGAGCCTTCGCCGTCGATCACGTAGAACACGAGGGACGTGGCGTTGGGATCCAGCGCGACCGCCTCGCCGGCGAGGACACGGACGAAGCTGGCGCACAGGCCGGGGCTGGTCGCCGGGCCCTCGCACTTCAGGGCGGAGCTGAGGTCGAGGGGGATGACGCGCGACGGCCCGTCGGCGTAGAGCGAGGCCGGGAACAGGTGGAACGGCAGGCGGGGCGTCAGGCTGGCGCGGATCGGGTTGGCCGCGGTGCTGTATTCGAAGAACTGGGCGTCCTCGGTGTGGGCACGGCCGGGAGCGTCGGCATAGCTGGTGACGTTGGTGTCCATGGAACCGTCTTCCCTGTTGCGTGGCACCTGTATCCGGCGCCCGACACCACGGAGAATGATCCGGCGACGCCGGCAGGGTGAGCCCCGGGCCGGCAAAGCGCTTTTGCGCGGAAAGGCAGGGTCCGGGCCGGTCAGCGCCGGTGTTCGGCAGGTGCGTCCCAGTAGGCCGGCTTGCAGAAGCGCGCCTCGAAGAAGTCGATGAAGGCGCGCACCTTGGGCGAGACGATCTTCTTGGGCGGATAGATCGCCCAGATCGCCTTCTCGAAATCCTGCGCGATGCTGCCCTCCCAGTCGGGCAGCAGGGACACCAGCGTGCCGCGATCCAGGTCGGCGTGCGCGATCCAGGTTGGCAGCAGGGCTACGCCCTGCCCGGCGAGCGCGCAGGTCAGCAGCGCCTCGGAGTCGTTCGCCCGCACCCGGCCGAAAATCTCGACGGTTGCGCGTTCACCATTGGTCTGGTTGCGAAAATGCCAGGACGGGCTGGGCTGAAGCGAGAATATCAGCGCCTCGGCGGGAGCAAGGTCGGCAGGTCGCGCGACCGGACCGATTTGCGCGGCACGGTCCGGGCTGGCGCAGGCGATGCGCCGGTGGGGCGCGAACCGGCGCGCGACCAGCCGCGAGTCGGGCAGCGTGCCGATCCGGATCGCGACATCGGCGCCCGCCTCGATCAGGTCGACATGGGTGTCCGTCAGAGTGGCGTCGATCCGGATCGCAGGGTAGGCGTCGAGGAAGGCAGGCAGGTGCGGCACGACGTGGCGACGCCCGAACGCGGCGGGCAGGCTGATGCGGAGGAGACCCTGCGGCTTGTCGTTCAGGGAGGATGCCAGCCCTCGCATGGCATCGACGTCGGCGATGATGCGCAGTGCGTTGATGTGGAAAACGGCGCCTATCTCGGTCAGGTGCAGGCGGTGCGTGGAGCGGTTCAGCAGGGCTGATCCCACATCCGCCTCAAGCGCCGCGATATGACGCGAGACGGTGGAGACTTTCGCGCCGCTCTCCTGCGCCGCCCGCGACAGGCTTCCCAGGTCGACAGCACGAACGAACGAACGCATCGCCGCCAGGTAATCCATAGTTGCGCTGTCTGACCCCGGTTGGTGAGGCGGTATTGCACGGACTGCGAGCCGGAACGCTATCCCGATCAGGCGGCGAAGATCAGGTCCGACGCACGGAGGCAGGCCTGGCGTTTCGGATCATGCGGTCGAGCGCCGCGACCGCGAGTGTGGCCTCGCCCCGCTGACCAGGCGCAGGGCGGGCGCAAGGCTTCGGGCCAGTCAGCTGCTTGCAGCGGCCGAACGGGGTCCCCGCAACCCAGCAGTGCCATCCGAGCCGCTGGCTGCGCTCGACACCTCGTCGCGCGATCCGGGGTTTGATCCCTCGTGTGCGGCACTCCGTCCGGCCGCGGCGATGGTCGTGGCCCTTGTCGGCGTGCCGCAGGCGGCGACAGCAGGCCGTGCCGGAGCCGTACCCCCTTTCCGCGGGCGGGTGCACTCAGGGCCGGCCTGGTGCGCGGGACGAACGGAATGCCTGTCAGCGCCGCCCGGTCCGCGATGGGCGGTCGACCCCCGCGAGGACGAGGCAGGGCGGGAGGCAGCAACGGAGCGATGAACGCCCCCAGCTCGTCGGGAACCAGGACATTTGCCATCCCGTCCGGATCCGCACGGAAGCCCGCAGAGTCCAGGTTCTATTATTGTTTCCGGCAGGATCTGGCTTGATCGGTGTTCCATGCCTGAAGCAGGCTCGACACTGCAGCCTCGATCGCGGTGTGCGACACTCCGTCCCGTGCCTGAACCGACATGCCGACCAGCAGCGCTTCGGCCAATGTAGCCAGGCCTTCGGCGTCAGTGCCTTGGCGCAACTCACCCGATGCCACGCCGCGTTCGATGCCGTGTCGGATAGCGTCGCGGGTGCGTTGCCGTTCGGCAGCGACCATCGCCTGGAGGTGGTTGTTCTCCGGGGAGGCGTTGGCCATTGAGACGACGAGCATGCAGCCTTTCGGGAATCGCGGGTCGGTCTGTAGCCGGGCAGACCGGCGCAAGGCCTGTTCCAGCGCATCGTGTGCCGAAAGCGTGTTGTCGTACAGCGGCGCGACCACTTGCCCGTAAGTATCAAGATAGCGGGCCAGCGCCTCGCGGTAGAGCTTCTCCTTGGAGTCGAACGCACCGTAGAAGCTCGCCGCCGAAAGCCCGCCCATCGCCCGCTTGAGCTGGTCGAGCGAGGTCGACTCGTAGCCTTGCCGCCAGAAGAGCTGCATCGCAGCGTCGAGCGCGCACTCCCTGTCGAACTCCCTGGGTCGTCCTGTACGAGGCATCACACCACCGGCAAACTTATGGAACAGACAATCTGAATCTCTTTGACACAAGGCAAATCACGCTTTAGGTTCTGGATCGCTCAATCCGTAAGTCGAGTGGGCTGCCCAGGCCCGCATCCAGGGAGATCATCCGATGACCGATGCAGCGACGGAGGTCGTGCAAGCCCTCCTGAACGATCCGACCAACCCGGAGGTGGTGCGCCGGCTCGTGGCTCCCGATGCGACCTACGTATCCCTCAATTTCGACAACCCGGAGCTCCGGCAGATCATGCCCTGGACCGGCACCCGCACCGGCCCGGAGGCGGTGCTGGACACCTACACGCAGGTGAGCCGCTTCTGGCATAGCGAGACGTTCGAGATCGGCGAGCTGTTCGGCGACGGCGGCAACGTGGCCGTGTTCGGCCGCTTCACCTACCGCTCCGCCACCCTGGGCAAGGCCGTCACCTCGCCCTTCGCCATCCTGGCCAAGGTCAGCAACGGCCGGATCACCTTCATGCAGTTCATGGAGGACACGTTCGGCACCGCCTCCACCTTTCGCAGCGGCGGCACGGCCACCTACCGCAGCGACCCGGACGGGGGCGAGGTGGCACTGTGACGGACCGGACGTCACCCCACGACGTGATCAGTCGCTTCTATGCGGCCGAGGCCGACTACATGAACGCGGGCGGTGCCGAAGCTGGCGCCAGCTTCGCCGGAATGGCTGCCACGCTCGATCCTGACGTGGTGCTGCACCAGTCGCCCGACCTGCCCTGGGGCGGCGAGTTCCGTGGCCACGCGGGCTACGAGGACTGGGCGCGGCAGATGAGCCAGGCGTTCGACCGGCTCGAAGTCAAGGACCAGCGCCTCTTGGTCGAGGGCGACACGGTGGTCATCACCTGCCGCCTGGTCACCTGGTCGCGCACGTCGGGCCAGACGCTCGACCTGCCGATGGTGCAGGTCGTTCGCGTCCGCGACGACCGCATCGTCGAGTTCCGGCCTTTCTACTGGAATGTCCCTGCCTATCGCGAGACCGTCAGGAGAGCCCGATGACCCTGCAGGACGATTCGGCCGGCACCCGCCCGTTCTGGGCCGCCACCCCCGCGCGCACCGTCCGGCGCGGGCATTTCTGGATTCCCGGCGAGCGCGTCCTGCGCGACGGCAAGACATACCAGCGCGGACCGATGTTCGCCGAGTGGGAGGCGCCCGAGAGGGTAGCGCGTCCACATCCGATCGTGCTGGTGCATGGCGGCGGCTTCCAGGGCACCGAGTGGCTCGACACGCCGGACGGTCGCCCGGGCTGGGCACAACGCCTCGTCGAGGCGGGATTCGCCGCCGTGATCGTTGACCGTCCTGGCCACGGCCGCTCGCCTTTGCACACCGACATCATCGGACCGATGGGACCGCCGTTCTCCTACGAGGGCGGGCAGCAGATCTACGCCCCGCCCGATCCGTCGGGCCAGCACACGCAGTGGCCGATCGCCCCCGAGGACGCCGACGCCATGGACCAGTTCATCGCCGGCTACGGCCCGCTGCCGGCCGATCTCGCGGCGTCCGAGGACATGGACGCCGACCGGCTTGCACGCCTGCTCGACCGGATCGGGCCGGCCATCCTGCTCACCCACTCGGCTTCGGGCCCGAGCGGCTGGCTGGCGGCGGACCGCCGACCGGGGCTGGTCCGCGCGATCGTCAGCGTCGAGCCGATGGGGCCGCCCTTCGCCGACATCCCCAACATCGGCATGCTGCGCTGGGGGCTGGCCGCCGCGCCGCTCACCTTCGATCCGCCGCGAGAGACGCCCGAGGCGGTGCGCGATGCCGACCCGGCAACGCTGCGCCTGCCCAACCTGGCTGGCCTGCCGATCGCCGTCGTGACGGGCGACACGTCGTCCTTCGCGCCGGCCAGCCCGCCGATCGTCGCCGCACTGCAGGCAGGTGGCGCCGCGGCGGAGCTGCTGCACCTGCCCGACCACGGCGTCACCGGCAACGGTCACGGCCTGATCTATGAGAAGAACTCGGACGCGGCACTGGAGCCAGTGCTCGCCTGGCTGGAGCGCCATGCCGGCGCGACGTCGATGCAGGGAGACGAATGATGGAGGTTGGTTTCATCGGTCTCGGCGCCATGGGCAGCGCCATGGCCCGCAACCTGGCAGACTCGGGCCACAAGGTCCGAGCATGGAACCGCGCCGGCGATCCCGGGATCGCCGGCGTGACGATGGCGTCCGACCCTGCGGAAGCGTTCGGGGCCGAGGTGGTGTTCACCATGCTGTCGGATGATCCGGCCATCCGTGAGGTGCTTCTGGACCCCGGCGTGCTGGGCAAGGCGAGGCACGGTCTGGTCCATGTCGTGACCTCGACCATCTCGGTGGCCTTCGCGGGCGAGCTGGCGGCGGCTCATGCGGCGGCCGGGATAGGCTACGTGTCGGCACCCGTGCTCGGACGCCCGGACGTGGCCGTCAAGGGCGAGCTGAACATCCTCGCGGCGGGCAAGAAGGACGCCATCGACACCGTGCGTCCCCTGCTCGACGTGCTGGGCAAGAAGGTGTGGGACATGGGCGAGGACCCGCCGCGCGCCAACGCCGCCAAGATCGCTGCCAACATGATGATCACCATGGCGATCGAGGCGATGGCCGAGGCCGTGGTGCTGACAGAGGCGAACGGGCTGCCGCGCGACGCCTTCTTCGAGCTGATCCTGGGCACGCTGTTCGGCGGCCGTGCCTACGAAGGCTACAGCGACCACATCGCCAAGAGCACCTACGAGCCGGGCTTCAAGGCAAGCCTTGGGCTGAAGGACCTGCGCCTGGCCACCGATGCGGCCACGGAGGCCGGCCACCGCCTGCCCATGCTCGACGCCGTACGGGAGCGCCTGGGCGAGGCGGTCAATGCCGGATTGGGTGACAAGGACTGGTCGATCATGGCCGACTACACGCTCAAGCACGGAAAGTGAGCAGGCCGCAGTCGAGCGGAACTGGAAATGCCCGAGCAGCGGACGACCCACAACTGCGGACAGATCGCGCACGGGCTCACCGCGTTCATGACACGGCGCGAGGATGGTGCGCTTCCCGGCCCATGGGCATGTTCCTCTGCAAGCCGGCAACCGGGCAGGGGCATGACGATGTGATCAGCGCACGCTGCGGTGAGGCGGCTGTCGCCATCCGCCAAGCAGATTGCCCAGCAAGGAGGTTTCCGATCGATGACGACGATGTATGTGACCTATTCCGGCGATGCAGCCACTTGGTTCGACCGCGACTACTACGTCCGCCATCACTTGCCTTTGGTCATGGCGTGCTGGGGCCCTCTAGGCCTCGAGAGCTGCGACGCGTTCTGGCCTGCCGAGGCCAAAGGCGGCACCATCGCCATCGCCGAGTGCCAGTTCCGCGACGAAGCGGCAATGCGCGCTGCGCTGGCCTCCCCCGAGACGCCGCAAGTTATGGCCGATGTCTCCCACTTCACCAAAATTAAACCCACCCAAAGCCTTGCAGGTCCAATCTAACGAGGACGAAAGATACAGGGTTCAGTGACCGTAAAGCTATGCAGACTGACAGTACAATACGGTACGTAACGACCTGACGGCCAGAGTTACCGGTGTTTGTCAAACGAACCATGACCAGCCATCCCTGTTCTAAAACTCCGAACCTTCCACGCCAAGGCGGACACGTTGATTTGCGGACCATGGATCGGCTCTGGCGCGAGACTTCCGATAGAACCGAACTACTGTCTTGTCTTGCCCCAGAGCATGGCTGTCTCAGTGCCCGTTTGAGAATGGTCTGCGGTAGACCAGGAACGCCTGTCTGGACATGGTCAACGTGGTTTGTCTGGCTTCGCAGCCTCGCGACCGTGGCAATTCTGAGTAGCGGAGCGGGGCCGGTCTGCGTCACAGAGCCACTGTGATGCATTCTCAAACGGGCACTCAGGCTGGGGCATACCCGGGATGGCGAAGATATAGTTTCCGCACTCAGCGGGGCTGAATTCGCTCAGCAATATGCCGATGCGCGCCAGAGTCTCCCGACCTACTCAGCGGCAATCAGGCTTTAGAGGCTGTTACAAACTTTCCGGCCCCGTTCCCCCGCGTCATGACGGACAGAAAGCGTGTTCTTTCTTGAAAGAAAGAACCAAAGAACTTTGCCCATAAGCTCCGGAGCCAGCCGGGAGCCCGGGGCCCCATGGACAAAGTCTTTTTGCTTCTTTTTCTTCAGAAAAAGAAGATTCTTGCTTTCCTGCGAAAATGGCCGGCCGCCGCCAGATCAACAACAGCCTCTAGGGAGAGGGATCACAGGGTTCCCGGACCCTTTGCGGTTCTGGGCGGAGCCTGTCCTGGCCGGTGTCGACCTCGTGACACTGCCGGCTTCGGCGGCACTGCCGTTGTCGCTCATCCAGCCTCTGGGCAAGGCTCGTCTTCTCAGAACCTCTGCAGCAGCCCCCCCAGGATGGTACGGCGCAGTCCATACTGCGGTGCGCCGACGCCGACGCCGGTGCCGTCGCGGATCTCGTAGGTGCGGTCCAGCAGGTTGATCACGTCGAGCCGGAGCTGGGTGCCGCGGCCGAAGCCGACGTCGACGGTCTGCACCGCCGAGAGGTTGACCGTGTAGTAGCCGGCAAGCGCACGGCCGTTCGGCACGTCGCCGTCCGCGCGCAGGCCGCTGCCGACGACGAGGTCCGCCGAGAGGCGGGCGGGCGAGGTGGTGCGCTGGAGCACGGTGTAGGCGGCGCCGGCCGAGCCGGTCCATTTCTGGTCATGGTCGAGGTGGATCCAGTGGTTGGAGATGTAGGCGAGGTCGGCGGCGGAGAAGTTGAACTGCGAGGATATGATGTCCTTGCCGATGGCGCGCGACAGGGCGGCGTTGCCATAGAGCGAGAGCGGGCCGCGGTCGTAGGAGGCGGTGGCCTCGACGCCGTGCACCTCGCCGAGGCGGTAGTTGAACGCGCTGAGGATGATCGGCGCGCCGAACTGGCCCTCGTCGATCAGGTTGCGGGCGTCCTTGTAGTAGGCGTCGAGGCCGACGCGCAGGCCGCGCGCCAGCACCTGGTCGACGCCGACGTCGTAGTAGTTGTCGCGCTCGGCGCGGACGGTGTCGTCCTGGGTGACCTCGGAGGCGGCGCTGGTTCCGTTGAAGGCGGCGACGGCGGCGCCGGACACCAGCTCGAAGGGCGGGGGCACGAAGTAGCGCGAGTAGCCGGCGTGCACCGTGGTGGTGTCGGTGGGCCGCCAGACGGCGTTGACGCGCGGGGAGAGCTGCTGCTCGTGGGTGAACTCGTCGACGCGGTCGAAGCGCAGGCCGGCGTTCAGCGTGACCCGCGGCAGCACGCGCCACTCGTCCTGCAGGTAGAGGCCGTAGATCGTGCCGGTGGTGCCCTGGCCCTGGTGGATGGTGAAGGGCGAGGGCGAGGAGACGGAGAAGCTGCCGCCCACGGGGACGGTGGAGGCGATGCCGCCGCCGCTGGTGCCGGTGCCGGTGGCGCCGAGCGCGGGCAGCACGGTGGAGTCGGTGCTGTCGACGTTGCGCTCGGCGAACACCTGGAAGCCGGCGCGCAGGGTGTGCCGGTCGTTCAGGCGGAGGCTGGCGTCGGTCTGCTCGCCGCTGGACCACACCGAGCGCGCGGCGGTCTGCGACACGCCGTTGAACAGCAGGTCGCCGAGCGGGTCGGGCGAGTAGTACAGGCTGCTGTAGCGGCTGAACGCCGAGGTCTGCAGGTCGAGCGGCCCCGCGTGCTTCTGCAGCGACAGGATGGCGAAGTCGGTGATCTCGCGCTGGTGCTGGGCGAGGCTGGTGCTGTCGAAGTCGGAGGTGCCGTCAACCGACAGGCCCAGCGAGGGGGTCTGGCCGGGGTTGTTCGGGATCTGGAAGAAGTCGTTGGAGAAGCCCGCGATCAGGCTGATCCGCGTGTCGGGGTCGACTAGGCCGGACACCTTCGCCAGGCCGTGCTGCTGGTTGCTGAGGTCGTGCACGGCATTGAAGCTGCCGGTGGGGTTCTCGATGCCCACGCGGGTGTGCAGGAAGTCGCCGGTGGCGAAGTAGTCGACGGCGCCGGAATGGCCGCCGTAGGCGAAGCTGGGCTGGAGGGTGTCGCGCGCGCCGCCGTAGATCGACAGGTACCCGCCGGGGTCGGTGGTGCCGGACTTGGTGGTGATGTCGACCACGCCCGCGGTGAGGAAGCCGTACTGCGCGGGCAGCGCCCCGGTGATCAGCGACAGCGAGTGGGCGAAGCGGCCCTCCAGAGCCTGGCCGAACACGGAGAGGCCCTCCGGAAGCTGCACGCCGTCGAGGCGGTACTGCACCTCGTTGTGGTCGCCGCGGACGTGGAGCTGGCCGAAGGAGTCCTGCGCCACGCCCGGGGCCTGGAGCAGCACCTGGCTCAGCTCGGCGTTGTCGCCCTGCGGGATGCTCTCGATGGCGCGGCGGCCGAACTCGTAGGTGGTGGCGCCAAGGTTGGGCAGGATCGCGCTGCGAGCAGCGTCGAGGCGCGTGTTGATGACCACCTCGGGCACGTCAACCACGCCCGGGACCGGGGTGTCGTCGCCGGCGCCGAGGCGGACGGCGGGGCCGGCGGCTGGCTGCAGGGGGGTGTTGGCCGGTTGCGGTCCGGCCGGTGCTGCGGCCGGCGCGATGGTCGCGGACGCGGGGTCGGCCGCATGGGCAGGGGCGCTGCTGAGCACTCCCAGGGCACTGCTCAGCAGCAGGAAGTCGCGCGTCTTCATTCAGAGGTGTCTCCGCAAGGGCATCGGCCGCTGCGAGCATAGTGATATAAAGTGTCATACTACACGTTATAACATAAGATAGGTCCGGGCGGCCCGGCGGTGTTGCCCGCAAGCAACGATACGTTGTATCAAATTCATGCGTCATGGCGAAGCCGGACGTTCGTGAAATCCGGAGATGGCAATGCCGAGACTGCCCGCCCTTGCCCTGGTGACGGCAGCCTTCACCGCGACGGGTGCTGCCCTTTCTCCCGCCTGGTCACAAACAGCACCCCAGCCCCTGGCGATCGTCGCTGCGGAGAACTTCTACGGCGATGTTGCCCAGCAGATCGGCGGAGCCGAGGTCAAGGTGACAAGCATCCTGAGCAATCCTGACCAAGACCCGCACCTGTTCGAGGCCAGCCCGTCCGTCGCCCGAAGCATCTCGGCCGCCCGGATCGTCGTCTACAACGGCATCGACTACGACGCCTGGATGGGGACGCTGCTTGGCGCTGCCCGCAACGCGAACCGGACTGTCATCGTGGTCGCCGATCTTGCCGGCAGGACGCCTGGAGACAACCCGCACGTCTGGTACGATCCCTCGGTCATGCTGGCGTTCGCGCGGGCATTGGCGGATGACCTGAGCAGCGCGGACGAGGCTCATCGCGACGACTACCAGCAACATCTGAGAGGCTTCCAGGAGTCGGTGCGGCCGATCCAGGACAAGATCGCCGCCTTGCGCGCGCGTCTGGCCGGCGTGCCGGTGACCGCGACGGAGCCGGTGTTCGGCTACATGCTCGACGCACTCGGGATGCAGGACAGGAACCGGTCGTTCCAGCTTTCGGTGATGAACAACACCGAGCCGAGCGCATCCGACGTGGCAGCCTTCGAGAACGACCTCAAGACGCACCAGGTCAGGCTGTTCGTCTACAACAGCCAGGCCTCGGATACGATCGCGGTCCGTATGGAAAAGCTGGCTCGCGCGTCGCACATTCCTGTGGTGGGCGCGACCGAGACCGAGCCCGCCGGGAAGAAGTATCAGGCCTGGATGCTGGGGGAGCTTGAAGCGGTGGATCGGGCTCTGCCGAAACAATGGCCGTGAGCGCGATCGACCTTCGCGACGTCCGCCTGGCACTTGGCGGCCGCACGATCCTGGACCGGGTCAGTCTCGAGATCGGCGCCTGCGAGTTCGTGGGTGTGCTGGGACCGAATGGCGCCGGCAAGACAACGCTGATGCGTGCCGTCCTGGGGCTGGCACGGCCGAACCGCGGCAGCATCCATGTGCTCGGCAAGCCGGCGGTGCGAGGCAATCCTGAGATCGGCTACATGCCACAGGTCCGCGCAGCGGTGGCCAGCATGCGGCTCAGCGGATGGGACTTTGTTGCCGGCGTGCTCGACGGCCACCGTCTGGGGCTGCCCTTTCCGGGGCGAGCGGGCCGGGCGGAGGTCGATCGCGCGCTTGACCTGGTCGGGGCGCGGGAATTGGGCCGGCGTCCGCTGTTCGAAACCTCCGGCGGGGAGCGGCAGCGCCTGCTGCTGGCCCAGGCGCTGATCGGGCGTCCCCGGCTGCTGCTGCTGGACGAGCCCCTGATCAGCCTGGACCCACACCACCAGCGCGGGGTCGTGGAGCTCACCAAATTCCTCCAGGTCGAGCTTGGCATCACGGTGTTGTTCAGCGCCCACGACCTGAACCCGCTGCTGGGCGCGCTCGACCGGGTGCTCTATCTCGGGCGTGGCCAGGCGGAGCTCGGCACCGTCGACGAGGTGATCACCGGCCCCGTGCTCTCGCGCCTGTATGGATCGGAGATCGACGTGGTACGCCTGAAAGGCCGGATATTCGTCATGACCGGCGGCCACGATGCGGACCCTCCGGCCACTGTCGCCACGACACGGCAGTCGATCGGCAGGAGCCATCAAGGAACGCATGATGACCATGCTTGACTACGATTTCATGCGAAATGCCTTTGCGGCAGCAGCGGTGGTCGCGATCGTGTCCGGGGCTGTCGGCTACTTCCTCGTGCTGCGCGGCCAGACCTTCGCAGGCCATGCCCTGGCGCATGTGGGGTTCACCGGCGCCACCGGCGCGTTCCTTGTCGGCATCGCGCCGCTCTGGGGTCTCGTGCTGGCGACCGTCGCCGCCGGGATCGGCATGGGCCTGATGGGCGAGCGACTGGCGCACCGCGACGTGGCGATCGGCATCGTGCTCTCGCTGTCGCTTGGCCTCGGCCTGCTGTTCCTGCACTTCTTCACCGCCTTCGCGACGCAGGCGACCGCACTGCTGTTCGGCAACGTGCTGGCCGTGGATGTGAGCACCGTCTGGACGCTGCTGGGGCTCGGTCTCGTGAGCCTGGCGGCGCTGGCCGTCATCTCCCGGCCGCTGCTGTTCGCCAGCCTGCAGCCGGAGCTGGCGGAGGCGAAGGGCGTCTCGCTGCGGCTGTACTCGGTGCTGTTCCTGGCCATCGTGGCGCTTGCGACGGCGGAATGCGCGCAGATCGTCGGCGTGCTCCTGGTGTTCTCGCTCATGGTTGGTCCTGCTGCGGCGGCCCAGCGTTTGACGAGCGGCGTGATCAAGGGCGTCCTGTTGTCGGCGGCACTCGCGTTGGCCGAAGCCTGGGCCGGCATCACGCTCGCATTCTATACCGACTGCCCGAGCAGCTTCTGGATCACCGCCCTGAGCGCCTCGATCTACCTGGCCACCAGTCTGGGACGGCCTGCCTGGACAAAGAGCCGGCCTTCGCGCCGGCTGCCTGCGATCAGCCAAGGAGGTCTGCCGCCGGACAAGGCTGACCAATCATCAGTGCCGGCCTATCTGGAGGGTGTAGAACAGCGACGTACGTCTGCGGATTGCGGAGAAGCCCGGCAGGCTGTCGATCGGGTCGCGGTCGCAAGCAGGGAGGGAAGGTCATGACCAGCACACCAGGATCCGCCACGCTCAGCGAGCTGGAGGAAATCTGTCGTCGGCGCGGTGGCCGGATGACGCCTCAGCGCCGTGCTGTCCTGGGCAAGCTGCTGAAGGGCAGAGTGCCGCTTTCCGCCTATGACTTGCGCGATCTGCTCCTGCCGGAGGACGCGTCCATCACGCCGGCCAGCGTGTATCGATGCCTGGATTTCCTGGTCGACCACGGTCTGGTCCACCGGCTGGAGACGACCCGGTCCTTCATCGCCTGCAATCATCCGGATCATCCCCACGCCGTCCAGTTCCTGATCTGCCGGCAGTGCGGTACCGTGGTCGAGGCCGAGGACAAGCGGGTGGCCGCAGCTGCGGAGAACCTTGGGCATCGGCTTGGATTCGCGCTTGATCAACGAACCGTCGAGCTGACAGGCGTCTGCGCCACGTGCAAGATCGAGGATGCCGCTATCCCGAAGATCTGAGGATCAGGGTCGCACAGCTGTGATGCGTGAACCGGTGGATTGATCCGGCCGCAGCAGGACGGACGACGGGACGATCGCTGCTCCCGCCCAGCTTTCTTGCCGCTCAAAGCCGACGTCTCGTGTCGCCGCCATATCCCCAAGCAGCGGCACAGTGTGACGAACTTGGCAGCCTGCCATGCGACCTTGCGCCGACGTGACAGCCTCACGGTCTGGTTCACCCACGCGGCGGTCGCAGTCTGGAAGTCCGAGCCAAGGACGACGCGAGGCGGCCGGCCGTGCTGCTCGGCTCCGGTCACTGCCACGGCGCTGACGCTGCGCGCTGTGTTCCGCCTGGCCCTGCGCCAGACAGAAGGGCCGGTCAGCTTCATCCTCGTCCTGTTCGGCTTGGATTTCGAGGTGCCGGACCGCCCGACGCTGAGCCGCAGGGCCACTCGGCGTTGCGCTGAGCGGTGCCAACCGGCACGACAGCATGATGCTGGCGGCCACGCTGGACGCCACGCCGGGCGTGCGGACTGGGCGCCGTGGCAGGCCGCGGACGCGCCCGGGCAAGCTGCGCGCCGACAAGGGCTGCGGCCACCGGCGCTGCCGCCGGGAGTGCCGTGCCTACGGCATCAGGCCCCGCGTCGCGCGGCGCGGCACAGACAGCAGCGCCCGGCTCGGGCGGCACAGATGGGTGATGGAGCGCAGCGTCGCGTGGCTCGCCCGCTTCCGCCGCCCCGGCACTCCAAAGGTTCCGACGGCCCTCCTGGGTCGGTGGAATGACAGGCGGAGCAAGAGCCCAGTCCTGCTTGCTTCACCTCACGCTCACCTCGTCGCCGACCGCGATGCGCCCGTCCTCGACGACCTCCAGGTAGACGCCCAGGTCCGGGTGGCCGAACGCCTGCACGATCGCCTTCGGCAGCCGGGTGTCGCGCTCGGCGGTGAGGGGATTCACGTCGATCGCGGCGCAGCGGACGGTGCGCTTGGCGCAGCGCAGGCGGAGTGCGCCGATGCGGACCTCGCGCCCGACCCAGTCCAGCTCCGCCCCGGGCGCCGCGCCGTCGAGGGCGATGTTGGCGCGGAAGCGCAGCGGGTGCAGCGCGGTGCCCACCGCGTCGGACAGGACACGCACCGTGGCCAGGTTGATGACGGAGACGGCGCGCATCATCGTCGGCGACAGCTTGCTCACGTCGGTGAACTTGTGGCCCGCGGCCCGGACCACGCGGATCTCGCCCCGTGCGGCCTCGCCCGCGAAATCGGTGAAGAACGCGCCGGCCGCCGCGCGCCCCTGCGGCGTGGACAGGTCGGCGCGCAGAAGCTCCGCCCCGTCGCGCGAGACGTCGAGCACGTGGGTCGCGGGGTCGAGGCGGGTGCGCAGGGCGGCCAGGCACTCGTTGACGCGCAGCATCAGGAAGTGGCCCTTGTCGAGCGGGACAGGGTGCGCCTCGTCGAACTCCGTGGTGCCAAGGGCAAGCGCGTAGGCGCGGTCGTGGGCCAGGCCACCGTCGCGAGTCAGGTCGAGAAAGGGCAGCGGCTCGGGGGACAGGCCCTTGACCGGGTAGCGGTGCAGGTCGACCACGTGGGCCATCAGGTGTCCTCGGGTTGCAAGAAAGGCCAGGGCTCCGCCCTGGACCCGCCAGGGCGAGCCGCCCTGGACCGGCACACAAAAGACAAGGCAAAGGTTGCCGCAGGCCCAGGTCGGGGTTTCCAAAGGCTAGCCTTCGGCGGGGTCCAGGGGCAGGGCTCCTGGCCTTGCCCTACGCCACCTGCATCTCCCCCAGGTAGGCCTCGCGGATCACCGGGTTGGCGCGCAGCTCGGCCGCCGTGCCGCTGAGCACGACGCGACCGGTCTGCAGCACGTAGGCCCGGTGCGCGATCGACAGCGCCATCGACGCGTTCTGCTCGACCATGAAGATCGTCGTGCCCTGTCGGTTGATCTGCCCGATGATGTCGAAGGTCTGCTCGACGAACAGCGGCGAGAGGCCCATCGACGGCTCATCCATGCAGATCAGCCGGGGGTGGGCCATCAGAGCGCGGCCCAGCGCCACCATCTGCTGCTCGCCGCCCGACATGGTGCCGGCGACCTGGCCGGTGCGCTCGCGCAGGCGGGGGAACAGGGCGAACACGCGCTCCAGGTCGCGCGCCACGTCGGGGCCGCGCTTGCGCACGTAGGCGCCCATCTCGAGGTTCTCCAGCACGCTCATGCGCGGGAACAGGCGGCGCGCCTCCAGGACGGGGGCGATGCCGCGGCGCACGCGCTCGGCGGTGGACAGGCGCCCGATCGGCTGGCCGTCGAACAGGACCTCGCCGCGCGTCGGTCGCACCGTGCCCATGATCGTCTTCATCGTGGTCGACTTGCCGCAGGCGTTGCCGCCGAGCAGGCAGACGATCTCGCCGGCCTCGATGCTGTAGTTCACGGACTTCAGCACGTGCAGGTCGCCGTAGTGGGTGTCGACGTCGCGGAACTCGAGCAGGGGCATGGCGGGCGTCCTAGGGAAGGAAGATTGGGCGCTGCCCAAACCCGCCAGGGGCGAGCCGCCCCCGGACCGGCGTGACTGGAGGCACAGGACCGGTCTTTCTGAACAACTGGATTCTCAAGGCTTGCCTTGAGCGGAGTCCAAAGGCAGAGCCTCTGGCCTTGCTTCCTGCGCCCCCTCCCGCGCCCCCCGCCCGAGGTAGGCGCTCAGCACCCGCTCGTCGCGGCGCACCGCGGCGGGCGGGCCCTCGGTGAGCTTCACGCCGTGGTCGAGCACGATCACGGTGTCGGCGAGGCGGACCACGACGTCGAGCTTGTGCTCGATCACCAGGATGGTCAGGCCCGAGCGGTGCAGGGCGCCGATCTGCTCGGCCAGCTCCAGGGTCTCGGCGGGGTTCATGCCGGCGGTGGGCTCGTCGAGCAGCAGGAGGCGGGGGCCGGAGGCGAGCGCCCTGGCAATCTCGACGCGGCGGCGGTTGGCATACGAGAGACCGCCGACGTTCTGCGCGAGGCGGGGCAGCAGGCGGTTGCCGAAGCAGGCGACGATGTCGGTGGCGCGGGCGCGGGCGGAGCGCTCCTCGCGGCGGGTGGCGGGCAGGCGCAGGACGGCGCGCAGCGGGCCGGCGCGCAGGCGGGAGTGCGCGCCGACGAGGACGTTGTCGAGCACGCTCAGCGTCGGGAACAGGCGGATGTTCTGGAAGGTGCGGGCGAGGCCGCGGCGCAGGATGCGGTCCGCGCGCAGGCCGCGGATCTCGCGGCCGTCGAACAGGATCGAGCCCCCCTGCGCGCGGGTCAGCCCGGAGATGGCGTTGAACAGGGTGGACTTGCCCGAGCCGTTGGGGCCGATCACCGCGACCACGCCGCCCTCGGGCACCACGAGGTCGACGGCGTCGAGCGCCACGAGGCCGCCGTAGCGCACGGTCAGGCCACGCACCTCCAGCAGGGCGCGAGGGGCGGCGCCGGGCGGAGTTCCTGCCTGGTCCGAGGCGTCGCGGGGCGAGGAAAAGCCGCCGAGCGTGGCAAAGCCGTCCTGGGTGGCGCCGGGACGGGAGACGTCGGCGTGCTGCTGGGCGAAGGTCAGCGCGGCGGCGGAGCGTTGCGCGGGGATCAGGCCGTCACGGCGGAACAGCATCATCGCGACCAGGACCACGCCGAAGATCAGCTCGGTGGCCTGCGCGAGGTCGGCGCGCTGCAGGGGAGCGTTGCCGAGCGCGCGGCCGGCGTCGTGCAGCCAGCCGGTGAGGTCAGGGAGCAGCCAGGACTGCAGGAACTGCAGCGAGACGGCGCCGAGGACGACCCCCCAGACGCTGCCCATTCCGCCGAGCACGACCATGACCAGGACCATCACCGAGACGGGGTAGCCGAACATCTCGGGCGTCGCGGTCTGCAGCTTGGCGACGAAGAAGGTGCCGGTGGCGCCGGCGAAGCCCGCGCCGATCGCGAAGGCCAGGAGCTTGGTGCGCACCGTGTCGACGCCCATGGCGGCGGCGGCGGTCTCGTCCTCGCGGATCGCCATCCAGGCTCGCCCGACCCGGCTGTCGCGCAGGCGCAGGCTGGCGAAGACGAGCAGGCCGACGAGCGCGAGCATGACGTAGTAGTAGGGCAGGGCGTCGACGCCGAAGCTGCGGCCGAGCAGGGACGGCGGCGCGATGCCGTTCAGCCCGGCGGCGCCGTTGGTCAGCCAGGGCGTGTTGCGCACCACGATCGGCACGATCTCGCCAAAGCCCAGGGTCACGATCGCCAGGTAGTCGCCGCGCAGGCGCAGGGTGGGGGCGCCGAACGCCATGCCGCACAGCGCGGAGAGGACCGCGGAGCCGGGCAGCATGATCCAGAAAGAGACGGTGAAGTGCACGCTGCCGGGGGTGTCGGCGTCACCGGCGAGGTGCTCAACCAGGCCGAGGTCGGCGAAGGGCTGCCAGAACGCGGTCCACTCGGGGGAGAGCTGGTAGGAGGACAGGATGCCGTAGGCGTAGGCGCCGATCGCGAAGAACGCCGCGTAGCCGAGGTCGAGCAGGCCGGCCATGCCGACGACGATGTTCAGCCCGAGCGCCAGCGCCGCGTAGGAGCCGGCGTTGGCGGCGGCGTCGATGTCGGCGTCGTTGGAATGCAGCAGCGGGAACGCGAGCGCGGCCAGGGCGAGCAGCGCCACGCTCGCGCGCCGGCCGGGCGTGCTGGCGAGCCAGGGGCGGAACAGGGCGGGGGCTGTGGGCGGGGAACTCATGGCGGGAGGCAGGGGAAAGCGAGGAAGCAAGGCTGGGCTCTGCCCAGACCCGCCAGGAGCGAGCCGCTCCTGGACCGGCCTTCTTCAAGGCAAGGGTTTTGCGGGGTGGGTCTCACGAGCGGTTCGGCGCCATGCGGCCGAGCAGCCCGGACGGGCGGAACACCAGGACCAGCACCAGGATCGAGAAGATCACCACGTCGGCCCAGGCGGTGGCGATGTACTGCCCGCTCAGCGTCTCGACCAGGCCGATGATCAGGCCGCCGAGCATGGCGCCGGGCACGTTGCCGATGCCGCCGAGCACGGCCGCGGTGAAGGCGCGCAGCCCCGCCGCGTAGCCGATCAGGAAGCTTGTGAAGTTGTAGTAGAGGCCGAACACGAGGCCGGCCGCGCCTGCCAGCGCGGAGCCGAGGAAGAAGGCGGCGATGACGACGCTGTCGACCTCGACGCCCATCATGCGCGCGGCCTCGGGGTCCTGCGCGGTGGCGCGCATCGCGCGGCCCAGGCGGGAGCGCTGCACGAACAGCCAGAGCGTGCCCATCAGCGCCAGCGAGACGACCCAGATCAGGACCTCGCGCAGGCGCAGGACGGCGCCGCCGATCGCGAACTGCATCGGCGGCAGGGGGTTGGGATAGTTCTTCGCGTCGGCGCCGACGAACAGGAGCACCAGGTTGAACAGGATGTAGGACACGCCGATCGTGGTGATCATCGCGGCCGGCCCGCGCACGCCGCGCAGCGGGCGCAGGCAGACGCGCTCGACCAGCACGCCCAGCGCGCCGGCGCCGAGCATGCTGGTGGCCAGCGCCGCGAGCAGCACGCCGGCCAGCGGCAGGCCGGTCATCAGCACGTCCTGCCCGGAGAGGCCGAACGCCTGCAGGGTCCACAGGCCGATGAAGGAGCCGACCATGAAGACGTTGAAGTGGGCGAAGTTGATCAGCTCGAGGATGCCGTAGACCAGGGTGAAGCCCAGCGCGAGCAGGGCATACATCGCGCCCAGGCTCAGGCCGTTGATCACCTGCTGCAGCAGCAGGTCGCCGGCGGTCACGACGGAAGGAAGGCCAGGGGCTCTGCCCCTGGACCCCGCCAAAGGCTCGCCTTTGGAATCCAATACTTAGGTGAGGCCGGTCCAGGGGCGGCTCGCCCCTGGCGGGTCCGGGCAGAGCCCGGCCTTGCTTGCCTGGTCAATGCGCCGGCGCCACGCCCACGTACTTGAACTGCGACGCCACGTCGTCGAGCGGCGCGGCCGTGTCCTTGCGGACCTGGAACACGCTGACGACCTTGGAGTTGACGTCGCCGTTGGCGTCGAATGCGACCGGGCCCTGCAGCGTGTCGGTGGAGCTTGCGGCGATCGCGGCGCGCACGGACTCGCGGGTGACGTCCTGCTTCGCGGCGACGAGGCCCTTGATCGCGGCAAGGATCACCTTCGTCCCGTCGTAGCCGGTGATCGAGTAGTCGCCGGCGGAGACGCCGTACTTGTCCTTGAACGTCTTGGTCCACGCGGCGAGCTGCGTGTCCTCCAGCATGTGCGGGGCGGCGATGGTGACGTACCAGCCCTGGGCCGCGGGGAAACCGGCGCCGGTGAGCACCGCGCCGTCGAGCAGGCCGTCGCCGCCGCCCTTCATGGCGGCGGGGATGATGTCGTAGGACTGCTTGATGACCTTCACGCCGGCCTCGGAGACGCCGCCGTAGTAGAGGCTGTCGGCGCCGAGCGACTTGATCTTGGTCAGCGCGGGGCTGTAGTCGGCGGCCTTGGGGTCCAGGCGGTCGCGGCCGAGCACCTCGATGCCCTTCGCCTTGGCCTGCACGGCGAAGCGGTCGGCGAGGCCGACGCCGAACGCGCCGCCGTCGTCGAGGAGGTAGATCTTCTTCGCGTGCAGGGTGTCGGCGAAGAAGTTGGCCATGTTGGGGCCCTGGTAGGCGTCGGTGGTCACGGTGCGGAAGAAGGTGACCTTGCCCGACGGGCGATACTGACCGGCGAACTTCGGGTCGGTGAGGTCGGGGTTGGTGGCCTCGGGCGTGATCATCGCGAGGCCGCCCATGCTCAGGATCGGGGCCATCGCCTTGGCGGCGCCGCTCATCTGCGGGCCGATGGCGGCGATCACGTCATGGTCGGAGACCATCTTGCGGGCGTTGGTGGCGGCCTGGGCGGGGTCGTACTGGCCGGCGGTGGCGGTGGCGTCGTCGAGCAGCACCGGCTCGATGGTCACGCCGGGGATCAGGTGGGCGGCATTGGCCTCGTCGATGGCGAGCAGCACGCCGTCCTTGACCTTGTTGCCGCTGTCGGCGTCGGCGCCGGTGAGGGACAGGTCGACGCCCAGGCGGATCACGCGGTCGGCGGCACGGGCGGGCAGCGCACACAGCAGCGCGCCCAGGGCTGCGGCCGCGAGCGGCAGGGCTGCGGAAAGCGGGGCTGCGGCGGGCATGACCGTTGCGGGCGGGGCAGCGAGGCGGCGGGCGGCGGCGAGGCGGGCGGTCATGCGGCTGTGGTCCCCGGGCTGGTGTGGCGGCGTCGAATCGGCGGGAGCCTATGGTCGCGCGGTCGCGTCGGTCCACAGGAATGTGATCGCCGGCGTGGCCTGCCGGACCAGCTCCGCTCCCGCCCTGGGCAGGGTCCGGGAACACTGCGCGATCGGGCGGCAGACCGGGGCTGGACGGAGGCTGCGCACGCCTGAGCGGCGTCGCGGCGACGTCCGGGCGTGTGCTTCGGGACACGACGCGGGGCGCTCCCGGCCGGAACCCGACCGGCTATTCCGCGCGGGATGGCGGTGGCTGGCTGCGGGCGAACGCGGTGACGGCGCCGGCGACCGCCACGCGGACCGTCTCGCCCACGGACGGCGCGCTGTGCCCGGTGACGCGGGCAGTCACCGCCTCGCCGCCCTCCAGCAGCAGCCCGACGCTGGCGTCGTGCCCGTAGAAGGTGACCTCGCGCACGACCGCGGCCACCCCGTCGCCGTCCAGCCGCAGCTGCTCCGGGCGCAGCAGCACCTCGACCTCGCCCTGCGGTGGCGCCCGCTCCGTCGTCGCGTCCCAGGTCGTCGCGAGCGCGAGCCGGCCGAGGCAGCACGACACCGAGGCGCCCTCCGCCCCGCCCGGCAGCAGGCGCCCGGGCAGCAGCACCGCCTCGCCCACGAAGCGCGCCAGCTCGGCGTCCGCCGGGTGGCGGTAGAGGGTCTCGGGCGAGGCCATCTGCACCAGGCGGCCGCGTCGCAGCACCGCGACGGCCTCGCCCATGGACAGCGCCTCGGACTGGTCGTGGGTGACCAGGAGCGCGGTGGCGCCGGCCTGCGCGAGGGCTGCGGCGACGGCGCGGCGGGTCTCGGTGCGCAGGGCGGCGTCGAGCGCCGAGAACGGCTCGTCGAGCAGCACCAGGCGGGGGCCGGGCGCCAGGGCGCGGGCCAGGGCCACGCGCTGCTGCTCGCCGCCGGAGAGCTGGTGCGGGCCGCGCGCGGCGTAGGCGGCGGGCAGGCCGACCAGCTCCAGCAGCGACGCGGCCCGCGGCTCGTCGCGGCGGTCGCGGCGGGGAAGGCCGAACAGCACGTTGTCCTGCACGCTCAGGTGGGGGAACAGCGCGCCCTCCTGCGCCACGTAGCCGATGCGTCGGCGCTCGGGCGCCACGTGCAGGCCGGCGTCGCACACGGGCTCGCCGGCCACGGCGATGCGGCCGGAGTCGGCGCGCTCGAAGCCGGCGAGCAGGCGCAGCAGCGTGGTCTTGCCGCTGCCGGACGCGCCGAGGATCGCCACCAGGCTGCCGGAGCGCACGGAGAGGTCGATGCCGGACAGCACGGGGGCGGTCCCGAAGGACTTGCACAGGGCCTGGATCTGGACGTCAGACATCAGGAAGGCAGCAAGGCCAAAGGCTCCGCCTCTGGACTCCGCCAAAGGCAAGCCTTTGGAAACCTGTACTCAAGTGAGGCCGGTCCAGGGGCGGCTCGCCCCTGGCGGGTCTGGGCAGCGCCCAGCCTTGCCTGCTTCACGTCCCTCGGCCCCCCGCCAGCGCCGTCGCGCCGAAGCGGCGCGCCAGCACCCAGGTGGAGACGAGCGACAGCCCTGCCATCAGCGCCGCGTAGGGAGCGGCGGCGGCGAAGGCGAGGGTGGAGGTGTCCGCCCACACCCGGGTCGCCAGGGTTTCCGTGCCGATCGGGGAGAGCAGCAGGGTCGAGGTCAGCTCGGTCATCACCGAGACGAACACCAGGGCGGCGGCGGCGCCCAGGCCGGGCCCTGCGATGGGCAGCATCACGCGCCAGGCGGTGGCGGCCCAGCCGAGGCCGAGAGAGCGGCCCGCCTCCTCGAGGCCGCGCTGCGCCTGGGCGAGGGCGGCGCGGGTGCTGACCAGGGCGAGGGGCAGGAAGAGGATGGCGTAGGAGACCACCAGCAGCGCGGAGGTCTGGTAGAGCGGCTGGGCGGCCTGGATGGTCAGCGACACGAGGGCGAGCGCCACGACGATGCCGGGTACGCCCTGCGCCAGCCAGGCGCAGCGTTCGAGCAGGGCGATCAGCGGGCCGTCGTAGCGCACGGTGAGCACGCCGAGCGGGACGGCCAGCACCATGGTCAGCGCGGCGCCGGCGAGGCCGAGCGAGATCGAGGACAGCGCGGCGTCGAGCAGCAGCGGGCCGGAGGCGGCCACGGTGGAGACGGCCGCGGAGTTGTGGCGGGTCAGCCAGAACAGGATGGTGCACAGGGGCACGGCGATGGTGACGGCGGCCAGAGTCGCGAAGCCGGTGAGCACGGGGGCGGCGCGCCAGCCGAGGCGGGCGGGGGTTGCCTGGCGGCCGGTGAAGCGGGCGATGCGGGCGTAGCGGGCGCGGCCGCGGACGCGGGCCTCGATGGCGAGGCAGGCGACGCAGAGCGCGATCAGGACCACGGCGAGGAGTGCGGAGTCGGGGCCGTCGAGGCCGGTGCGGTATTCGGCATACAGCTCGGTGGTGAAGGTGCGGAAGCGCAGCAGGGTGAAGGCGCCGAACTCGACCAGGGTGTTGAGGGCGACCAGCAGCATGCCGCCGAGCAGGGCGGGGCGGAGCTGCGGCAGGACAACCCGGAAAAAGCTGCGCCAGGGGCCGTGGCCGAGGGAGCGCGCGCTTTCCTCCAGGGCGGGGTCCATGCCGCGTAAGGCGGCTGCGACCGGCAAGGTGACGAAGGGGGTGTAGGCGCAGGTGACCACCAGCAGCGCGCCGGCGAAGCCCTGCAGGGAGGGGGCGATCGACAGCCAGGCATAGGAGGTGATGAACGGCGGGATCGCCAGCGGCACGGCGGCAAGCACGGCCCAGGCGGCGCGGCCAGGCAGGCGGGTGCGCTCGATGCACCAGGCGCAGGCGGTGCCGATCAGCCCGGCGCAGGCGGTGGTGGCGAGCACCAGGCCGAGGGTGTTGAGCAGCAGCTCGCCGACCATGGGGCGGAGCAGCATGTCGCGGGCGTCGGCGGGGTCGGCGCCGCAGGCCTGCACGACGGTCCAGGCCAGCGGCAGCAGCACCAGCAGCGAGCCGCATGCCCCGGCCAGCAGCAGCGCGAGCGGAGGCCGGCGGCCCCGCAGCCCCGGGGATCGCCGGCCGCGCCGCGTTTCAGTCGAGGCATGCGTCGGCGGGACCACGCCGGCGTCGCGCAGGGTCGGGGGCAGCAGGGCCGCGTGGGCGGCGGCGGCCGGCAGGACGGGATGCAGGGCGACGGCGGAAGGCTCTCGGGCGGGGGCCGTCACGGCCGGGTCAGAGCAGCCCGGACTGGCGCAGCAGCTTGGCGGAGTCCTGGTCGTCGCCGAGCTGCTTCAGGGTCAGGGTCGGCGGCTGGAGCTGGTCCATCGGCTTCAGGGCGGCGTTGGGGGCGACGCCGGGGAACAGGGGGTACTCGAAGTCGACGTCGCTCCTGGCCAGCATCTCCTGCACCGGCTGGCTCGCCACGAAGGCGAGGAAGCGCTGCGCCTCGTCCTGGTTCTTCGACGACTTCAGCACGGCAGCGCCAGAGACGTTGAGCAGCGCGCCGACGTCGCCGCCGGTGAAGTGGTGGATGTCGGAGCGGGTCTTGTCGGCGCCCTGCTCGACGCGGGCGCGGTAGTAGTAGTAGCTGTTGATCACGCCGGCGGCGACGGTGCCGCGTTCCACGGCGGAGACCACGCCCTCGTCGTCGTCGAACACCTGGGCGTTGGCCTTGAGTCCCTTGAGCCAGGCGAGTGCTGCGTCACGGCCCTTGAGCACGACGACCGCCTGCACCAGCGGCAGGAAGTCGGCGTCGGACGGGGCGACGGCGACGCGGCCCTTCCACTCGGGCTTGGCGAGGTCGAGCAGGGAGGCGGGGAGGTCGGCCTCCTTGAGCTTCGCCGGGTCGAAGGCCAGCACGTTCTCGCGCGCCAGCACGCCGAGCCAGCGGCCGTCGGCGCTGCTAAACTGCGCCGGCACCTGCGCCAGCGTCGCGGGCAGCACGGGGGCGAGCAGGGCCTTCTCGTCGAGCAGGGTCAGCTCGGGGGAGTTCTCGGTGAAGTAGATGTCGGCGGGCGAGCGGGCGCCCTCGCGCACGATCTGGCTGGCCAGCTCCGGCGCCTCGCCGAAGCGCGAGCGCACGGGGATGCCGGTCTCCTTCGTGAAGGCCTCGGCCACCATGTCGACGAGCTGGTGGTGCTGGGCGGCGTAGATCGTCAGCGGCGCGGGCGCGGCCAGGGCCGGCAGGGGCGACAGGAGGGCGGCGCCAAGGGCCAGGGCGGCGCGGCGGGACTGGGTCATGGCGGCTCCGTGCGCGACGTTGATGCGACCGCGTCGCAATTGCGCTTCAGGCGGGTGCTATCACCGGGGCGGGGCGGGGTCAACGCGAGGGGCGAAGGACAGCAAGGTTGAGGCTCTGCCTTAAACTCCGCCAAGGGCTGGGCCCTTGGATCGCCTTCTTAAGGAGCGGGATCAAAGGGTCCTCGGACCCTTTGCGGGTCCGGGCAGAGCCCGGCCTTGCTTTCTTCCTGCCTCAGCGGCCAGTCGGGGCAGGCGGCTTGTCGGGCAGCCAGGCGTCGGTCCAGCCCCGCTCGCGGGTCGCGTCGATGCTGACCTCGGCGGCGCCGGGCGGCACCCGGTCCATCACCGTCACCTTCGTGGCCTGGCCGATCGGGCGGCAGCCGGGCGGCAGGGGCTGGGGCCCGTCGCCGTCCTCCAGGGACGCCGCCCGCGCCCGGAGCCCGTCGAGGCTTGCGCACAGGAGTGCGCCACGGTCGAGACGCGGCCACATCTCCGCGGGGATCTTCATGTCGGCCGACCTCGCGTGGCCGGTCGGGGTGCCGGCGCGATCCTGACGGCCACGATGGCCCCGGCCGCCCGCCGATCCGGCCGTTCCCGATGCACCGGCCGGCCCGGACGTGTCGGCCGTCTGCGCGAGGCCGGGGGCGGGTCCGCACGCCAGCAGCGCGAGGACCAGGACGAGGCGGCGCGGGGATGTTCGCATGCCTCCAGGGTAGAGGGCCGGCGGGCAGCCCTGCGTTACGAAGCCTCTCCGAACGTCTCGCACCCGATCGCCCGACCTCGCCCTGCAGGCGCCGCCGCCGGGCGGGGGCTAACGGAAATCGCGGGTCGGGACGCGGAGGCCGTCCGGGCTGCCGGCGCTGGCCGCACGGTCGGGCACGAAGATGTCGCGCGGCCGGGGGCCGACGCCGGGTCCGGCCTGTCCGCCGGTCCGGCCGGGCGGGCGGCGCGGATCGGGCGCACCCGGGTGGGTCGCGCCGTCGCCGCGGCCGTGGGGCACCGGCAGGTCCGCGCCCCCGGCCGCGTCGCCGTCCCGTTCCCGGCCGGCCTCCCGGCCGTCCTCCTGGCCAAGCGAGCGCAGCAGGCCGGACAGGTCGGTCAGCCGCCTGGCGACGAGGTGGGTGACGCCGCCCTCGTCGCGCTGCACCTGGCCGTGGCAGGCGATCATGCGCGCGGACAGCACCAGGCTGCGGCTGGCCTCGAACACCGAGGGCCACAGGATGAGGTTGGCCAGGCCGGTCTCGTCCTCCAGGGTGACGAACATCACCCCGTTCGCCGAGCCGGGCCGCTGGCGCACCAGCACCAGCCCGGCGACGGCGGCGCGGCTGCCGTCGCGCACGGTGCCCAGCGACTCGCAGAAAATGGCGCCGCGACGGGCGAGCCGCGGGCGCAGCAGCGCCACCGGGTGGCAGCGCAGCGACAGGCCGACGCTGCGGTAGTCCTCGACCACGAGGCGGCCCTCGGTCATGGCCGGCAGCGCGACGGCGGGCTCGTCCTGCAGGGGGCGCTGCGGGGTGCCAGGCCGGGGAGCGGCGGCGTGTCCGGGCGCGCCGGGCGCGGGGCCGGCGTCGGGGCGC
>CAXSFE010000018.1:0-38977 GCA_964236585.1 uncultured Acetobacteraceae bacterium
CGCGGGCGGGTGGCGCAGGCGACCGGCGCGGGTGGCACGCCGGAGCGGGCGGATCGTGCCGCGCAGGGTCCGGCGGCGGTCCCGGTTGTCCCGAGGCCGCCGGGCGCGGTGGCGTTCGCGACGCCCGTGGCCCAGGCGCAGGCGGCGGCCGATGCGGCGGGCACGCAGGAGGCGCTGCGCGAGGCGCTGGCGGCATTCGCGGCCTGTCCGCTGCGCGACACGGCGGGGCATCTGGTGTTCTTCGACGGCAGCCCCGGGGCGGGCGTGGTGCTGGTCGGCGAGGTGCCGGGGGCGGAGGAGGACCGCACCGGGACGCCATTCACGGGGCCGCCTGGGCAGCTGCTCGACCGGATGCTGGGCTCGGTCGGGCTGGACCGGACCCTGGTCGCGATGACGATGCTGGTGCCGTGGCGGCCGCCGGGCGGGCGGCCACCGACGGACGGCGAGGTCGCGATGTGCCTGCCGTTCCTGCTGCGGCATCTGGCGCTGCTGCGGCCGCGGCTGCTGGTGCCGCTGGGCGGGCTGGCGACGCGCGCGGTCACCGGCAACAGCCTCGGCATCCGCAGGTTGCGCGGGCGTGCCACGGAGGTCGTCGTCCCCGGGATGGAGAGGCCGGTGGCCGTGCTGCCGATGCTGCACCCGGCGCACCTGCTGCGCACGCCGGGCGCCAAGCGGGAGGCCTGGGCGGACCTGCTGCAGCTCCGTTCGTTGCTCGGCAGTGTCGAAAAATCGTGAAAAATTCATGGCGGAACTGGCTGAATTCCGGGGCGACGTCTCTTTTTCATGGTAACGTCTCATTCATCGTTGTTGCGTCGGGAAATCCTGCCTTGTAGTGCCCGCCGCCATGCGAGGGATCGGCTTCACGCTCTCCCGTCTTCCCGCCACACGGGCCTTCCTGGCCGGTGCAGCGTTCCTGGCCAGCGCGTCGCTGCGGCCCGGACACGCGCAGGCTGTGGCGGGGGACGCACCCACGGACGAGGTTGCCCTGGCCGTGCCGCGCGTGGCGCTGCCGGGCGGCGCCGTGCCGCTGCCGCAGCCGCTGGCGCTGGGCGAGGCCGCGCGCATCCGGCGCATCTTCGCGCTGCAGGCTGCCGACGAGATCCCGGCCGCGGTCGCGCAGACGGCGCAGCTCACCGACCTGAGCCTGCTCGGGCCGATCCTCGCCGACCGCTATCTCGGGCATCCCGACCGCACGTCAGCCACCGATCTGGCGGCGTGGCTCGCGCGTTATTCCGACCAGTCCGACGCCGTGGCGATCCGCGCGGCGCTGGCGGCCCGGCTGCCGCACGGCGCGGCGCTGCCGGCGCTGGCCGCGCGGGCAAGCCTCGGCGCCGAGTCGCCGGAGGCGGCGACGCCCGAGGAAGAGGACCCCGCCGGGCACCTGCTGGTGCGCAACGCGCTGCTCGACCGCACGGTGCACGCCAGGGCCAGGGATGGAAACATCGCCTCGGCGCTGCGCCTGGTGTCGGCGACGCGCAGGCTCGACCCGCTGTACCGGGCGCAGCTTCGCGCGGAGGTGGCGCAGGCGCTGTTCCTGCAGGGGCGCGACGCCGAGGCGCTGTCGCTCGGGCAGGACGCGTTCCATGCCTCCGGCGGGCGGGCAGGGCTGGCCGCGTATTCCGCGGGGCTGGCGGCGTGGCGGATGGACCGGCCGGCGACGGCGCGCGGCCTGTTCGAGGCAGCGTCGCGCGCCACGCTGCTGCCGGCGAGCACGCGGGCCGGGGCGGCGTTCTGGGCGGCGCGGTCGCAGCTTCGCACCGGCAACCCGCTGGGCTGGCGGCCCTGGATGCTGCGGGCGGCGGCACAGCACCGCACGTTCTACGGGCTGCTGGCCGGGCGGGCGCTCGGCGACGGCCATGCCGGATTTGGCGGGGGTCGTTCCGGGCCAGGCGAGGGCCGTTCCGGACTGGACGAGGCGCCGCGCGAGCTGCTGGCCTCCGCGGACGTGGACGCGCTGGCCGAGACGCCGGAGGGGCGGCGCGCCTTCGCGCTGCTGCAGGTCGAGCAGCCGGCGCGCGCGGAGGCGGAGCTGCGGCGGCTGTGGCCGGCCGTGGGCAGCGACCTGGCGCTGCAGCGCTCGATCCGGCTGGTGGCGGAGGCGGCGGGGCTGTCGGAGCTGGCGGCGCAGCTCGCCACCCTGGCGCAGGACATGGACGGGCTGCCGCGCGACGCCGCGCGCTTCCCGGTGCCGCGGCTGCGGCCGCGCGGCGGGTTCCTGGTGGACCGGGCGCTGGTGTATGCACTGACGCGGCTGGAGAGCAATTTCGACGCGGGCGCGGTGTCGGCAGCCGGCGCGCGCGGGCTGATGCAGATCATGCCGGTGACCGCGGGCTACATCAGCGGCCATGCGGACCGCTATGCCGGGCGGGCGCGGAGCCTGCACGATCCGGCGCTGAACCTGCAGCTCGGTCAGCGCTACGTGCTCTACCTGTCGGGGCACGACGCGGTGGACAATAACCTGATCCGGCTGCTTGCCAGCTACAACGCGGGGCCAGGCAACGTCGGGCACTGGGATATCCGTTGCGACGACGATCCGCTGCTGTTCATGGAGTCGATCCCGCTCGACGAGACGCGGGGCTTCGTGCACCGGGCCCTGACCTACACGTGGATCTACGCGGACCGGCTCGGGCTGCCGGCGCCGAGCCTGGATGCGCTGGCGACCGGCGCCTGGCCGAGGTTCGACCCGGCGGTGGAGCAGGTGCCGGCGGGGCATCTGCACTAGGCAAGGCCAGGGCTCTGCCCTGGACCCGCCAGGGGTAGCCCCCCTGGACCGGCTTCACTTGAGAAGAGGTTTCCAGAGGCTCGGCCTTTGGCGGGGTTCCCGCCCTTGAGACACGGGGGCAGAGCCCCTGGCCTTGCGTCCTGTCGCGGTCCTGCCAATTTCGCGGGTCGCAGCCCGGGGGCGTGTCCATGCCGATCGACGAGAGCCGTGCCTTCCTGCCGGTGGCGGTCGCGGTTCTCACCGTGTCCGACACGCGCACCCTGGCCGGCGACACGTCGGGCGACACGCTCGCGGCCCGGGTCGAGGCGGCAGGGCACCGGGTGGCGGCGCGCACGCTGCTGCGCGACGACGCGGGCGCGATCGAAGCGCAGCTGCGCGCGTGGATCGCGGACCCGGAGATCGACGTGGTGGTGACGACGGGGGGCACCGGGATCACCGGGCGCGACGTCACGCCCGAGGCGTTCGAGCGCGTGGTGGAGAAGCGGATCGAGGGGTTCGGCGAGCTGTTCCGCATGCTGAGCTTTGCCAAGATCGGGACGTCGACGATGCAGTCGCGGGCGATGGGCGGGGTGGCGGGGGGGACGTACCTGTTCGCGCTGCCAGGAAGCACCGGGGCGGTGCGCGACGCATGGGACGACATCCTGGTGTGGCAGCTCGACAGCCGGCACCGGCCCTGCAACCTGGTGGAGCTGATGCCCAGGCTGCAGGAGCACCGGCGCGGCGAAGGGTAGGAAGGCCAGGGGCTCTGCCTCCATGCCTGAAGCGGGGACCCCGCCAAGGGCCGGGCCCTTGGATCGCCTTCCTTGAGTCAAGGGATCAAAGGGTCCTCGGACCCTTTGCGGGTCTGGGCGGAGCCCAGGCTTTCTTCCTGCCTGTCCGCCCGTTCCACGGTGGCCAGGTATCGCCGGGCGAGGGCGCCGTAGAGCGGGCGGCGGCAGACCAGGCGCGAGACCGCGGAGGCGAGCAGGGCGGTGGCCATCAGGGGCAGGGTCATGGACTGGTTCGCGGTCATCTCGAGGACGATGACGGCGGCGGTGATGGGCGCCTGCACGACGCCGGCGAAGTATCCGACCATGGCGAGGAGGACGACGGCGCCGGCGGGGGCCTGGGGCAGCAGGTGGGCGATCCAGTGGCCGAGGCCGGCGCCGACGGCGAGCGAGGGGGCGAAGATGCCGCCGGGCATGCCGCTCGCGTAGGAGATGACGGTGGCGGCGAACTTGAGCGCGAAGTAGCTGGGCGGCAGGTCCTGGCCGGCGACGAGGCGGCGGGCCTCCGCGTAGCCGGTGCCGTAGGTGGTGTTGCCCGAGGCGAGGCCGATGGCGGCGAGGGCGAGGCCGCAGCAGGCGGCGAAGGCGATGGGTCGGGCGAGGGCGAAGCGGCCGAGGCGTCCGGGAAGGCCTGCGGCGGCGGCCGTCAGCAGGCGGGCGAAGGCGCCGCCGAACAGGCCGCCGGCGACGCCGCAGGTCAGCACGGCGAGCCAGGCACGGCCGAGCGGCAGGGTGTCGGTGGTGACGCCGAAGTAGGTGTAGTTGCCGACGAGCAGCAGGGTGGTGATGCCGGCGATGATGACGCCGATCAGCAGGGTCGAGCTGGTGCGGGCGTCGAAGGAATGGCTCAGCTCCTCGATGGCGAAGACGATGCCGGCGAGCGGGGTGTTGAAGGCGGCCGAGATGCCGGCGGCACCGCCGGCGAGGACGAGGGCGCGCTGGGCGTCGCGGCGGGGCAGCTGCAGCAGGCCGCCGAGGGACTGCATGATGGCGCTGGAGATCTGCACGGTGGGGCCCTCGCGGCCGATAGAGGCGCCGCTCGCCAGGCCGAGCAGGGTGAGCAGGATCTTGCCGCCGGCGACGCGCAGCGAGAGCACGCGGCGCACGGAGGCGGGGTCGGACATGTGCAGGGCGGCCATGACCTGGGGGATGCCGCTGCCGCTGGCGCCCGGGAAGTACGCGCGGGTCAGCCAGACGGAGAGGGCGAGGCCAGCGGGGGCGAGCAGGAGCATGGCGGCCGGCGCGTGGCGGACGACGAGGGCGTAGGCCTGGCTGGCGTCGTCGGCGGCCCAGGCGAACAGCACGGCGACCACGCCGACGACGAGGGCGCCGGACCACACGATGAGGCGGCGGAGCCACAGGCGGGTGGAGAGCAGGGGCATGCGGCGCAGGCGGGCGATGCGGCGGCGTCGGGCGACGGCGGCGTCCGGGTCGGTCATGGGGGACTCCCGGAGTTGGGTGTTGGCGGAAGCGAGCAAGGCCAGGGGCTCTGCCCCTGGACCCCGCTCAAGGCGATTGCCTTGAGAATCCTATACTTAAGTCAAGGGATCAAAGGGTCCACGGACTCTTTGCGGGTCTGGGCAGAGCCCAGCCTTGCCTGCTTCGAGGTCGGCGGCGGTGTCGACATCGCGCAGGGTGCGCAGGATTGCGGTGCGGCGGCCCGTGAAGTTGCGCAGGGTGTCGGCGAGAGCGTGCGGGCCGGACCAGCGGACGTTGGCGAACGGGCGGGCGGGGCGGCGGCGGGCCATGGCGACGAGCCAGTAGCCGCCGTCCGCGGCGGGGCCGAACGCGGCGTCGGCGCGGCCGAGGGCGCGGAAGCAGGCGGCGAGGTCGGCGGCTGCGACCGCGGGGATGTCGCAGCCGACGAGGGCGACTCGGGCGTGGGGGAAGCGGGCGAAGGCGCGGTGCATGCGCGCGCCGAGGTTGCCGCGGCCCTGGGGGATGCGGGGGACGCCGCGCCAGGCGGGGTCGGGGGGCCAGCGCGTGGCGTCGTCCGGGCCCGCGAAGCCGCGGTCCGGGGTGTGGGCGAGGACGGTGCGGAAGCGGCGGTCGGCGCGCAGGCGGCGCAGCAGGCGGCGCAGGGTGGCGAGGTGGAAGCGCAGGGCGGCGCGGTCGCCGAGGTCGGCGGCGAGGCGGCGCTTGACCATGCCGAGGCGGGGGGCGCGGGCGAAGACGATCACGGTGTCCTTCAGGCGCCGGTCCCCCGGGTGGTGGTGTGCGCCGGCGCGGCAGGGCGGGCGGGCGCGTAGACGCGCACGATCATGGCGGGGGAGAGGCCGGCGCGCCACAGGGCGAGGCAGAGCAGGTTGCGGGCGGAGCGCCGCCACCAGCCGTCGCGCTCGAAGCGGGCGGCGGAGGTCAGCGCGGTGGCGTCGAGCGCGACCAGGGCGGAGGGGGCGAGGCGGCGGATGTTTCGCACCAGGGCGACGTCCTCCATGAGGGGGAGGCGCGGCATGCCGCCGGCGGCGTCGAGCAGGGCGCGGGGGAGGAGCAGGCCCTGGTCGCCGTACGGCAGGTGGAGGACGCGGCAGCGCCAGGCGACCATGCGCTCCAGGCGGCGTGCCCGGGGGTCGGGGCTGTCGAGGGCGAGGCGGAAGTAGCCGGCGCGGCCCGGGCTTGCGGCAGGGTCGGGGCTTCGGGACGGGTTGGGCGCGTCGGCGAGGTGGGCGCGCACGGCGTGCTGCCAGCCGGGCTGCAGGCGGGTGTCGGCGTGCAGCAGGAGCAGCCAGGGGCCGGCAGCGGCGTCGATGCCGGCGGCGAGCTGCGGGCCGCGGCCGCGGGGGGCTTGCACGACGCGGACGCCGAGGCCTCGGGCCAGGGCAAGGGTGGCATCGCGGCTGCCGCCGTCGGCGGCGACGATCTCGGCGGGAGCGTCGGCAAGCGCGCGCACGGTGGCGTCCAGGGCGGCGGCGGCGTCGAGCGTGGGGATGATCACGGACAGGCCGGGGATCACGAGGGACGGCGGGATTGTGTTCTCCATGTGTTCTTGAACGGGGGTGGGTGGATCCCCATGATCCTGGGGAGCACGCGGCCGGAACGGAAGGACCTTGCCATGGCGCCTCTTGACTCCGCCCTCGGGTTCGCTCCGGACCTCGCGTCGCCGGCCTCGGGGCCGCTGCCATTCGGGGAGTCGCTGCGTGCGCCGGCGCGGCGCGGTCGCGGGGCGACGCACAACCCGGCCAACCGGTACGACGCGCTGCACGACGTGGCATTCGATGACGGATGGGCGACGCTCGACGCGGAGTTCGCGGCGTTGCCGCCGCTGCCGACCACGTTGACGCCGGACCGAAGCCGTTCGGCGCTGTCGTGGAACAGTTCGCCGGACCTGGGGTTCGACCGGGCGGTCAACCCGTATCGCGGGTGCGAGCATGGCTGCGTGTACTGCTACGCGCGACCGAGCCATGCCTGGCTGGGATATTCGCCGGGGCTGGACTTCGAGACCAGGCTCACCTTCAAGCCGGAGATCGCGTCGCTGCTGGAGCGCGAGCTGCGCCGGCCGGGGTACCAGGCGAGGCCGGTGGCGCTGGGGTCGAACACCGATCCGTACCAGCCGGTGGAGCGCACGCAGCGGCTGACGCGGCAGGTGCTGGAGGTGCTGGAGCGGTTCGGGCATCCGGTCAGCATCGTCACCAAGTCGGCGGGCGTGCTGCGCGACCTCGACATCCTGCGCAGGCTGGCGGAGCGCAATCTGGTGCGGGTGTGGCTGTCGGTGACGACGCTGGACCCGGCGCTGGCGCGGCGCATGGAGCCGCGCGCGGCCACGCCGGCGCGGCGCGTGGAGACGATCGCGCAGCTGGCGGCGGCGGGGGTGCCGGCGGGGGTGCTGGCGGCGCCGATGATCCCGGGGCTGAACGACGCGGAGCTGGAGCGCATCCTGGCGCAGGCAGCGCGGGCGGGGGCGCGGACGGCGGGCTATGTGCTGCTGCGGCTGCCGGGGGAGATCGCGGAGCTGTTCGAGGCGTGGCTGCACGAGCACATTCCGGAGCGGGCGCGGCACGTGCTGGCGCTGGTGCGGCAGACGCGCGAGGGCGCGCTGTACGACAGCCGGTTCGGGCACCGGCAGAGGGGCGCCGGGCCGTATGCGGACATGCTGGCGGCGCGGTTCGCGCGGGCGGCACGGCAGCACGGGCTGGGGGAGCGGCCGAGCCTGGACAGCACGCACTTCGCGGTGCCGCCGGCGGCGGGGGCGCAGTTGTCGCTGCTGTAGGGAGCAAGGCCAGGGCTCTGCCCTGGACCCACCCCTGCTTCAAGGCGGGGGCGAGCCTTTCTTAAGTAGAGGATTCCAAAGGCTTGCCTTTGGCGGAATTTGAGGCAGAGCCTCAACCTTTCTTCCTGCCCGGCAGAAACTGCCGATGCGCTGCTTCTGCAACTCCCGCGGGCGATTCGGCGCGCGGGCCCGTGCGGCGAATTGCACGGGTGGGTCGGCGCAGGCACACTGCCCGCCGATACGGCAGCTGGGCCGCCGTCACCCACCGCGCCCGCGCCGTCCGGTGGGGCCAGCCACGGCCCCGAGGACATGTCCCTGATGCGACGCTGCGCCACGCTGTCCTGCCTGCTGCTGCTGTCCGGCTGCGGGTTCGGACATTTCTTCCACGACACGATCACCCTTCCCGGCGTCAACCCGAACTCGCCGCGCAACGACTCCGAGAACATGCGGCGGGTGCGGGCGCAGGACGTCGCGATCATCCCGATCGAGACCGAGCCCGGCAACGTGTGGCCCGGCAAGGAGCCGCCGGAGCCGACGCTGGAGGACATCCAGCGCGAGCAGAACAAGCAGACGGAGCAGCTGCAGAAGAACGCGCCGAAGCCGACCCTGCCGTTCACCATACCCACGCCCGGCACGCAGACGACCGTGCCCGGCCCGGCGCCTGCACCGGGTGGCACCGTGCTGCTCCCGGGCGGTCCGGGCGTCGTCACCGGGGGCACCAACACCTACCGCACGCTGACCACGCCGGGCGGCGGCGGCAACAGCATCGTCATCCCCAACGGCAACGGCACCAGCACCGTGATCGGCCCGAACGGCTCGGTGACCACCGTGCCCACGCCGCGCTGACGCCGTGGCGTCGGTGCAGGTCCTCTACTTCGCCTGGCTGCGCGAGCGGGCGGGGCGGTCCGAGGAGACCGTCGAGCTGCCCGACGGGGTGGCGACGGTGGGGGGGCTGGTCGCGCATCTCGCGGGGCTTGACGACGCGCATGCCGCCGCCTTCGACCATGCCGGGCTGGTGCGCGCGGCGGTGAACCAGGAGTTCGCCGGCCCGGGCGACGCGGTCGCGGACGGCGACGAGGTGGCGTTCTTCCCGCCGGTTACCGGTGGCTGACGCCGTGGCGCCCGGGTCCGGCGGAGTGGCGCGCGTGCGGGTGCAGGCGGGGGCGTTCGACGTCGGCGCGGAGCTCGCGCTGCTGACCGCGGGGCGGACGGATGTCGGCGGCATCGGCTGCTTCGTGGGCACGGTGCGCGAGACGGCGGGCGGGCGGGCGATCGTGGCGATGACGCTGGAGCACTACCCGGGGATGACGGAGCGCGCGCTGCGCCGCATCGCGGACGAGGCGGCGGCGCGGTTCGGGCTGCTGGGCTGCACGCTGATCCACCGGGCGGGGCGGCTGCTGCCGGGCGAGGGGATCGTGCTGGTGCTCGCGGCCTCGGCGCACCGCCAGGCGGCGCTCGACGCCACGGGGTTCCTGATCGACTTCCTCAAGACGCGTGCGCCGTTCTGGAAGCAGGAGCATTTCGCCGACACGGGGCCGCAGTGGGTGCAGGCGCGCGAGGCGGACACGGACGCCACAGCGCGCTGGGAATAGCGGCGCGCGCGCGGAGGGCGGGCGCATTGCGCCTTGCCACGCGCTGTCTCGCCCGGTACTCGAAATGACCGTGGACGACCAAGCCCCCCTGCCCTTCCTGCGCGTGCGCGGCCGCTCCTTCATGGCGCTGGTGCTGCAGCCGGTGGCGCCGGTCGAGGGCTGGCTCGCGGCGCTGGACGCGCAGCGCGCGCGCTCCGCGGCGTTCTTCGACCAGAGGCCGGTGATCGTCGACCTGTCCGCGCTGCCGTCGGAAGGCGGCAAGCTGTCGGACCTGGTCGGGCAGCTGGAGGCGCGCGACATCCGCATCATCGGCGTCGAAGGTGCCGACTCCGCCTGGACGCACACGGAGGCGTGGGGGCGCACGCCGCTCAACACGGCGGGGCGGCCGGACCGGCTGGTGGACGTTCCGGACGATCCGGTCACGCCCGAGCCGCCGGCGCCGCCGGAGCCCGGGTTCCTGGTGCACGAGGGGCCGGTGCGCTCGGGGCAGAGCGTGGTGTTCGAGCGCGGCGACCTGGTGGTGCTGGGGTCGGTGGCGTCGGGCGCGGAGGTGATCGCGGGCGGGTCGGTGCACGTCTACGGCGCGCTGCGCGGGCGGGCGGTCGCGGGGTTCCTCGGGCTGCCGGCGGCACGGGTGTTCTGCCGCAGCCTGGAGGCGGAGCTGGTGGCGATCGACGGGGTCTACCTGCTGGCCGACGATATGGAGCCGAAGCTGCGCGGGCGCGCGGTGCAGGCGCGCCGCGACGGGGACACGGTGGCGCTCGCGGCGCTGGACTAGGAAGCAAGGCTGGGCTCTGCCCAGGCCCGCAAAGGGTCCGAGGACCCTTTGATCCCATGACTTAAGTGAGGCCGGTCCAGGGCGGCTCGCCCTGGCGGGTCCAGGGCAAAGCCCTGGCCTTGCTTGTTGGCCGTGGATCGTTGCGGAGTCTAGCGTGCGGTCCTGGACACGGATGCGGCCGTCGAGTCGCGGCCTGGAGGATGGCGTATGGCGAAGGTGCTGGTGGTGACGTCCGGCAAGGGCGGGGTCGGCAAGACGACGTCGACCGCGGCGCTGGGCGTGGCGCTCGCGCAGACCGGCAAGAACGTGGTCGTGGTGGATTTCGACGTGGGGCTGCGCAACCTCGACCTGGTGCTGGGGGCCGAGCGGCGCGTGGTGTTCGACCTGATCAACGTCGTGCAGGGCGACGCCAAGCTCAACCAGGCGCTGATCCGCGACAAGCGGGTGGAGACGCTGTCGCTGCTGGCGGCGTCGCAGACCCGCGACAAGGACGCGCTGACGCCCGAGGGGGTGGAGCGGGTGATGGGCGAGCTGCGCGAGCGGTTCGACTGGGTGGTGTGCGACAGCCCGGCGGGGATCGAGAAGGGGGCGGCGCTGGCGATGTACCACGCCGATCTCGCGGTGGTGGTGACGAACCCGGAGGTGTCATCGGTGCGCGACTCCGACCGGATCATCGGGCTGCTGGACTCGAAGACGAAGGTGGCGGAGGAGGGCGGGCGCATGGAGAAGCACCTGCTGCTGACGCGCTACGACCCGGTGCGGGCGGAGCGGGGCGACATGCTCAAGGTGGACGACGTGCTGTCGATCCTGTCGATCCCGCTGCTGGGGATCATCCCGGACAGCGAGGAGGTGCTGCGCGCGTCCAACCTGGGCGCGCCGGTAACGCTGTCAAACCCGACGAGCGCGCCGGCACGGGCGTACGTGGACGCGGCACGGCGGCTGTGCGGGGAGAGCGTGGAGATGACGATCCCGTCCGATCGCAAGGGGCTGATGGGGCGGCTGTTCGGCAGGAGGACCGCATGAGCCTGTTCGGGTTCCTGGCGAAGAAGTCGACGGCGCCGGTGGCGCGCGAGCGGCTGCAGATCCTGCTGGCGCACGAGCGGGCGATCGGGGGGGAGTCGGACCTGGCGGCGATCCTGAGGGAGGAGATCCTCAAGCTGATCGCGCGCCACATGCCGCTGGACCGGGACAAGGTGCAGGTGAAGCTGGACCGGGACGGGGCGGTGTCGACGCTCGAGATCGACATCGAGTTGCCGGAG
The DNA here is from genome assembly GCA_964236585.1 of uncultured Acetobacteraceae bacterium. Taxonomy (GTDB): domain Bacteria; phylum Pseudomonadota; class Alphaproteobacteria; order Acetobacterales; family Acetobacteraceae; genus CAXSEF01. The sequence continues at coordinate 11,326 of CAXSFE010000018.1, forward strand.
GTGGCGAAAGCGGGCTGACGGCGCTCGGGTCGCGCCATTCGGCAACGCGACGTCGCGCTTCACGGGGGGATGCGCTGGCGGCGGAGCGAGGCCGGACGGGATGCGGTCCTTCCGGCACCGGGCCCTGCCGGACGATGGCGGCCAGAGGCGTCTAGAGGCGGCTGCCCACCGTGGTGAAGGTGGTATTGATCCTGGTGCCGAGCGACGTGACGGCTGCCACGATGACGGCGGCGATCAGGGCGGCGATCAGCCCGTATTCAAGGGCGGTCACGGCGCGCTCGTCGGCCATGAGGCGGGTATAGGCGACGAGGATCATGTTCACGGGCGGGGCGACTTCCTTGCTGAAGCCCGGACGGGTTCGGGTGGCAGTCTCAGGTGCCGATGCGTTGTAGCGCGAAAGCCTTGCCGATTGGTGAACGGTGCCGGCGTGCCCGGGACGGATCGTGCCGAAGGGCTTCTCCCAGGGTGATCGCGCGGCCCATGTCGCCCGGTCGCGACGGGACTGTCGTTGTCACGCGAACGACGCGGAGACGACGGCGACCAGGGCAGGCGCACCGGCTACAGGCCGGGGCGACGCGCCGGTTTCTCGGCGTGGTGCCGGAGAGGCCCAAGATGCGCCTGATGCCCCTCGTGCCCGCCCTGCTCGGCGTGGCGCTTGCCCTGTTCCAGCCGCGCGTCGCCCTGGCGGACGACCTGCCGGAGCCGGTCTCGTCGATGGCCGTCGAGAAGGTCGTGCTGCTGATGCGCCACGGCGTCCGGCCGCCGACCAGCACCGCCAAGTTCCAGGTCTACGCGAACGCGACCTTCCCCGTCTGGGACGTGCCGGACGGCTATCTCACCGGGCACGGCGCGCAGCTGGTCGGGCTGATGGGCGGCTTCGACCGCGCGCTGTATGCGGCGGACGGGCTGCTGTCGGCCAGCGGCTGTCCTGCCGCCGGCGACCTGTTCGTGTGGGCCGACAACGCCGACGAGCGCACCCGCGCCACCGGCCAGGCGCTGGTCGACGGGATGTATCCGGGCTGCGGCGTGGTCGCTGGCTATTCCGCGGCTGCGGCCGACGACCCGCTGTTCAGCGCCGGCGAGACGGTGGGCGCGCTCGACGTGCCGACCGCGACCGCCGCGGTGCTGGCGCAGATGGGCGGCAGCCTGGTGCCGCCGCAGCGCAGGCTGGCCGGCGTGCTGGCGGAGATGAACACGGTGCTGGGCTGCTGCTCGGTCAAGCTGTGCCAGTCGATGCTGTCGGTGGACAGCTGCCGGTTCCAGGATCTGCCGGCCGCGCTGGTGCGCTCGGGCACGACGGCCCTGAGCTTCACCGGGCCGGTCGCCACCGGGTCGAGCATCGCCGAGGTGTTCGAGCTGGAGTATGCGAACGGGTTCGGCCCGTCCCAGGTCGCGTTCGGCCGTGCGTCCAGCGCCGCGGACGTGCGCCGGCTGATGAAGGTGTACGCCACCAAGTACGACGTCTACGAGCGCACGCCCTACCTGAGCCGGCGCGGCGCGTCCAACATCGCGCAGCAGATGCTCGACTCGGTCGAGCAGGCCGCGGGGCTGACGACGCAGGGTCCGCCGGCGGCGAAGCTCGTGGTGTATGTCGGGCACGACACCACGATCTCCGAGCTGGGCGGGATGCTCGGCATGCACTGGTCGCTGCAGGGCTTCCAGCCGGACGACATGCCGCCCGGCGGCGCGCTCGGCTTCGAGGTGCTGCGCGGGCGCACCGGCCACTATGTCCGGCCGGTCTACCTAACGCAGACGCTGGAGCAGATGCACGATGCCAGTCCGCTCGACCTGCGCCATGCCCCGATCTACGACAGCGTGGCGCTCGGGGGGTGCGAGTATCTCGGCGGCGGGATGTGCAGCCTGGAGCGCTTCGTCTCGATCATGACGGCGGCGATCGACCCGACGGCTGTGGCGCCGTTCGGATACAAGTGAGGGCAAGGAAGGCCAGGGCTCTGCCCTGGACCCGCCAGGGGCGAGCCGCCCCTGGACCGGCGCCTCTGGAGTCTTCGGGCCAGCGGCCAGGGCGTGAAGGAGCGGGATACGGACTTCGCCCTTCGAGTACGCCTCTTGAGTCATGCCGGTCCAGGGGCGGCTCGCCCCTGGCGGGTCTGGGCAGAGCCCAGCCTTGCTACGCTGCCTTCGCGGCTTCCGGCGCCTGCCGGACCAGCGCCTCGTAGTCCGCGAACAGGGCCTGGGTGACCGGCCCCACGGTGTAGTGGTGCTCGGCGATCTGGCGCACCGGGGTGACCTCGGCGGCGGTGCCGGCGAGGAAGACCTCCTGGGCGCTGGCGAGCTCCTCGGGGAGGATGACGCGCTCGACCACGCGCAGGCCGCGGCGGCGGGCGAGGTCCATCACCGTGCGGCGGGTGATACCGTCAAGGAAGCAGTCCGGAATGGGCGTGTGCAGCGCGCCGTCGATCACGAGGAAGAGGTTGGCGCCGGTGGCCTCCGCGACCTGGCCGCGCCAGTCGAGCATGAGGGCGTCGTCGAAGCCCTGCGCCTCGGCGTCGTGCTTGGAGAGGGTGCCGGTCATGTAGAGGCCGGCGGCCTTGGACGCGGTGGGCGCGGTCTGGGGGTGGGGACGACGCCAGTTCGCCATGCCCAGGCGCACGCCCTTCATGCGGTCGGCGCCGAACAGGTTGGGCCAGGCCCAGCAGGCGACCATGAGGTGGATCCTCGTCTGCTGGGCGGAGACGGAGAGCTGCTCGGAGCCACGCCAGGCCAGCGGGCGGACGTAGCCGTCTGTGAGGTTGTTGGCGGCGAGCGCCTCGCGGCAGGCGGCGTCGATGGCGTCCGGCGAGAAGGGGATCTCGAAGCCGAGGATGCGGCCGGAGGCGAGGAGGCGCTCGGTGTGCTCGCGAAGCTTGAAGATGCGGCCGTTGTAGGCGCGCTCGCCCTCGAACACGGCGCTGGCGTAGTGCAGGCCGTGGCTGAGGACGTGCAGGGTGGCGTCGCGCCAGGGGATCAGGCGGCCGTCCCACCAGATCTGGCCGTCGCGGTCGTCGAAAGGAACGAGTGCCATGGAGGGCCTCCGGCGAAACAATGTTGCTGTGTTGCCCTCCAGGTTAGAATCGGCGTAGAATTGTGTCAATGAACCTGCCGTAAGCGGAAAGGATGGCAGCCATGCCCGACGCGAGACGCCCGCTTCACCCCGACACTGTCCAGGCGCGCGCGGCGGGGACTCCGGCCGGGGTTGCGGCCCGTGGCGTGCTGGGGATCGCGGGGCCTGACGCGGCGGCGCGGCTGGCCGATCCGGCGGGGACCAGCCTGCTGTTCCTGCGCGAGGAGCAGATGCGGCTGGCGCAGGACCTGATGTTCTTCGCGTATCGCGACTTCACCGGGGCGGCGGACCCGATCCTGCGCGAGCTGGGGCTCGGGCGGGCGCACCACCGGGCGCTGCACTTCATCGGGCGCAACCCGCAGCTGCCGGTGGGCGACCTGCTGGGGCTGCTGCGGATCACCAAGCAGAGCCTGGCGCGGGTGCTGGGCGCGCTGCTGGAGCAGGGATACGTGGCGCAGACGGTGGGGCGGGTGGACCGCAGGCAGCGGCTGCTGGCGCTGACGGCGCAGGGGCAGGCGCTGGAGCGGCGGCTGTTCGACCGGCAGCGCGAGCGGCTGGCGGCGGCGTACAGCGACGCGGGCGGGCCGGCGGTGGAGGGGTTCCGCCGGGTGATGCGCGGCATCATGGAGCCGTCGGCGCGGACCTACCTCGACACGCGCGAGCGCGGGGCGCCGCACCGGACGTAGCGGAAGCAAGGCTGGGCTCTGCCCAGACCCGCAAAGGGTCCGAGGGCCCATTGATCCCTTGACTTAAGAATCGGATTCCAAAGGCTTGCCTTTGGCGGAGTTTGAGGCGGAGCCTCAACCTTGCCTTCCTTCCTGTGCTGGACAGCCGTTGTATCCCAGCCGATATATCGCCCGGATGATGCACGCGCGTCGTGTCGGCATCCGCAGCCACTGTGGGGCGTTGGCATCGGCAGGCCCCACGGGGTGCGGACTTTCTGCAAGGAACCAATTTCATGATCCCAGCTCGTGGCTACGCTGCCCAGGACCCCAAGTCCGCCCTCGCGCCGTTCAGCTTCGAGCGCCGCGACCCGGGGCCGCACGACGTGCGGATCGAGATCCTCTACTGCGGCATCTGCCATTCCGACGTGCACCAGGCGCACGACGACTGGGGCGGGGCGATGTATCCGATGGTGCCCGGGCACGAGATCGTGGGCAGGGTCACGGCGGTCGGCGAGCACGTGCGCAAGCTCAAGGTCGGCGACCTGGCGGGCGTGGGGTGCATGGTGGACTCGTGCCGCGAGTGCTCGGCCTGCACCGACGACCTGGAGCAGTTCTGCGAGCATGGCGCGACCTTCACCTACAACTCGAAGGAGCGGGCCGACCCGGAGCGCACGACGTTCGGGGGGTACTCGGACCAGATCGTGGTCGAGGAGCGCTTCGTCGTCGTGGTGCCGGCCAACCTCGACCTGAAGGCGGTGGCGCCGCTGCTGTGCGCGGGGATCACGACGTATTCGCCGCTGCGCCATTGGGGCGTGGGACCGGGGCAGAAGGTCGGGGTCGTGGGCCTGGGCGGGCTTGGGCACATGGGGATCAAGTTCGCCAAGGCGCTGGGCGCGCGGGTGGTGATGATCACGACCTCGCCGGACAAGGGGCGCGACGCGCAGCGGCTGGGTGCCGACGAGGTGCTGCTGTCGCGCGACGCGGACGCGATGGCGGCCCACGCCGGCAGCTTCGACTTCCTGCTCAACACGATCCCGGTCAGCCACGACCTCAATCCGTATGCGAAGCTGCTCAAGCGCGACCGGACCATGGTGCTGGTCGGCGTGCTGACGGCGCTGGAGCCGCCGCTGAACGGGATCGCGCTGATCGGCGGGCGGCGCAGCGTCGCGGGCTCGCTGATCGGGGGGATGGCGGAGACGCAGGAGATGCTGGACTTCTGCGGCGAGCACGACATCGTCAGCGACATCGAGGTCGTGGCGATCCAGTCGGTGAACGAGGCGTACGAGCGGCTGCTGAGGAACGACGTGAAGTACCGGTTCGTGATCGACATGGAGTCGCTGAGGCAGGCGGCCTGACGGCAGGCAAGGTTGAGGCTCTGCCTCAAGCTCCGCCAGGGGCGAGCCGCCCCTGGACCGGCTTGACTTGAGTGAGGCGGTCCAGGGCGGCTCGCCCTGGCGGGTCCAGGGCAGAGCCTTGGCCTTGCTTCTACCGGACCTCCAGGCCAGCGAGGTCGTGCACGCTGCGCCCTCCCCTGCGGTCGCCGGGCAGCACCAGCCTGAGGCTCGGCAGGGGGTGGTTGTCCTCGGCGTAGGCGACGAGGGCCTGCTTGCCCTCGAACTTTGGGTCGATCTCGCCGATCGCCAGCGCCACCGCGTAGCCGTCCTGGCCGCGTGCGAGGATCGTGTGCTGCAGGAAGGTCTTGCGGCCGGGCTCGTCGAGCGGGCCGGCGGCGTCGAGCAGGGTCCAGAGCAGGACGCCCTTGTAGGTGGCATGGTGTTCGCCGTGCTCGCCGGACGAGTCTAGGGCCACCGTGGCCGCCGGCAGCGCCTGCAGGGCGGCGATGTCGAGGGTGGACGGGTGCGCGACTTTTCCCGCGATCACGAGAGTTGTGGAGTCGGCACGCGGGCCGGCGGGCTCCATGTGCATCGCGTCCGGGGCCTGGGCGCGGGCCACGGGTGCCGCCAGGAGCAGGGCCAGGAAGAGCGCCGCCGCCGCGGTGCGCCAGGCGGCAGGAGTGGGTGACTGGGGCATGGGCGCGGCTACTTGGCCACCATGACGTCGGAGGACTTGATCACCGCCATGGCCTTGTCGCCGACCTTGAGGTCGAGGTCGTCGATCGCCTCGTTGGTGATCGAGGAGTGCACGGTCACGCCGCCGCCGATGTCGATGTGCACGTGGCCTGTGGTCTGGCCCCGGATGACCTCGGTGATGGTGCCGGCGATCTGGTTGCGGGCGCTGAGCTTCATGAAGCAGATCCTGGAGTTGCGAGAGGAGTGTAGCGGGGGAAAGGCAGAGGGACTACCGGAGCCGAAAGGAAGCAGGGCCGAGGCTCTACCCTATAATTGCCAAAGGGCGGCACCCCTCGACTGGCCTTTTTCGAGGTGCACCCTGGACGGTCCCGCGGATACCCTGCCGGGTGTGCACAACGCGGCATAGAAGCGGCTACAGCAGACGCATCGTGCACCACGGCAAGAAGGGCTGCCACGGTCCCTGCCCGTGGCGTCTTGTGCCTGGAAGACGCAGGTCCAGGGGCGGCTCCCTCCGGTGGCCTTGCCAACGACCCAGGCGGATCGTTGGAACCTTTGGCCACCTACGCCTGGCGGGTCCGGGCGGAGTCCGGCCTTTCTTGCTCACCTTGTCTGCTGGCAGGGCTCCGGGCATGGCCGGCTTCCTGCCATCCCGCCCCGTGCTACGCTGCGCGGATGAGCGAGGAAGCGCATGTCCTGGTGGTCGACGACGACGCCCGCCTGCGTGCGCTGCTGTCGCGCTACCTCACCGAGAACGGCTTTCGCGTGACCACCGCGGACCACGCCGAGGACGCGCGGGCAAAGCTCGCGTTCCTGCAGCCGGACCTGCTGGTGCTCGACGTGATGATGCCCGGCGAGACCGGGCTGTCGCTCACCCAGTCGCTGCGGGCGGCGGGCGGCGGGCCGCCGGTGCTGCTGCTCACCGCGCGGGGCGCTCCGGACGACAGGGTCGCGGGGTTCGAGGCGGGGGCGGACGACTACCTCGGCAAGCCGTTCGATCCGCGCGAGCTTCTGCTCCGGCTGCGCGCGATGCTGCGGCGCATGGCGCCGACGCCGTCGCCCGTAGCCGCGGAGCGCCTGCGGTTCGGGCCGCTGTCCTTCGACGTGGCGCGGGCGGAGCTGGGCGGGCCGGACGGGGTGGTGCACCTCACCGGCGGCGAGGCGGCGCTGCTGTCGGCGCTGGCGCGGGTGCCGGGGCAGGTGCTGTCGCGCGACGAGATCGCGCAGGCGCTGGGCAGCGACGAGTCCGGCGAGCGCGCGGTCGACGTGCAGGTCACGCGGCTGCGGCGCAAGCTGGAGGCGGACCCGCGCGAGCCGCGGTTCCTGCACACCGTGCGGGGGCGGGGCTACGTGCTCAAGCCGGGGGGGTGAGGACGGTGGCGAAGCAAGCAAGGCCAGGGGCTCTGCCCCCCCTGCCTGGAAGCGGGGACCCCGCCAGGGCGAGCCGCCCTGGACCGGCCTTTCTCAAGTCACGGGATCAAAGGGCCTCCGGCCCTTTGCGGGTCCGGGCAGAGCCCGGCCTTGCTGTCCTCTGATGGCCGCGTCCCTGCGCCGCGTGCTGCCGCGGACCCTGCTGGGCCGTTCGCTGCTGATCATCCTGGTGCCGCTGGTCCTGGTGCAGGGGGTGACGCTGTTCATCTTCTACGGCAGCCACCTCGACCTGATCTCGCGCCGGCTGGCGGCGGCGGTGGCGGGCGAGGTGGCGCTGACCACGGAGATGCTGGCCCGCGACGGCAGCGACGAGGCGCGCGAGCGGACGCTGGCGATCGCGCGCGACCAGTTCGAGATCGGCATGCGGCTGCGCCCGGGGGCGGCGCTGGCGCCGCGCACCCAGGTCAACGTGCTCGGGCCGATGGACGACGACCTGGGCGCCAGCCTCGCGGCCAAGCTGCGCCGGCCGTTCCACATGGACTGGACCTCGGATCCGCAGTCGGTGCTGCTGCAGATCCAGGTGGCGCAGGGGGTGCTCGACATGGAGGTGCCGCGCAAGCGCCTCTACACCAGCATGATCTACGTGTTCGTGCTGTGGCTGGTGGGCACGGGGGTGCTGCTGTACGGGATCGCGGCGCTGTTCATGCGCAACCAGGTGCGCGCGATCCGCAGGCTGGCCAAGGCGGCGGAGGCGTTCGGGATGGGGCGCGACCAGGGGCCGATCCGACCGGAGGGCGCGGTCGAGGTCAGGCGGGCTGCCACCGCGTTCAACCGGATGCAGGAGCGCATCCGCCGGTTCCTCGCGCAGCGCACGGAGATGCTGGCAGGGGTGAGCCACGACCTGCGCACGCCGCTGACGCGGCTGCGCCTGGCGCTGGCGATGCAGCCGGGGATCGACGCCGGGGACGCGGCCGACATGACGGCGGACCTCGAGGAGATGGAGCGCATGATCGAGGGCTATCTCGCCTTCGCGCGCGGGGAGAGCACGGAGCAGGCGCGCTTGGTGGACCTGTCGGTGCTGCTTGACGAGGTGTGCGCGGGGGCGCGGCGGGCGGGGGCGCGGGTGTCGCTGGACACGCCGGCGGGGCTGAGCCTGGCTTTGCGGCCGGACGCGGTGCGGCGCGCCGTGACGAACCTCGTGGACAACGCGCGCCGGCATGGCCGCCACGTGGCGCTGGCGGCGCTGCCGCAGGAGCGGGGCGTGCTGGTCACCGTGGACGACGACGGGCCGGGGGTGCCGAGGGCGCGGCGCGAGGACGTGTTCCGCGCGTTCCAGAGCGGCACCGGCGGCGGCACCGGGCTCGGGCTGACGATCGCGCGCGACATCGTCCGGGCGCACGGGGGGGACATCGTGCTGGAGGACAGCCCGCTGGGAGGGCTGCGGGCGTGCATACGGCTACCGGTGTAGGTGGGAGCCGGGCTCTGCCCGAAGTCCTGGGAAGGGGACCTGCCAGGGGTGAGCCGCTCCCGGACGGCGCGTGGAAGGAGGTGACGCGTCGCGGCGAGGAGAGATACGCTCGCTGACCGGTCTGCGCGGCGTCACGGTCGCGCTCGTCATGCTCTACCACGCGCGGCCGGTGTCGGACGTGGCGCCGGTCGAGCAGGTGTTCCGGCATGGCTACCTCACCGTCGACCTGTTCTTCGTGCTGAGCGGGTTCGTCATGGCCCTCAGCCATCCCGAGATCACGCGGGGCACGTTCAGCCGGGCGAACACCCTGCGGTTCCTGGGCAAGCGGGTGGCCAGGATCTACCCGCTCTACCTTGCCTCCACGGTGCTGTCGCTGCTGGTATTCGCGGGCCTGCACCTGCGCGGCTTCGAGGACCAGCTCTGGCACCAGCCGCTGGTCACCGCCGAGGTCGCCAACCTGCTGATGATCCAGAGCTGGGGACTTGCAGGGAGCTTCAACGGCGCCGCCTGGTCGATCAGCACCGAGTGGATGGCCTATCTCCTCTTCCCGGCGCTGTGCTTCGCCGCCTTCCGCGCCCGTCCCGGCGTCAGGATCGGCTTCGCCCTTGGCTGCGTCGCCGTGCTGGTCCTGCTGTCCTGCTTCCCGGATTTCCAGGCTTGGCGCGACACGAACCCGCGGCTCGGCCCGCTGGACCGGATGAGCCCGCATTCGGTGGCGCCGCTGCTGCGCTGCGTCGGGGAGTTCTGCCTGGGGCTGCAGGCCCATGCGATCCACGCCGGGATGCGGCGCGCCCTGGACCGGCACGGCGGCGCGGCGGCGCTCGCGGCCGCGGCGGGGATCGCGTGCCTGGCGGCACTGCCCGGAACCGACATCGCGATCGTGCTGCTGTTCGTGCCGCTGATCGTGGGTATCTGCGCGCCCGGACCGGTGCGCAGCATCCTGTCGCTAGGGCCGATCCACCGCCTGGGGGTGTACTCGTACTCGTTCTACATGCTGCACGTGCTTGTGCTGGACGGCCGGGGTGGCATCGCGGTGGCGCTGGGCCGCGTGGGGATCGGCGACGGGTTCGTTCCGGTGTTCCTGGCGTCCTTCATCCTGGTCACGGGCCTGGCTGTGGCGAGCCACCGCTTCGTCGAGCGGCCGTCCTCCGCGGCGCTGCGCCGGCTGCTGACTCGCCCGCACGGCGTCTCCCCCGCCGGGCCGTGCAGCGGAGAGGCCAGCGTCCTGCCCAGGAAAGAACCGGGAGTCGCCGCCTAGAGGCTGTTATTGATCTGGCAGCGCCCTGGCGTTTTTGCAGGAAGGCAGGAGTCTTCTTTTTCTGAAGAAAAAGAAGCAAAAAGACTTTGCCCATGGGGTCACGGACTGCCGGCCGGCTCCGCAGCCTTTTGGGCAGAAGTTCTTTGGTTCTTTCTTTCAGGAAAGAACATGCTTCCTGTCCGTCATGGCGCGCGGCAACGGAGCCGGAAAGTCCACAACAGCCTCTAGGACCCGGCGGCCTTGCCCTGCTGGTGCAGGATCGTCTTGACCTCGTCGACCGCCTCCATGAAGCGGCTGTTCAGCAGGCCGACCGCCTCGCTGTTGGAGCGCTGGATCAGCTCGCTCAGCTCGCGCATGTTGCCGACCGCTCGCTCGTAGGACTGCTTGAGCAGCTCGGCCTGCTTGGCCGCCATCTCCTGCGGCGCCTCGGGCGCGGTGGCCTGGCGCATCGTGTCGGTCAGCTCCGACATGGTCTGCTGCATGATCTCCATGTGGCGCTTGGCGACGGTCTGGGCGCCCTCCAGCGCCACGCGGTTGGCGGCGGACAGGGTCTCCATGTTGCGGCGGTGCGCGGTCATCAGCACCGTCATGTCGGGCAGCGCAGGCGTCTTCATCTGGGTGAACATGCGGTTCATCTCGGCGAGCGCCTTGGACTGCGCCTCGGCGGCGGCGCGGCCGAACTCGGAGACCGCACCGGCTGCGGCACGGGCGGCGTCCGGGGCGGGGTTGGGCTTGTCCGGCATGGATGGTCCTCCTGGTTCGCGCGGGAGTCGGGGCTGGCCACGCTTCCACGCCGGCCGCGGCGGCCGTGCGGCATTCTGGCGCGCAAGCCGTTGCGGGAGCAACACGTGGCGGGCGCGAAAAGCGGGAGACCGGGGCCGTGCGTCGGGCTCGTCACCGGTGCTGCGACCCGGGGAGGGGTCTCAGTGGGCCCTGGCCTCCGCCCTGTCCCCGGCCGATGCCGGCAGGACGTGAAGACGGTCATCCGCGTAGGAGATCCAGACGCGATTCCTGCGCAGGAAGTCGTCGCCCAGGATGTTCTCGGACCCGTCATAGACGGCGATGACCGGGTCGCGAACGCGATCACCGCCCAGCACGAAGTCGCGGAAGCGGTGGAGGTGCGCCACCACCCTGCGGTCGCCCATCCCCCGGACATCCAGGGACGGATCGGCGGCCGTCGTCTCCGGCGTCACGCCGAGCGAACGGGCGTACGCCATGGTGATCAGCGTCGCGCTCGCCCCGGAATCGAGAAGGAACGGCATCTCGCGGCCATCGACGCTGGCGCCGACCATGATCCGGTTGCCCGACCGCACGACCGGGACCGAGAACCCGCCCGGTCCCAGCGGCCGGAAGGCGGGCGTGCCGCAATCCTCGGTCTGGTAGATCCCGACCTCCTGCGCGCCGAGGTCGAGGTCGAGGTCGTAGTTCGACAGGAAGTCGCCTCCGAACAGTCCGTCCACGCCGCCGGGGCCGGAGCCGGCCACCGGCAGCGGCCTGCCGTACACGAACAGGCGCACGTCCTGCGCCGTGGCATAGCCGATGGACAGGGAAGGCACGGTCACGGTGCTGTTCGAGGCCGTGCCGTTCGCGCCGGAAAGCCGGATGGCGGACTGATGGATCCTGAGGCCGGACGACTGCGCGAAGCGGCCGACGAGCAGCGATTCGCTGGCGCCCGTGTCGACGACGAACACGGCGGGGCGGCCGGCCACCAGGACCCTCACGAGGGGCAGGCCCTGTGGCGTGAGCGTGTGCAGCGTCGCGACCGGGTGAAGCACGCACACACCGTTGCCGGCGCAGGCCGAGAGGCCCACCGCGGCGACGATCGCGCAGCCGAGCATGGCGACCTTCAGGATGACGCTTCCCGGGCCTTGTCCAAACGTCCGAAGTGGCACGAGGACACGTCGGGCGTTCGCGCGGCAGTTCACGGCCGGATCAGGGCGCGAACCGCGGCGCTCCGGCCATGGACCACGGTCAGGACTGGTCCGGCCCTGCCTCCTAGACCGCAGGCGAACTGGGCGGCGGCACCTCGGGCGGCAGCGGCGGCAGGTCGGGGGGCACGTCCTCGACCATGCCGGGCGGCAGCGGGTCTTCGTCGATGTCGATGACGCCCTCCAGGCCGTCGTTGCCGCGACCAACCATCTGCTCGGCCTGCATGGCGCGCGACAGGGCACGGTCGAGCGCCGCCATGGTCGCGGTGAGGTCGACGCTGTCGTCGCGGGTCCAGGCGCGCAGCACGTAGAACCAGGCGGCGGTCAGCCCGTCCACGCGCAGCCGGCCGAGCACGCCGTCCACCGGCACGCCGGCGGCCTCCAGCATCCAGCGCATGCTGTCGCGGGTGGCCGCGGCCAGCAGCAGCGAGGCCCCGGGCCGCAGCACCAGGGCACGCAGCAGGGCCAGCACGCCGCCGCGGTGCTGCTGCAGGGCGTCGAAGCGGGCCATCAGCAGGTCGAACAGCTGCTCGCGCGGCGCCATCGCGGCCGAGCCGGCGGCGGCGGCCAGCGCGGCCTGGTCGGCGAGGCTGCCGAAGCGCAGCAGGATCGCGCCGCGGCCGGGGAACCTGGAGCGGGCGCGGTCGAGCGCCAGGCCGGCGCGGCGGGCCGCGCCCGCGACGCTGACGCGCTCCCAGCCGGACGCCTCGGCCATGTCGAACGCGGCGCCGATCAGCGCGGCGTCGAACGCCCGGTCGTCGAGGGCGGGGGTCTCCGGGGCAGGCCGGGACGTCTTGTGCTTGCTCATGGGCGGGACATGGGATTGCGCACCTCGTTTCAAAGCCGCCCTGGTCTTGTAGCCGCCGGGGTCTTGTAGCTGCCCGGGTCTTGCAGCCGCCGGGGTCTTGCAGCCGCCGGGGCGGCGGCGCTACCCGGCCGCCAGCGCACGGGCGCGGGCGATTGCGGCGTCGACGGCCTCGTGCAGCAGGGCGGGCCAGGCGTCGTCGGCCATCAGCACGGCCAGCGCCCGCTCGGTGGTGCCGCGCGGGCTGGTCACGGCCCGGCGGAGAGTGGCGGCGTCCTCGGGCCGCGCGGCCAGCAGCGCGCCGGAGCCGGACACGGTGCGTCGCGCCAGCTCGCGGGCCAGGCCGGGGGGAAGGCCGTGGGCGATCCCCTCGCGCTCCAGCAGCTCGGCCAGGAGGAACACGTAGGCCGGGCCGCCGCCGGAGATCGCGGTCACGGCGTCGAGCATGGGCTCCTCGTCGACCCAGGCCACCGCGCCGACCGAGCGCAGCAGGCGGTCGCACAGCGCGCGGGCCTGCGCGTCGACGCCGCCGCCGGCGAAGGCCACGCTCATGCCCTGGCGGATCGCGGCGGGGGTGTTCGGCATGGCGCGCACCACGCCGGGGCGGCCGAGCAGGCCCTCCAGGCCGGCCACGGTCCAGCCGGCCATGACGGACAGCACGGGAACGTGTCCGAACCGCGCCAGCGCGGGGAGCACGTCCGCGGCCATCTGTGGCTTGACGGCGAGCACCACCAGCGCGGGGCGGAAGTCCTCGGGCACCTCGGCGAGCGAGGATACGACACGGTGTCCGTCGCGGGCGGCGGCGGCGGGGTCGACCACGACGGAGGGGGCAAGGCCCTGCTCGCACCAGCCGGACAGCATCGCGCCGCCCATCTGGCCGCAGCCGACCAGCAGCAGCGGCGGGATCGTCCCCTCCCCTGCCCCGCCCTGCGGTGGCATGGCGTCAGGCCTCGCCCACGCACTCCAGCATCGCGGCGGCCATCGCCTCGGCCGGGCTCTTGCCGCCCCACAGCACGAACTGGAACGCGGGGTAGAAGCGCTCGCACTCGGTGATGGCGATGTCGACCATGTCCTCCAGGCTTTCCGCCGACGCGCCCTGGGCGCCGCGCAGCAGCATGGCGTGGCGGAACAGCGGCATGCCGTCGTCGCTGTCCATGCCGAAGTGGCCGATCCACAGGCGCTCGTTGGCCAGCGCCAGCAGCTCGAACAGCGCGCCGCGGCGGGGGGCAGGGACCTTGAGGTCGAAGGTGCAGGTGAAGTGCATGGCGCTGATCTCGCGCGACCACGAGAAGTACAGGCCGTAGTCGCACCACTTGCCGGGGGCCTCGGCGGCCATCTCGGAGTCCGAGCGGCGGTCGAACGCCCAGTCGTTGGCGGCGATGATCTGCTCGACGGCGTCGAGCGGGTTGGCGGCGGGGGTGGAGGTGGATTGCATCAGGGCCGACATGCGGGTCTCCCTGTTGGAGGGGGGCCTGGGCGGGCCGGAGCGCAATCCCGACTCGTGGACGGCCAAGCCTACCGGGGGTGCGGGCCCGGTCGCAAGCAGCCGCCGGAATGTCATATGCGACCACAGGCGGCCGAGGAAAGACCCCGGCGAGGCGAGCGTACGGCACGGCAGGATCGGGCTCCGCCTGGACGCGCTCCCGCTTCGCGACAGGGCCGAGCCACCCCTGGGCCGGCTTCTCCGGGGGACTGCCTCGGGGGGCTATGCGCCGAGGTGGGTGGCGAGCTCCTCCAGGCTGGCGGCGGTCACGTCCCAGTCCTGCTCGGCGCGCAGGTCGGCGGACTGCGCTGGGCCGTATTCGGTCGGACGCGCCACGAAGCCGGTGCGCAGGCCGAGCGCGCGGGCCGCGGCCAGGTCGGAGTTGTGCGCCGCGACCAGCATCACCTCGTGCGGCGCCAGGCGCAGCAGGCGGCAGGCGCTGAGGTAGGTTTCCGGGTCGGGCTTGTAGTGGCCGAACAGGTCGGTGCCGAACACCATGTCCCACGGCAGCCCGGCCCGCTTCGCCATCGCCACCAGCAGGGCGACGTTGCCGTTGGACAGCGGCGCCAGGGTGAACCGCGTCGCCAGGCGCGCGAGGCCGGGCAGCGTGTCGGGCCAGGGGTCCAGCGCGCGCCACAGCAGCGCCAGGCGGTCCAGCGTTGGCGCGTCGAGGCCGAGGCCGCGCTCCCCGGACAGGGTGGCGAGGCTGGAGCGGTGCAGGTCGTCGAGCACCGTCCAGGGCAGCTCGCCGCGGCGGACGCGGTCCATCGACGGGCGGTAGGCGCCGCGCCAGGCGTCGACCAGGGCGGTCCAGTCGGCGTCCACGCCGCTCTCGCGGCCGAAAGCCTCGAGGTGGCGCACCAGGCTCGTGCGCCAGTCGACCACGGTGCCGAACACGTCGAACAGGAGCGCGCGGACTTCGGTGGGCATGGTCGTGTCTCCGGGCCAAAGGAAGCAAGGCCAGGGGCTCTGCCCCTGGACCCCGCCAAGGGCTGGGCCCTTGGATCGCCTTCACTTAAGGAGGGCAATCCAAGGGCCCAGCCCTTGGCGGAGTTTGAGGCAGAGCCTCAACCTTGCTTGCTGTCTACGGCATCCCGAGCAGCTTCCGCAGGGCGCCGGGCGCCAGCATCGCCAGCGGGTTCACGCTGACCTTCGGGTCATCGAGCGGCCCGCGGACGGAGTAGGTCGCGGCGAACAGGCCGCCGCCCGGCTCGGGGCTGAACAGGCGGCCGATGAGCGGCAGGCGGCCTGGGAGCTGGTTGGGCAGGTAGGCCGGGACGATGGTGCCCGTGACGTCGACGCTGCGCGCGGCGAGGTCGATGCGGCCGGCGGCGGTGGCGCCGAGCGAGACGCTGGTGGCGCGGGCGTCGTGGATGTCGATCACCCGGCCGGCCATGCGGAACGGCAGGTCGAGGCGGCCCACGTGCAGCCCGGGGCCGTGCATCAGGTCGACGAGGCCGAACAGGGTCGCGCCCTGCAGCAGGCGGCCGGCGGCGGGGGCGCCGAGCAGGTTGAACTCGTCGAGGCGCAGGGTGGCGTCGACGGGCTGGCCGGGGCGGTCCTCGGCGAAGGTGCCGCCCAGGGTGAGGCGGCCGCCGCGCACCTGGTCGGTGAGGTCGAGCGAGGACAGCAGCGCGCCGGCGTCGGCGGCCTGCAGCTCGACGTGGCGCACGGTGCCGGAGCCGGGGGGCACGGCGGGCGGGCGGGCGGCAAGCGGGTGCGGGGCGGGCTGGGCGGAGACGGTCAGGAGGAGCGAGCCTGCGCCGGTGCCGGCCTGGAGCTGCGCGGCGTCGAGCCTGCGGCCGTCGTCCTCGGCATGGGCGGAGACCGGCGCGATCGAGCGGCCGCGGCCCAGCAGAACACGGGCGAAGCGCGCGTCGAGCACCCAGGGCGTGCCGGCGCGGCCGGTGGCGGCGACAGCGGCGGGGCTGGGGGGGCCGGCGGCCGGCGCGGTCGCGGCAGGAGACAGGGGGTCCGGCGGGGCCGGGACGGGGTCGAGCCGAGAGGACAGGTCGAGCACCGGGCCGGCGATGTCCGCGCGCACGGCGCCGCCCGGTCGCTGCGGGAAGCGCACCGTGCCGCTGGCCTCCGTGCGGCCGACCACCGCGCGCTCGACGTGGAGCACGGTGCCGCGCGTGCCGGTCTCGGCGCGGCCGCGCAGCAGCAGGCCGGGGGCGTCGGCGCGCAGGGACTCCACGCCGCGCAGGTGGCCGTGGTCGAGCAGCAGCACGGCGCGGGCGTCGGCAGCCGGGCCGGCAGGCTTGCTCCAGACCAGCGGCGCGTCGAGCGAGGCCGCGGACAGGTCGGCGGCCACCGTCACGGTGGCGCGTCCGTCGCGGCGCTCGCTGTAGCGCACGTCCACGCCGACGGGGCCCTCGACCGCGCCGGCGAGGTCGAGCCCTGCGGCGCCGAGGCGGGCGGCATCGGCGTCGGCGCGCACGGTGGCGCGCTGCACCACCTGGGCGGGGGGGCCGGCGCGGAAGTCCATGTCCAGCGTCAGGCGCGCCGGCATGCGCGCGACCGTGCCGGTGCCCCGTGCGGCGAGGCCCTGGGTGGTGACGTCGAGGTCGATCGTGCCGGCGTCCAGGTCCTGCCCGGCGGCGACCGCGCCCAGGTGGACGTCCGTGGCGCGGGTGCGGGCGTGCAGGCCGAGTCGGTCGGCGTCGAGGTCGGCCTCCAGCGGCACGGTGAGGTCGAGGCGGGTCGCGAACCGGCCGCGGGCGCCCGAGAAACCGGGCGGGTGCTCAGACAGCAGGCGCAGCCTCGGGTGGGACAGCAGGCGGACCAGCGCGGGCAGGCCGCCGTGCAGGTCGACGCCGATGGTGGCGACCTGGTCCTTCGCGGACAGGCCGGCGATGCGCACCAGGCCGGCGCCGAGCTGCACGGCGCCGCCGGCGCCGCGCCCGGCGCCACCCTGGGTGCCGCTCTCGGTGCCGCCCCGGGTGGCCACGCTCAGCGTGTCCGGGCCTTCGAGGACCATGCGGGCCTGCATGTGCTCCAGGGGCGGGACCGGTCGGAGCCAGTGCAGCGTCGCGTCGTCGCCGAGGAGCTGGCCGGCGGCGGCCACCAGCTGCGGATCGGAGCCGTCGGAGGCCGCGCGCAGCGTGAAGTCGAACCGGCCGTCGTGCGCGGTGCCGGCAGTGATGTTGCGGGTGATCCAGACCTGGGCGTTGCGGCCGATCCCGGGCGGCCAGTAGTCGGCCAGCTCGGAGAAGGCGGCATGGTCGACGGCGAGGCTGGCTTGCGCGAGGAGGCCGGCGGCATCGCGGGTGACAGTCGCGGCAGCGGAGAAGGTGGGGGGCGGGGCGAGCGCGCCCGGGGGCGCGGCCATCGCCAGGCGCTCCAGGGTCAACGTCGCGCGCTGCGGCGTGCCCTCGCCGCGCAGGGCCAGGGCGGACACGCCCAGGGTCGCGCCGCCGGCGGTCACGTGGCCCGCGGCGGCGTCGAGGGTCGCGGCGAAGCGACGGGGCGCGAGCGAGGGATCGAGCGTGGCCTCGCCGGACAGCGTCAGCGGCAGGTCGAGGGCGGCGAGGGCGCGGGCAATGTCGCCGGGGAGGCGTGGCACCAGGCGGCCGAGGGCTGCGGGGACGAGGGGGTCCAGTCGGGCGCGCGCCACGCTCCAGCCCGGCTGGTCTGGCGAGGGGCGCAGGGAGAGCTGCAGCGCGACGTCCGGGCCGGAGGAGGGTGAGGCGGTGTCAGGCGGGAGCGCGTCAGGCGGGGGCAGGACCGACAGCGTCGCGGCGATATCGCCGACCACGCCGGCGGCCTCGCGGCGTAGCGAGATCCGGGGCGCGGACACGGCCCAGGTCACGCCGAACGGGCGGTCGAGGACAAGGACGCGCGTGTCGGTGGCCTGCAGCGCGTCCAGGGAAGCGAGCCAGGGCGGCGAGGCGGGCGGCGAGGCATCGACAGGCGGGGCATCGACAGGCGGGGCTGCGGGCGAGGTGACGGCGGGGACCGGCACAGGCTGGTCGGGCGGCGGGCCTGCTGGCGGGAACAGCCGGGTGCCGTCGGCGAGGTGGAGGCCGTCGGCCTCGCGCACCAGCTCGATCCGCGCGGCGTCGAGCGACACCGCGCCGGGCACGACGCGGCCGGACGCCAGGGGCAGCAGGGCCAGGCTCGCCTCCAGGCGCGCGGCGGTCGCCACCGGGTGGTGCGGCGGTCCCAGTCGGACGTCGCGCAGCACCACGCGCAGCGGCGCGCCGGGGTGCAGGAACCCGGACCAGCCCAGCGCTAGGCCGGAGAGCGAGAGCGGCAGCCCGCGCGCACGAGCCGCCGCCTCGACCCGCGGCGCCAGCCAGTCCAGCGACAGCGGGGCCTGCGACACGCGCCAGGCCAGCGCACCCGCGGCGACCAGCAGCAGGAGCAGCGCGCCCAGCGCAGCCAGCGCCAGGCCGCGCAGCAGGCGCAGCGCGTCGAGGCCGGCACCGCGCCAGACGGTACGCCAGGCGGGGCGCCCCCCGATGCCCGGCGGCGTCCGGGCCCTATCGGCCGCCCGGGGGAGCGGCGGCGCGGCGGCGGTGAGGGCCGGCTTCGTCGAGGGGGCGTGCGGCGCTTGACCCGGGCCGTTCACCGGGCGGAGCCTGGGCCATGGCCTTCGTCCTGCCCGACCGCTGGCCAGAGCCGGCCGATCCGCAGGCGGCGGGGCGCCTGCTCGACGCGTTCGCGGCGCTGGGGCGCGAGGAGGCGCGGCTCGCGGCGCGGGCGGCGCCGCGGGCGATGCTGGCGTGCCTGGGCGGCAACAGCGGGTATCTCTCGGGGCTGGCGCTGCGCGAGCCGGCGTGCGTGCGCAGGCTGGTGCGACTCGGGCCGGAGGCGGTGCGGCTCGCGGCGATGGGGGGGCTCGCGGCGGTTGCGCCCACGGCGGAGCGCGCCGTGGTGGCGGCGGCGCTGCGCACGGCCAGGCGGCACGTGGCACTGGCCACGGCACTGGCAGACCTGGGCGGGCTGTGGGCGCTGGAGCAGGTGACGGGCGCGCTGAGCGAACTGGCGGAGGCGGCGCTGCGGCTCGCGGTGTCGCACCTGCTGCTCGCGGCGCGCGCGGACGGGCTGCGGCTGCCGCGCCGGGCCCACAGGGCGGCGGGGAGCAAGGAGGCTGGAGGTGCGCAGGCGGGGCCGGGACGCCCGACGACGCGCGCCGGGCGCCGGGGCGATCCCGGCGCGGGCAGCGGCTTCGTGGTGCTCGGCATGGGCAAGCTGGGCGCCCGCGAACTGAACTACTCGAGCGATGTGGACCTCGTGCTGCTCTACGACCCGGCGGCATACCCCTACCACGACGCCGACGACCGCGCCGATCCCTCCGCGCCGCCCGGTCGCGGGCAGGGTCGTGCGCGCGGGGTCGATCTCGGCGCGGTGTTCAGCCGGGTGGCGCGCGGGCTGGTGGCGCTGATGGAGGGGCGCGAGCACGGGGGCCTGGTGTTTCGCGTCGACCTGCGGCTGCGGCCGGACCCCGGGGCGAGCCCGCCGGCGGTCTCGCTGCCCGGCGCGCTCGCCTACTACGAGGGCCTGGGGCAGAACTGGGAACGGGCCGCGATGATCAAGGCGCGGCCGGTGGCGGGCGACCTGGCGCTGGGGGCGGCGTTCCTCGACGCGATCCGGCCGTTCGTGTGGCGCCGGCACCTGGACTTCGCGGCGATCGCGGACATCGCGGGGCTGAAGCGCCGCATCGACCGGCACAAGCGGCCGGACGCGCCGGACCTGCTGCCCGCGCCGGAGGCCGGCGGCGCTGCGGAGGATGGCGTGGCGCTGCTGCTGGGGCACGACCTCAAGCTCGGGCAGGGCGGCATCCGCGAGGTCGAGTTCCTCGCCCAGACGCTGCAGCTGGTGTGGGGCGGGCGCAACCCGGGGCTGCGCGAGCCGCGCACCGTGCCGGCGCTGCACCTGCTGGCGCAGGCGGGGCACGTCGCGCCCGCGGCGGCAGAGGTGCTGGACGAGGCGTACCGGGTGCTGCGCGGCGCGGAGCACCGGCTGCAGATGGTCGCCGACCGGCAGACCCACAGCCTGCCTGCGACGCGCGCGGGGTTCGGGGCGTTCGCGACGTTCATGGGGTTCGCGGACACCGGCCCAGAAGGCGGGAGCTTCGCAGGTGGGGAGGCGATGGCGCGCGCCCTGCTGGACCGGCTGCGCGCGGTGCACGCGGCGTTCGACGCGATGACCGCGTCGCCGGGCGTCCGGGCGGTGGCGGGCGCGTCGCCGGCGGGCGGGGTCGTGGCAAGCGGGGTCGTGGCAAGCGGGGCGCGGGGCGGCGATCCGGAGGGCGACGAGGCGGCAGGGGCGGATGCGGCTGCGCTCGACATCGGCGACGGGGCGGAGGCCACGGACCCGGCCACGCTCGCCGCGCTGGCGGGGCTCGGCTTCGCGCAGCCGGAGGCCGCGGTGGAGATCCTGCGCGGGTGGCGCGCCGGGCGGCCGCGCGCCGTGCGCTCCGAGCGGGCGCGCGCGCTGATCGCCCGGCTCACCCCTGCCCTGCTCGACGCCCTTCACGCCAGTCTTGCCCGCGTCGCGCCAGGTGCCGGGGCTGCGCGCGCAGCGGCCGGGCCTGCCGCCGGGACGGGTACGGTGCCGGCGCCGGCCGCGGCCGGCGGGCCGTCGATGGACAGGCTGCTGGCGCGCTTCGACGCCCTGCTGTGCGCGCTGCCGGCCGGGGTGCAGCTGCTGTCGCTGTTCGAGCGCAACCCGGCGCTGCTCGGCCGCGTCGCCACCGTGCTGGGGGCGGCGCCCTCTCTGGCCGACCACCTGCAGGCGGTGCCGGCGGCGATCGAGGGCCTGCTGCGCCCGGACGACGTCGACCCCGACCCGGCGCGCTCGCTCGCTCTGCAGCTGCGCGACGCGGACACGCTGGATGCGGCGCTGGGGGTGGCGCAGCGCTTCCTGCGCGGCGAGGAGTTCCGCCTCGCCTGCGGGCAGCTCGAGGGGCGGCTCGACCCGGACCGGGTGGGCCTGGCGCGCTCGCGCCTCGCCGACGCGGTGCTGGACGCGCTGCTGCCGCTGGTGCTGGGCGAGCACCGGCGGCGCTACGGCTCGGTCGAGGGCGGGGGCATGGCGGTGGTGGCGCTCGGCAAGGCGGGCGGGCGCGAGATGATGGCGGGCTCGGACCTCGACCTGATGCTGGTGTACGACCACGCCGGCGACGCGGCGGAGAGCGACGGGCCGGACGGCGAGGACGCGCCCGCCTCGGCCCGGCGCATTCCGGTCAGCCAGTACTACATCCGCGCCGCCCACGCCCTGGTGGCCGCGCTGACCTCGCCGGGGCGGGAGGGGCCGCTGTATGCGGTCGACATGCGGCTGCGGCCGTCGGGCAGCAAGGGGCCGGTGGCGGTCTCGCTCGCGGGGTTCCGGCGCTACCACGCGGCCGACGCCTGGACCTGGGAGCGGATGGCGCTGACGCGGGCGCGGGTGGTCGTGGCGCCGGCGGCGCTGCGCGCGTCGGTGGAGGCGGCGATCCGGGTGGCACTCGCCACCGCGCCGCGTCCGGCCGGCGGGGCGGGCGCAGGCGGGATGGTTGCAGGCGGGGTGGGGACGCCGGAGGCCACGGTGCTGGCGGATGCGGCGGCGATGCGGGGGCGTCTGGCGCGCGAGCTGCCGCCGGCCGGGCCGTGGGACGTCAAGCACCGGCGCGGCGGGCTCATGGAGGTCGAGTTCGTCGCCCAGGCGCTGCAGCTCGCCCACGCCGGCCGGCATCCCGAGGTGTGCCGGAGCAACACCACCGAGGCGCTGCACGCGCTGGCCACGATCGGGGCGCTCGACACGGCGGACACGGCACTGCTGGTGCAGGCGGACCACGTGTGGCGCGGCGTGCAGGGCCTGCTGCGCATCGCGGTGGGCGCGCGGCTGCCGGAGGCGCTGCCAGGGCCGGCGCTCGCGCTGCTGGCGGCGTCGCTGGGCGTGGAGGACGGCGGGGCGGTGCAGGAGCGGCTGGCGGCGGTGGGAGAGGCGGTGCGCGGCGTGTTCGTGCGGCGCGTGGGGGTGGTCGGAGGGTGAGGCGCGGGGGAAAGGAAGGTTGAGGCTCTGCCTCAAACTCCGCCAAAGGCAAGCCTTTGGAATCCGCTTTTCAAGTCGGAGTTTGCGACGGGCGGGCGTTGTCGGCAGGTGCGGGCTGGAGCCGGGGCGGGACAACCGGCATCGTGGGCGGACACAGGGGAGACAGTCGCGATGCTGGTGAAGGGCGATATGGCGCCGTCGTTCGAGATGACGGCGAGCGGAGGGCGGATCGTCAGCTCGGCCGCGCTCGCCGGCCGGCCCTACGTGCTCTACTTCTATCCGAAGGCGGACACGCCCGGCTGCACCACGGAGGCGTGCGCGTTCCAGGAGGCGATGCCGCAGTTCGACGGAGTTGGCGTGGACGTGATCGGGGTGTCTCGCGACCCGATGGCGCCGATCGAGAAGTTCGCGGCGCGCCATGGGCTGACGTTCCCGCTGGCGTCGGACCCGGGTGCCCTGTCGGACGCCTACGGGGTGTGGGCGGAGAAGTCGATGTACGGGCGGGCCTACATGGGCATGCTGCGGGCGACGTTCCTGGTGGACGGCACTGGCACCATCGCCCGGGTCTGGCCGGCGGTGAAGGTCAAGGGACATGCCGCCGAGGTGGCCATGGCGGCGGCGGACCTGGGCTGAGGCGGGCGGACGGCCGACGCGGTCAGGCGGCGTGCCCGCCTGCCGCGGCCGGGGTCAGTAGCCGGGGTAGTAGGCCGGCGGCGCCGCGTAGTAGACGGGCGGCGGCGCATACACCACGGGCGGGGGCGCGTAGTAGACCGGCGGCGGCGCGACCGCGTAGCCGAGGGCGGCGCCGCCGGCGATGCCGAGCAGGGCGCCCGCGACGATACCGGGGCCGAAGCCGAAGCCACGCCCGTAGCCGCGTCCGCCGTAGTAGCCCCGGCCGCCGTAGCCGTGGCCGTAGCCGCCGTGGAAGCCGCCGTAGCCGCCGCGGTACTGGGCGTGGGCGGCCGGCGCGAACGCCATGCCGGCCAGGACGGGGGCAATCAGCAGAAGACGCGAAGCGCGGACCATCTCGCTCATCCTCGTTGGCAGCGGCACACTCGGTCGCTGGAGACGAGAATATGGGCGGCCAGAGTGGCGAAACCTGGGCACGGGCGGGGCGAAAACGCGTCCACCGAACACGCTTCCGGGAACAATCTCACCTCGCCTTTCAAGAGGTTTCCAAAGGCTCGGCCTTTGGCGGGGTCCAGGGGCAGAGCCCCTGGTTTTGCTTCCTACCCGACAGTAAGCCGCGCCACGTAGCCGACCCAGCCGAGCAGCGGCAGGGCGAGCAGGGCCGCGGGCCGCGAGACGCGCCAGCTTGCGACGACGAGGGCGAGGGCGGCGAGAGCGATGGCCGCGTCGCCGGCGAGGCCGAGGCTGCGGCTGTCGAGGCCTGCGGTGTAGAGCGGGTAGAGCAGGCAGAGCAGCCAGACCGCGTCGGCGGCGCGGGCCTGCGTCGTGCCGCGCAGGCCGGCGCGGGCGGTGCCGAGCAGGGCGCCGATCCCGACCCAGGCCAGCGCCACGACCCAGGCCGCGGGCGAGTCGGGCTGGGCGTCGCCGCCGAGGCCGAAGGTCCAGACCAGGGCGAGGGCGGCGAGGGCCGTGCCGGCGTAGAGCACGGGGTCGGCCAGCGGCGGGCGGGGCTCGCGCAGGGCGAGGCGGCGCAGCGCGGTGGCGAGGGTGGCGACCAGGCCGAGCATCAGGACCTGGCCGGCGGGGTGGGGGCCGAAGTCCAGCGACAGCTCGGCGCCGAGGACGCGGCCGGGAGGAATGTGGGTGGCCAGGGCGTACCAGGCGTATTCCAGGCCGGCGGTGACGGCGCAGGCGGCCAGCGCGAGCAGGGGCATGGCGGCGAGGCTGCGGTCGCGGCCAGCCGGCAGGGCGCGCCACAGCATCGCCCAGGCGAACACGCCGGCGTAGAGCACGGCCTGGCCGACATCGGCCTTGGACTGCAGGAAGAAGTGGAACAGGGCGAGGCCAGCCAGCGGGTAGGCGAGGCGGTGCAGGCGCTTCCAGTGGCGGCCCAGGCGGCGCATCGCGTCGTTGGTGGAGGTCGCGGCCAGGGCGGCCAGGCCGAGCAGGGCCGCGAAGCCGATCGTCAGGTAGAAGCGGCGGAGGATCTCCGCCCCGACGTGGCCGAGGTGCCAGCCCTGCTCGGTGGCGTAGAGCGCCAAGTGGGCAGAGGCGTAGAGGGCGGCAGCGACGCCGACCATGCGGCGGACGGGGAGCACGCCGGGCCAGGCGGCGAGGATGCGCGCGGGGCTGATCAGCAGGGAGAGCAGCAGCAGGCGGGCGGCCCAGAGGCCCGAGCCGAGGATCAGCGCCTTGACCGGGCGGGCGCCGAGGGCGTCGAGCCACCAGGCGCCGGCCAGCCACAGGGCGGGGACGAACAGCAGGGCGAACACGCAGGCCTTGAACGGGGCGAAGCGGCCGGCGCGGTCGGTCCAGGGGCGCGCAGGGGCGGTCCGGGCGGTGCGTGGGCCGGGGCGGGCTGTGGCGACGGGCGGGGATGCGGCGACGGGCGGGGCCGCGTCGGCAGGCAGGTTCGCGCTCATCGGGCGTCTCCCGGTGCGGCGGAGGGCGCGGCCCCGGCCGGTGTGGCGGCGTCGGTCGGGGCAACGTGGCGGTAGCCGTCCGGGACCTGGAACAGCACCGTGTCCTGGGGCGCGTAGCTCACCCTGGTCGCCTCGATCATCACCCGGCCTCCTGAGGCGGCGCGCAGCAGCACGCCGTCCGGTGTGAGGCAGACCGTGGTGGCGCTGCCCTGCATGTCCGTGGTTCGCCACTCCGTGCAGGAAGTTACCGCGACCATGGCGTCGCCGAGACGCTCGAACCGGGCGCCGGAGGGAGCGGCGGCACCCAGGCCGGGCGGGGGCGGCATGTCGATCACCTGCCGCGGGCCGATCTCGACCATCTGCATGCGCCGCGCGGCGTAGTCGACGATCATGAACACGCCCTCGCCGGGCGGGTCCACGCGCAGGCGGCGGTCGGCGACGTGCCAGCGCAGGCGCTGCGTCGGCGCGGGGGTGGACGCGGGCGGCGTTGAGGCGGCGCCGGGCGGCAGGGGCATGCGGTACACCACGTCCACGTCGCGGGTCGGGATCAGCAGCGGCGGGGCTTGTCCCCGCGCGGCCCCTGGGAGGCAGAGCGCGGCCGCCAGCAGGGCCGCGGCGGGCAGGCCGGGTGCCGCCGCGCGCAGGGCCGCGGCGGGGCGGCTCACCGGCCGCCGCCGAAGTCGGGCAGCGTCATCTGGTGGAAGTCGGCCGGCGGCACGAACAGCGAGGGCGCCAGCGGCCCGGCGCGCACGTCGGTGGCGACCAGAGAGCCCTGGCGGCCGCGCGAGTCGGTGCCGGCGAAGCGCAGCAGCACGCCGTCGGCGGTGACGCAGCCGGTGCCGGCGCCGCGCGGCGAGTGCACGTGCCATTCGGTGCAGGGCAGGCCGGCGACGGTGGCGGTGCCGGCGCGGGTGAACTGCATCGCCGGGTCGAGCAGGTACTCGTCGAGCCCGTGGCCGCGGCCGGCGAGCACCGAGTACATGTGCAAACCGTTGAGCATCAGCACGCCCTGCCCGGAGACCGGGTCGAGCAGCAGGGTGGTGGCGTCGCCGCTGTCGATCCGGGCGCGACGCAGGCCTGCGGCGATCTGCGCCACGACCTGGCGCACCGGGACCTGGGGAGCGTCCACGTCATAGCTTACCGTGACGTCGTGCGCGGGGCGGAGCAGGGGGCGGTCCTGTGCCGCGAGGGACGCGGGGGCGGCGGCCGCGAGCAGGGCCGCGAGGCCCAGCCGCAGGAGACGGGCCACGTCGCGGCCCATGTCGCGGCGGGGGGTCGGCGGGGGGTCGGGACGGGTGCTCATCGTGCGCAGGTTGGCCAGC
This sequence comes from uncultured Acetobacteraceae bacterium, assembly GCA_964236585.1. Lineage (GTDB taxonomy): Bacteria > Pseudomonadota > Alphaproteobacteria > Acetobacterales > Acetobacteraceae > CAXSEF01. Next base: position 37,246 of record CAXSFE010000018.1, read on the forward strand.
CTGCCGCCCGCGTCAAGCGGGTGCGCCGCCCGGCGCGGGGGACGGGCGGCGCTGCGTACCCTTGATTGCCGGCGTGGCTGCATCTACGCAGGCGCGTCCTGCAGACGAGCGCCACCAGAGTGACACAGACCAGCTCCACCCCTCCGCGCCTGCGCCCACCTCTCGGGCCGCGCCTCACGCCGCACAAGGCGCTCGACGCCGACGACGTGCGGGCCGCCTACCGGCGCTGGGCGAGGGTGTACGACCAGGCCTTCGGCGGGGTGTCCGCGCACGGGCGGCGCCAGGCGGTGGCGGCGGTCAACGCGCTCGCCGGCACGCGGGTGCTGGAGGTGGGCGTCGGCACGGGGCTCGCGCTGCCGCACTACGCGGGCAGCAAGCGCATCACCGGGATCGACCTGTCGGGCGCGATGCTGGACCGGGCGCGGACGCGGGTCGCGGAGCAGGGGCTCGCCAACGTCGAGCAGCTGATCGAGGGCGACGCGGAGGCGACCGGGCTGCCGGCGGCGTCGTTCGACATCGCGGTGGCGATGTTCGTGGCCTCCGTGGTGCCGAACCCGCGGCTGCTGATGGCCGAGATGCAGCGGGTCGTGCGGCCGGGCGGGCACATGCTGTTCGTCAACCACTTCGCCGCCGAGCGCGGGCCGCGCTGGTGGGTGGAGAAGGCGCTGGCGCCGGCGTCGCACGCGCTCGGGTGGCACCCGGACTTCTCGATGGCGGCACTGATGTCGGCGGAGCAGAGGGGGCGGGCCAGGGTGTCGACGGTGCCGCCGCTGGGGCTGTTCACGCTGGTGCAGCTGGTCAACGGCGAGCCGTAAGGAAGGCCAGGGGCCCTGCCCCTGGACCCCGCCAAAGGCAAAGCCTTTGGAAACCTGGGATTGGGCCTGTACTTATGTGTGCCGGTCCAGGGCGGCTCGCCCTGGCGGGTCCAGGGCAGAGCCCTGGTCTTGCCTTATTTCAGGCCGCGCGCGACCTCCCTGCGGTGCTGCGCCACCGACTTGCGCAGGTCGAGCGCGGGGGCGGGCACGGTGTCGGCGTAGGCCTGGCCGTCCCAGACCCAGCGGTCGTCGCCGTCCACGAGCAGGTCCGCCATGCCCCCGTGCTGCTCCGGGGCGACGCGGATCGGGCCGCTGACGCTGTCGAGCACGCGCCGCCAGCCGCCGGGGGCGTTGACGTAGACCGAGGTGGAGCAGCCGGCCGAGCCGCACAGGTCGGCGGACTGGAGCTGCACGAACAGGGCCGCGGCGGCGCGGCGGCCGGCGAGGCGGGCGCTGCCGACCAGGACCAGGGGCGGCTCGCTCTTGCGGTCCGATGCGGTGACGTCGGGGGCGGTGAGAGAGCGCGCGGTCTGGTCCTCGGCCGAGCCGGGGCGGGCGCTCAGCACCACGGTGCCGGAGGGCACCGGCGCCCGGCGCGCGTGGCGCGGCGCGGGGGCCGCCGCCGCCAGGCCCAGCAGGGCCACGATCCCGATCATCCCAGACGCCCGCATCGCGTGCTCCCCGTGTTCGCCGCTACTGATCGGCTCCGCGCGGTGCGGTCAAGGCGTGGCGTGTGCTGGGGCCGGGTTCCGGCGCCAGGAAAGGCGAGGGCTCTATCCTCGACCCGCCAAAGGCTTGCCTTTGGAAACCCGGCGCTTGTCTCGGCTCCCGTCGCGCGGGCCGGTGCCGCAGGCTTCATCAGGGGCCGGTCCAGGGGCGGCTCGCCCCTGGCGGGTCTGGGCAGAGCCCAGCCTTGC
>CAXSFE010000019.1:0-38644 GCA_964236585.1 uncultured Acetobacteraceae bacterium
CCGGGTCGCGCGCCGGACCACGCCGGCGCCGCCGGCCCCCGCCTCATCCCCGCCGCAGCAGGCCCCCTCTCAGCCATGACGCACGCGGACCGGGCCGCCGCCCCGCGCCGGCCAGGCACAGTGACCGCAGCCTGCGTCCTCCTGCTGCTGGCCGCCGGCTGCGTGCCGCGCCCCACCGGACCGATCCTCGGCGACTGGCGTGGCACCCTGCCCGGCCCCTACGTGGCGGAGCCCAAGATCGTCGAGCTGGTGCTCGACGGCGCTCCTGACGCGACATCCGGCCGCTACCACATCTCGGTGACGGTGCAGAACACGCGCAACGGGGCCGGCGCCGGCACCACGCGCTGGCAGGGCGAGTGGACCGGCAGCCAGCAGCCGATCAACGGCCGCAGCGCGCGCATCATCCTGTTGCAGCACATGCTCGACGGCGAGATCGACCGCTACGAACTGGCGTCCGACGGCACGCTTCGCCCGGCGACCGGCAACAACCGCATCGCCCAATCCTACAGCCCTGCCCAGGTCGCGATCTACACCCTGCGGCCACTGCGCCGGGACAGCTGGAACTACGGCGTGGACTGACGCCGGCGGACCGGCGCAGCCAGGAAAGGTTGAGGCTCTGCCTCAAGCTCCGCCAAAGGCAGGCCTTTGGAAACCTCGACTTAGGGAAGAGGGTTCCAGGTGGCAGACCCGGACGACGTGCGATGCCGGATGGCCAAATCCCGGCTGCTTCCACCCATTCATGCAGCGCGCGCATAGGCCATATGAGTGTCAGCCCACTACGCCCGTCTTGATGCGAGGTTTACTTGTTGCAGTGCAGCATAAGGCTGTTGCAGGGAAGGAGCCCCGCCCATGACCAGGATGTTCGTCATCATCGCCGCCGCGCTCGTCACCGCCTGGATCCCCAGCGAGGCCGCGCGCCTCGGGGACTACCCCTCCGTCGTGCACATCGGGCAGGCCGGATCCGCGCACCAGCTGACGCTGCAGAACCGCTTCGCCGGCACCGCCCTGCGCTGACCCGGCCGCGCCTCGCATGGCGCGGGACGGCGTCTAGGCCTCGCGCAGCCTGTGCATGCTGGGCTTGAGTGCCGGATACAGGTCCTTGAACACCGTGAACGCCCGGTCGTAGACGCGCACGGTGTCCGGCTCCGGCGTCGCACGGGCGCGAAGCTCCACCCAGCCGGCCTCCGCCTGCGCCGGGGTGGCGAGCCCCACGCCCAGCGCGGCCAGCAGCGCGGCCCCCAGCGCCGCCTCCACATCCTGCGCGATGGTCAGCACCGGGGCGCCGGTGACGTCGGCCACGATCTGCATCCACAGGTCCGAGCGTGCCGCCCCGCCCACCACGATCAGCGCCTCGTCGAGCAGGGGCACCGACATCCGCCCCGCCTCCATGTTGTGGCGCAGCGCGAACGCCACGCCCTCCAGCACCGCGCGGTACAGATGCGCGCGGGTGTGGAACAGGCTGAGCCCCACGAACGAGCCGCTCGCCCGGCCGTCCCAGATCGGGCTGCGCTCCCCGGCGAGGTAGGGCAGGAACACCAGCCCGTCCGCGCCCGCCGGCACGTCCGCGGCGGCCGCGTCCAGCAGCGCCGCCGCCCGCCCCTCGCCGGCCCGCTCGCGGGCCAGCTCGGAGCCGCAGAACTGCTCGCGGAACCACGCCTCCGCCGCGCCCGCGGTGATCGCGCCGCCGAAGGTGTAGGTGTCGTCCTCGCCGCGGAACACGTGCGGCATGCTGACCAGCCCGTGCGCCGCATCGGCCTGACGGGTGATGGTCCCCCAGCACATGCTGGTGCCGATCATGGCGACGTGCTGCCCCGCCCGGGTGGCGCCGGCCGCGAAGGTCGCCACCGCCGCGTCCACCCCGCCCGCGATCACCGGGGTGCCCGCCGGCAGCCCGGTCGCCTCGGCCCACTCCGGCAGCAGCAGGCCGACCACCGCCGTCGACTCGACCAGCAGCTCGGGCATCATCGACACCGGGATGCCCAGCGCGTCGAGCATCGGCACCGACCAGGCGCGCGCCGCCATGTCGTAGATCCCGCCGATGTTGCCCGCCGACGAGTGGTCCACGGCCACCACGCCGGTGAGCCTGGCGATGATCCAGGCGTTGGGCGGCAGCAGCCAGCGGGTGCGCGCCCAGACCTCCGGCCGCTCGTCGCGCAGCCACAGCATCTTGGTGAACCCGTAGTAGCTGTCCACGCCGTTGACGGTCACCGCGCGCAGCCGGTCCAGGTCCACGCCGGCGCGCACCGCCTCCACCTGCGCCTCCGCGCGCCGGTCGAGCCAGATCAGGCACGGGTGCAGCGGCTCCAGCGCCGCGTCGACCGGAATGCCGGAGCCGCCGTACAGGCTGCTGACGCACACGCCGCGCACGTCGATCGGCTCGCGCTCCGCCGCCTCCGCCACGCAGCGGGCCAGGCAGTCGGTGACCGCGTCGAGCCACACGGCGGGCCACTGCTCGGCCCACAGCGGACGCGGCGTGTCGGGCTGGTACGACCGGGTGGCCGCCGCCACCACGCGGCCCGCCTCGTCGGTGAGTAGGACCTTCGTGCTCTGCGTGCCGATGTCGACGCCGATGACGTGCGGCATGGCCTCAGCCCGCCCGAGCCGGCGACTTGGCCTGCGCCGCCATGCCCGGCCCGGCCGGCGAAGGCCTCAGCTGCACCAGCACCTTGATCAGGTCGAGAGAGTTCGCCATCGCAGTCGCCTCATCCCACTGCTCCAGCGCGCAGCCGTGCATCCCGGAGGAACGCTAGGCTGGCGGCTTGGCGGCAAACTACGTGTCCTTCGACACGACGCCGATAGTTTCTTGCAGACCCCTGCCGCACCCTGGCGACGCGCCACGCGCGACCGGGCCTCTCCTCCGCCGGTCCTGCGGGCAGCCGTGTCGGCGAGGGAAGCCGGACGCCCGGCGCCGGCGCCCGCCCTGCCGCGACGCGTGTGCGGGAGCGGACCGCATGCCGCCGGCCGGGCCGCTAGCGCGCCTGCTCGAACACGACCACGCGCATCTCGCCGGCGGGCGGCAGGCTGTCGGGCGTGATCTCCGTCTCGCACGCCCTGAGGCGGGTCACCTGCCCGGCCGGGAAGCGCGCCAGGAAGCCGTCGACCTTCTCGATCTTCAGCACCCCGCGCTCGTGCCAGTAGTGCATCGGGATCACGACCCGCGGCCGGATCGCCGCGATGGCGTCGTCGAGGTCGTCGAGCGCGATGGTGGCGTGCTCGCCCGCCAGCGCCAGCAGGATGTCCACCTGGCCGGCAAGCTGCGCCAGCTGCGCCGGGTCGACCGGGTTGCCCAGGTCGCCCATGTGCAGCACCCGCAGCCCGCCCAGGGTGAAGTGGTAGAGCGCGTTGGCGTCGGGGTCGCGGCCCAGCTCGCCCTGGTAGTCGAAGGTCCTGCTCTCGTACGCCTCGAAGCCGCGGATCGGCACGCCGAGCACGACCGTGCCCTCGGGCGGCAGCTCCAGGGCGTTGACCACCACCGGGTCGCCCTCGACGTGGCTCGGGTCGGAATGGAAGTCGTCGGTGCGCGAACTCATGATCACGAGGTCGGCCGGCTCGCGGATCGGGCGGAAGCCGCTTGTGCCCGGCGTATAGGGATCGGTCACCACGGCGATCCCGTCCGCCTCGAAGCGGAAGCTCGCATGGGCGTAGAACCTGATCTTCATCGCTGCCTCCCTGTTCCGCTCAGCCGCCGCCGTCCAGCCGGTGCCCCGCGAACAGGGTCCAGCTCTCCACCACCGCGCCGTTCGCCTCGCCGAAGGCCGCGAGGTGCGGCGACTTCATGTGCGCCTCCCACAGCGCCCGGCTTTCCCAGGTCTCGTGGAACAGGAACGTGCCCGGCTCGTCGTCGGAGCGGTGCAGGTCATAGCGCACGCAGCCCTGCTCCGCACGCGTCGGCCCGACCAGGCCCTGGAGCATGGACAGCAGCTCCTGCTCCTGGCCGGGCCTGGCCTCCAGCGTTGCCACGACGGTGAGGTGCGCCATTTCGGTTCTTCTCCTGTGACAAGCCGTTCCAACCATCCCCGGGCGAGGCCGCCGGGGCGGCATCCATGGCGGGCGCCGCGGGTCGGCGCCGCTGTGCCTGACGCAGCGCCGTCCGCGACCAGCTCGCCTTTCCGCGGACCGCCGGCGTTGCCGGAGCTCGCTGTCGGGCGGGCAGGGCGCGGCCCGGCTCCGTCCGCTCAGCGCCGCGCGCTGGTCGCCACGTCGAGCCACACCGCCAGCAGCAGGATCACGCCCTTGACGATCATCTGCCAGAACGTGTCCACGCTGAGCATCGACATGCCGTTGTCCAGCGTCGCCATGATCAGCGCCCCGATCAGCGCGCCGAACACCGTGCCCGCGCCGCCGCGCATCGAGGTGCCGCCGATGATGCAGGACGCGATCGCGTCCAGCTCCTGCAGCGACCCGGCCGAGGGCGAGCCGGCGGCCAGGCGCGCGGTGGTGCTGATCCCCGCCAGCGCCGCCATCGCCCCCATCAGCGCGAACACCAGCAGTTTCACCCGCGCGACATTGACGCCCGAGAAGCGCGTCGCCTCCAGGTTGCCGCCGACCGCGTAGATCCTGCGGCCGAACACGGTGCGCCGCGCCATCAGGGTGAACGCGCCAAGCAGCAGCAGCACCACCAGCACCGGCGTCGGCACCCCGCGATACGAGTTCAGCAGCCACACGAAGCCGAACACCGCCGCTGCCGCCACCGCGAGCCTGGCGCCGTCCGCCCACAGCGCCGCCGTCGCCAGCCCGAGCGCCGCCCGACGCGACCGCCCGCGCACCGTCACGGTGGCGATGCCCGCGAACAGCAGCACCGCCAGCGCCGTGCCGGCCACCTGCGGCAGGTAGCTCTGCGCCACCGCCACCAGCGACGCGGAGACCGGCGAGATCGTGATCCCCCCGGTGATGCCCAGCAGCAGGCCGCGGAACGCCAGCAGCCCGGCCAGGGTGACGATGAACGAGGGCACCCGCAGGTAGGCGACCCAGTAGCCGTTGAACGCGCCGATCGCGGCACCTGCGGCCACCACGACGGCGATGTTGACCACGAGGGGCAGGTGCCAGCCCGTGTCCAGGATCGCCGCCAGGCCGCCCAGCAGGCCCAGCAGCGAGCCCACGGACAGGTCGATCTCGCCGGAGATGATGACGAACACCATGCCGCAGGCCAGCATCCCGGTGATCGCCATCTGCCGCAGCAGGTTCGACAGGTTGCGCGGCGTGAGGAAGTCGCCGTCGGTGAGCTGGCTGAACAGGGCCCACAGCAGGGCGATGGCGATCAGCAGCGCCAGCACCTTGTAGCGCGCGAACGCCGACTTGAGCTGCTCGGCGCGCAGCGTGCGCCGGCGCTCCGCCGGCGCCGAGGTCAGCGCGGCGGGGGTCGGCGCCACGGCGACGTCGGCGGGCAGCCCGGGGTCCGGCGCCAGGGCGAGGTCGGGAGTCTGCGAGGTGTCGGGCATGGCGTTCTCCTCGGTCCGGCTCAGGCGGCGCGCGGCAGCGGCGTGATGGCGGCCGAGAGCACGCGCTCCTGGGTCAGGGTCTCGTCGTTGACGAAGTCGCCGCGCAGCTGGCCCTCGCCGATCACCAGCACGCGGTCGCTGATGCCCAGCACCTCCCCCAGCTCGGAGGACACCATGATGATCGACACGCCGCGCTGCACCAGCGCAAACATCAGGCGGTAGATCTCGTATTTCGCGCCCACGTCCACGCCGCGCGTCGGCTCGTCGAGGATCAGCACGCGCGGCTGCGGCTCCAGCATCTTGGAGATCACCGCCTTCTGCTGGTTGCCGCCGGACAGGCTGGCGATCGCCAGCAGCGGGCTGGCGGTGCGGATGTGCAGGCGCGCGATCGCCTCGCCGATTGTGGAGAACTCGCGCCCCTCGTCGATCAGCCCGGTGCCCGCGAACCGGTCCAGCACGGACAGCGTGATGTTGTAGCCGACCCCCAGCCCGGGGACGATGCCGTGCGCCTTGCGGTCCTCGGGCACCATGCACAGGCCCTGGCGCACCGCTTCCTGCGGCGAGCGCACCCGGATCGGGCGCCCGTCGAGGCGGATCTCGCCGGAGTGCGCGCCCGCGTAGGCGCCGAACAGGGCGCTGACCAGTTCGGTGCGCCCGGCGCCGACCAGGCCGGCGATGCCCAGGATCTCGCCGCGGCGCAGCGCGAAGGAGACGTTGTCGACTCGTTTGCGCAGCCGGTTCTCCGGGTCGAGGCAGGTGATGCCGATCGCCTCGAACACCACCTCGCCGATCGGATGCGCCTCGCGCGGGAACAGGCTGGTCATCTCGCGCCCGACCATCATGCGGATGATGTCGCCGGTGGACAGGTCGCGCATCGGCGCCTCGCCGACGAAGCGGCCGTCGCGGATCACCGTGACGCTGTCCGCGATCGCCTCGATCTCCTCGAGCTTGTGCGAGATGTAGACGCAGGCCGTGCCGCGCGCCTTGAGGTCGGCGATCAGCCGCAGCAGGATCTCCGTCTCTGACTTCGTCAGCGACGAGGTCGGCTCGTCCAGGATCAGCAGGCTGGCGTTCTTGCTGAGCGCCTTGGCGATCTCGATCAGCTGCTGCTCGCCGCCGGCGTAGTGCGACACCGGCTTGGCGACGTTGATGTGGCCCATGCGCAGCCCGGCCAGCAGATCGGCCGCCTCGGCGTACATGCGGTCGAAGTCGATCATCCCGCGCACCACTGGCTCTCGGCCGAGGAAGATGTTCTCGGCGACCGAGAGCTGGGGGACCAGCATCAGTTCCTGGTGGATGATGACGATGCCGGCCGCCTCGCTCTCGCGGATCGAGGCGCAGCGCAGCGGCTCGCCGCGCCACAGGATCTCCCCGCCCCAGGTGCCGTACGGGTAGACCGCGGACAGCACCTTCATCATCGTGGACTTGCCGGCGCCGTTCTCGCCGCACAGCCCGACGCACTCGCCCGGCCTGACGCGCAGGTCGATGCCGTCCAGCGCCATGACGCCGGAGAAGCTCTTGGTGATCCCGCGCATCTCCAGCAGGAACCCGCTCATCGCACGGACCGCCCGATGCCGCGCCTGGACCCGCAGGCCCGGGGCCGCGTGATCCCCCACGCGGGAACGCGGGCTCTCTTGCTGACCCGGACGGGCCCGAGGCGGCCGACCCGGGCGGGAAATTCTGTCACCGTTCCTGCCCTTTCCGGCTGCAGGAAAACCGGCGCAAGCGCCACGCGCGACATCACCGACTGCGACGCCCGGAGCGGGCCGCGGAGCCCGGATACGGAGACTCGGCCTCGCGAAACGGAACGGTAGCAGACGGAAGTGCAGCGAAGGCAGACCGACGACGGATCTTCCCGACAAGCCTTTTTATTGTGCGCTCAGCACACTACCCCGGCACGATACGTGTCAAGCGCGATCCCGTCACGGCGACTGAACGCGAGGGGCGGCCTCTGCCTGGATCAGCCGCAGGCGAGCAAGGCTGGGCTCTGCCCAGACCCGCAAAGGGTCCGAGGACCCTTTGATCCCATGACTTAAGGGAAGCCGGTCCAGGGGCGCTGCCCCTGGCGGAGTTTGAGGCAGAGCCTCAACCTTGCTTGCCTGGCCGCTCCCACGTCAGGGAACGAGCACCGTGCTCCCGGTGGTCTGGCGCGCCTCCAGGGCGCGGTGCGCGTCGGCGGCGTCGCTCAGGGCATAGGTCTGGTTGACGTGGATCTTCACTGCGCCGCTGGCGACCACCTCGAACAGCTCGGCGGCCATGGCCTCCAGGTCGGCGCGCTTGGCCGTGTAGGTGGCCAGGGTGGGGCGGGTGAGGAACAGGCTGCCCTTGCTGGTGAGCAGGGACGGCTCGACCGCGGGCACCGGGCCGGATGCGTTGCCGTAGGTGACCATGGTGCCGAGCGGCGCCAGGCAGTCCAGGCTGGCGGCGAAGCTGTCGCGGCCGACGCTGTCGTAGACCACGGGCACCATGGCGCCGTCGGTGATGCGGCGGACCTCGGCGGCCAGCGTCTCGATGCCGACCACGACGTGGGTGGCGCCGTTCTCGCGCGCCAGCTCCGCCTTGGCCTCGGTGGACACCACGCCGACCACGCGGACGCCGAGGTGGCGCGCCCACTGGCACAGGATGAGGCCGACGCCGCCGGCGGCCGCGTGCACCACGACGGTGTCGCCGGGCTGCACGCGGTGGGTGCGGCGCAGCAGGTACTGCGCGGTCAGGCCCTGCAGCATCATCGCGGCCCCGGTGCGGGCGTCGATGGCGTCGGGCAGCAGCACCAGGCGGTCGGCGGCGATCACCCGCTTGGCCGCATACGCGCCGATCGGGCCGGCGTAGGCGACGCGGTCGCCCGGCTTGACCGCGGTGACGCCGGGCCCCGTGGAGACCACGGTGCCGGCGCCCTCCATGCCGATGATCAGCGGCATCGAGGGCGCCTTGTAGAGGCCGGTGCGGAAGTAGACGTCGATGTAGTTCAGGCCGACCGCCTCGTGGGCGATCAGGGCCTGGCCGGCGGCGGGCTCGGGGGTGGGCACGTCCTCCCAGCGCATCACCTCGGGGCCGCCGTTGGCGTGGATGCGAATGGCCTTGGTCATGCGAACTCCGTCACGATGGTTCAGGCCGGGGATCATCAGGCCGGTGTCCGGCCGGCCGTGGGCTTGCAGGCAAGACGCGCGCCAGCCGCGCCTCCGCCCGGCAGGTCACGGGCCGGCGGGGTCGAGGGCCGCGACGACGACGGGGCGGGCGCAGGCCTCGGCTTCCAGGGCGAGCAGGGCGCGCTTGGTGCCCGGCCCCTCGGCGCCGGTGTAGCCGCCGAGGCCGTGGGCGCCCACCACGCGATGGCAGGGGATGATCACCGGCAGCGGGTTGAGGCCGTTGGCCTGCCCGACGGAGCGCGCGGAGCCGCCGGCCGTGGCGGCAAGCTGGGCGTAGGTGCGGGTCTCGCCGAACGGGATCTCCCCCAGCGCCTGCCAGACCCGGCGCTGGTAGGCGCTGCCGGCGGGGCGGAGCGGCAGGTCGAAGCGGCGCAGCGTGCCGTCCAGGTAGGCGTCGAGCTGGTCGCGGGCGCGGCGCAGGAGCGGGGTCTGCGCCTGGTCGCGGCCCCAGCCCCAGTCGAGGGCGACAAGGGCGTCGTCCTCCTCGGACAGGGTGACGGCGCCGAACGGGGTCTGCATCGAGAGCTGGGGCACGGCCGGGATGGCGCACCTGGGCGGGAGTGCTGTCAAGCGGCGGCGTGGCGGCGGGAAAAGGCAGCAAGGCCGGGCTCTGCCCGGACCCGCCAAAGGGCCGAGCCCTTTGAAAACCCTTTACTTAAGAAGCGGATTCCAAAGGCCTGCCTTTGGCGGAGTTTGAGGCAGAGCCTCAACCTTGCTCGCTTCGCCCGGCCCTCGTCGGGCTGGCCATCCTCGATGCAGGGAACGGCGCGGTTCTCCTGCGGCCGGCGGGGCGCTAGGGTGCGGGTCCTGTTCGGGGAGAGCGTTCTTGGGCCTGCCGCAGCCGGGCGATCCGCCGCCGTATTTCGAGGCGCACCTGTTCGTGTGCTGCAACCGCCGCGCGGAGGGGCATTCGCGCGGGTCGTGCGCGGCCGCGGGGTCGGAGCGGCTGCGCGACTACATGAAGGCACGGGCTAAGGAGCTGGGGCTCGGCGGCCGGGTGCGGGTCAACGGGGCGGCGTGCCTCGACCGCTGCGAGCTGGGGCCGTGCGTGGTGATCTACCCGGAGGGCGTCTGGTACCGGATCGGGTCGACCGCCGACGTGGACGCGGTGCTGCAGCGGCACCTGGTCGAGGGCGGCCGGGCGACGGAGCTGATGCTGCCTGCACGATGACGGCGCGTGGCGCTGCCCGCCTGGCAACGGGTGCCGGCCGGCCCGGGCTCCTGGCCTCCTTCAACAGGATTCTCAAGGCTTGCCTTGAGCGGAGTCCAGAGGCGGAGCCACTGGCCTTGCCTTGCCCTGGCGTGCGCCCGGGTTGAGCGCGTCCGACACGATCATGGCGCTGGCCAGCGGGTCCGGCCGTGCCGCGGTGGCGGTGCTGCGGCTCAGCGGGCCGGGATGCGGCGGGGTGCTCGACCGGCTGTGCGGGCGGCCGGCGCCGCGTCGGGCGTCGCTGCGGGGGCTGCGCGAGGGGCGCGGGGGGGCGGTGCTGGACCGGGCGCTGGTGCTGTGGATGCCGGGGCCGGGAAGCTACACCGGGGAGGACTGCGCGGAGCTGCACCTGCACGGCGGGGTGGCGGTGGTCGCGGCGGTGACGGGGGCGCTGGCGCGGCTCGGGGTCAGGCCGGCGGTGGCGGGGGAGTTCACGCGGCGCGCGGTGCTGGCGGGGCGGATGGGGGTGCTGGAGGCGGAGGGGGTCGCGGACCTGGTGGCGGCGGAGGACGAGGCGCAGCGGCGCCAGGCGCTGCGGCAGATGGGGGGCGGGCTGGGGCGGCGGCTGGCGGGGTGGGCGGAGCGGCTGCGGGTGGTGCTGGCGCAGCAGGAGGCGCTGATCGACTTCCCCGACGAGGACCTGCCGCCCGAGGTGGAGGCGGTGCTGCTGGCCGAGGTGGCGGCGCTGGCGGGCGAGATGCGGCAGGGCCTGGCGGACGGGGTGGCGGGCGAGCGGGTGCGCGACGGGCTGGTGGTGGCGGTGGCGGGCGCGCCGGACGTGGGCAAGTCGAGCCTGGTGAACGCGCTGGCGGAGCGCGAGGTGGCGATCGTGGCGCAGGGCCCGGGGACGACGCGCGACGTGCTGGAGGTGGCGCTCGACGTGGGCGGCGTGCGGGTGGCGCTGCTCGACACGGCCGGCCTGCGGGAGACGGCGGACCCGGTGGAGGCGGAGGGCGTGCGTCGGGCCAGGGAGCGGGCGGCGGCGGCGGACCTGGTGATCCTGGTGCGCGACGCGCGGGCGGCGGAGGAAGCCGGGAGTGATGGAGGGATGCCCTGGCCGGACGGCGGCGCGGCATCGCCTGCGGCGGGGGCGGGGTTGGTCGGGCAGCCTCCGGGGATCATCGTGCTGAACAAGGCGGACCTGGCTGCCGGCGGGGCGGCGGGGGGCGGGGGGCTGCGGGTCAGCGCGCGCACGGGGCTGGGAATGGCGGCGCTGCGCACGCGGCTGGCGGAGGAGGTGGCGCGTCTCGTGGCCACCGGGGGGGTGCCGCTGACCCGGGCGCGCCACCGTGCGGCGCTGGGCGAGGCGGTGGCAGCGCTGGGGCGGGCGGAGGCGGTGGCCTGGCCGGAGCTGCGCGGCGAGGAGCTGCGGCTGGCGCTGCGGGCGGTGGGGCGGATCACCGGCGAGGTGGGAGTCGAGGCGCTGCTGGATACGGTGTTCTCCCGGTTCTGCATCGGGAAGTAGCGGCGCCTGGCCAGGGCGGGGTGGCCAGGGCGGGGTGGCCAGGGGCGGCGGCTAGGCGAAGCAGCGCTTGGCGCGGCCGAGGCGGATCAGCTGGTTGGCGCGCAGGATCGCCGCCTCGGCCGTGCCTTTCTGCGTGACCAGCACCTCGTTGGACTCGGCGCCCTTGCCGTCGGTGTAGGCGGTGGTGCCGTTGCCGACCGCGGTGGGTCCGTTGTGGCCGTTCACCGTGGAGTCGGTCACCCGCGTGTCGTTGGTGGGCGCGGCGAAGGCGGTGCGGTGGTTCACCTCCTGGTCGGTCATGCGCTGCGCCAGGGTGATCCGGTTGTTCATGCCGGTGATCCCCGCCTCGATCGCGTCGCATCCCAGGGCGGCGTCGGTCGGCTGCGACAGCGCCAGGGCGGGGTCCGCCCTGACGGCATCCTGCTCGGACCCGCTGGCACATCCCAGCAGGAAGGCGCAGGCGAACAGGGCTGTGCAGGACGGTGCGGGCATCGGGTCGCTCCATTGTGCGGGGCGGAAAGCATCCTTCGGCGTGTTGTCGCCCGCAAGCCCCGGCTGAGCCTCGGGGCCGGGGCGGTCGCGCGGCTTTCTCCACGCCGGCAGTCCTCTGCTATGACGGGCACTTCGGCGGTGGACGGGGCGGGCGATGGCGGATCGGTTCGACGTGGTGGTGGTGGGTGGCGGGCATGCCGGGTGCGAGGCGGCGGCGGCGGCGGCGCGGGTCGGGGCAAAGGTGCTGCTGCTGACGCACCGGCTGGGAACAATTGGCGAGATGTCGTGCAACCCGGCGATCGGCGGCATCGGCAAGGCGCATCTGGTGCGCGAGGTGGACGCGCTCGACGGCTTGATGGCGCGGGCCGCGGACGCCGCCGCGATCCACGTCAAGCTGCTCAACCGCAGCAAGGGGGCGGCGGTGCAGGGGCTGCGGATGCAGGCGGACCGGGGGTTGTACCGGGCCGCAGTGCAGGCGCTGCTGGCGGAGACCGAGGGGCTCGTGGTGCGGGCGGGCGCGGTCGACGACCTGGTGGTGGATGCGGCGGGACGGGTCGCGGGGGTCGTGTGCGCGGACGGCGGACGGGTGTCGGCGGCCGCGGTGGTGGTCACGGCGGGGACGTTCCTGCGCGGGGTGATCCATGTCGGCGACGTGCAGGTGCCGGCGGGGCGCACGGGCGAGGCGCCTGCGGTGGCGCTTGGGGCACGGCTGGAGGCGCTGGGTCTGCCCACCGGGCGGCTGAAGACCGGGACGCCGCCGCGGCTGTCGCGGGCGAGCCTGGATTGGGAGGGGCTGGCGCGCGACCCGGGGGATGCCGAGGCGGAGGCGTTCAGCCGGATGGGCGCGGGGGTGGGCAACCCGCAGATCGAGTGCCGGGTGACGGGGACCACGGAGGCGACGCACCGGGTCATCCGGGACAGCCTGCACCTGTCGGCGATCCATGCCGGGGGGATCTCCGGGCGCGGGCCGCGCTACTGCCCGTCGATCGAGGACAAGGTGGTGCGGTTCGCGGACAGGACGCGCCACCAGGTGTTTCTGGAGCCGGAGGGGCTGGACGACGACACGGTGTATCCGAACGGCATCTCGACCAGCCTGCCGGAGGCGGTGCAGCGGGCGATGCTGCGCACGATCCCGGGGCTGGAGGGGGCGGTGATGCTGCGGCCGGGGTATGCGATCGAGTACGACTACGTGGACCCGAGGGCGCTGACGCCGGGGTTCGCGGTGAAGGCGCTGCCGGGGCTGTATCTCGCGGGGCAGGTGAACGGGACCACGGGCTACGAGGAGGCGGCGGCGCAGGGGCTGCTGGCCGGGGTGAACGCGGCGCGCCGGGCGGGGGGGCTGGGCGAGGTGTCGCCGTCCCGGTCGGAGGCGTATCTCGGGGTGATGGCCAGCGACCTGACGACGCTGGGGGCGAGCGAGCCGTACCGGATGTTCACCTCGCGGGCGGAGTTCCGGCTGACGCTGCGGCAGGACAACGCGGACCTGCGGCTGACCGGGCTGGGCGAGTCCTGGGGGTGCGTGGGCGCGGATCGGGCGGCGGCGCACGCGGGGCTGGTGGCCGAGATCGCCGCGGCGTCGGCGCGGGCGGAGGCGGAGGGGGCGCTGCCCGGCGTGCTGGCGGGGCACGGGGTCGTGGTGGCGGCGGATGGGCGGCGGCGCAGCGTGGCGGAGCTGATGGCGCAGGCCCAGGACGCGGCGGCGCTGGACCGGGCGTTCCCGTGGCTGCGCGCGCTGTCGCCGCGGGTCAGGCGGCACCTCGAGGTGGAGGCGCAGTATGCGGGGTATCTGCCGCGGCAGCGCGCGGAGATACGCGGCCTGGCGGCGGAGGCGGCGGTCGGGCTGCCTGCGGTGCTGGACTACGGCCGGGTGGGCGGGCTGAGCACCGAGGCATGCGAGGCGCTGCGGCGGGTGCGGCCGGGGACTCTGGCGGCGGCGGCCCGGATCCCCGGGGTGACGCCGGCGGCGCTGCTCGCGGTGCTGGCGCACGTGCGGCGCGCGCAGGCGGAGGTGCCGCTCGCGTGAGCGGGTCGCAACGGGGTCGCAACGATGTTTCACGTGAAACATATGGCCGGATCGAGACCTATTGCGCGTTGCTGTTGCGCTGGAACGCCAGGATCAACCTGATCGGGCGCGGCGACGAGGCGCGGGTCGGGGCGCGTCACGTCGAGGACTCGCTGCAGCTGCTGGCGCTGATGCCGGAGGGGCTGGCGCCGGGGTTTGGGGGAGAGGGCGGCGCGGTGCAGGCGGTGGACCTGGGCTCGGGCGGCGGGTTCCCGGGGATGGTGCTGGCGATCGCGTCGGGGGTGGGGTTCGTGCTGATCGAGTCGGACGGGCGCAAGGCGGCGTTCCTGCGCGAGGCGGCGCGGCTGGTGGCGGCGCCGGTCCGGGTGCTGGCAGAGCGGATCGAGGCCGCGGCGCCGCAGGGCGCGGCGCTGGTCACGGCGCGGGCGCTGGCCCCCCTGCCCCGGCTGCTGCCGCTGGTGGCGCGCCACCTGGCGCCCGGCGGGACGGCGCTGCTGCCGAAGGGCGCCGGGAGCGATCGCGAATTGACCGATGCGGCGGCGGACTGGCACATGGACGTCATGCGACATCAGAGCCGGACCGATTCGGACGGCAGCATCCTGCAGGTCACCGGCCTGAAGCCTGCGCGACAGGACCGCGCCGCGCCGCCGGGTGTCGGCGTCGCGGCAGCCGGCGCAGGGCCGCACCGTGGCTGACGCGCGCAGGGGACGTGCTGCGGACAGGGACGCGGCGGTGCTGGACGCCCCGCGCGACGTGTCCCCCACTGGCGCGAAGGCGAACGTGGCGGTGCGGACCAGCGTGGCGAAGGCGCCCGCGGCGGCCAGGGTGATCGCGATCGCCAACCAGAAGGGCGGCGTCGGCAAGACCACCACCGCGATCAACCTGGCGACCGCGCTGGCCGCCACGGGGCAGCGGGTGCTGCTGGTCGACCTCGACCCCCAGGGGAACGCGTCGACGGGTCTCGGGCTCGACAGGGCGCAGCGCTCGGAAGGGACGTATGCGACCCTGGTCGAGGGCCGGGCGGCCGAGGAGCTGATCCGGCCGACGCTGGTGCCCGGGCTCGACCTGCTGCCGGCCGACTCGGACCTGGCGGGCGCGGAGCTGGAGCTGGTGGGGCTGGCACGGCGCGAGTACCGGCTGCGCGACCTGCTGGCGCCGGTGGTCCAGCGCTACGCGTTCGTGCTGATCGACTGCCCGCCGGGGATGGGGCTGCTGACGCTGAACGGCCTGGTGGCGGCGCAGGGCGTGCTGGTGCCGCTGCAGTGCGAGTATTTCGCGCTGGAAGGCGTCAGCATGCTGGTGCAGACGGTCGAGCGGGTGCGGCGCGCGCTGAACCCGGCGCTGTGCCTGCAGGGCATCGTGCTGACCATGTACGACCGGCGCAACAACCTGTCCGAGCTGGTCGCGACCGACGTGCGCGGCTTCTTCGGGGCGCAGGTCTACGAGACGGTGATCCCGCGCAACATCCGCGTGTCCGAGGCGCCGAGCCACGGCAAGCCGGTGCTGCTGTACGACATACGCTCGCCAGGGGCGCAGGCGTACGTGAAGCTTGCGGCCGAGGTGCTCAGGCGGGAACGGGCGCTGCGGGCGCGATGACGGAACGGAAAGACAAGGCCAGGGCCCTGCCCTGGACCGGCACACACAAGGGAAGACCGGGACGTGCCGCCGGCCCCGTCGAGGTTTCCAAAGGCTCGGCCTTTGGCGGGTCCAGGGCAGAGCCCTGGCCTTCCTCCCAGGTCGCTCGATGAGCCGCGACGCCCCCCGCCTGGGCCGCGGCCTCGCCGCGCTGCTGGGTGACGCACCGGCCCCTGGTGCGCCGGTGCGGGTGCTGCCGATCGAGGTGCTGGCGCCGGGTCCGTTCCAGCCGCGCAACGCGATGGCGGCCGACGCGCTGGCGGAGCTGGTGGAGTCGGTGCGGCGGCAGGGCATCCTGCAGCCGATCCTGGCGCGGTCCTCGCCCGGCGAGCCGGGGCGGTTCCAGATCATCGCCGGCGAGCGGCGCTGGCGGGCGGCGCAGGCGGCGGGGCTGCACGAGATCCCGGTGCTGGTGCGCGAGCTGGCGGACGGCGAGGCGATGGCGGCGGGGCTGGTGGAGAACCTGCAGCGCCAGGACCTCAACCCGATCGAGGAGGCGGAGGGCTTCGCGCGGCTGACGGACGAGTTCGGCCTGACGCAGGAGCAGCTCGGCGAGGCGATCGGCAAGTCGCGCTCCCACGTGACCAATGCGCTGCGGCTGCTGAACCTGCCGGATGCCGTGCGGGGCGAGGTGTCGCGCGGCGCGCTGTCGGCGGGGCACGCGCGGGCGCTGCTCGGGCACCCGGAGCCGGAGCGCGCGGCCCTGCAGGTGATCGCGCGGGGCCTGACCGTGCGGCAGACCGAGGCGCTATCGGAGGTGCGGCCGGCGTCCGCTCCGGCGCCGCGCCCGGAGGAGACGGAGACGCGGGCGCTGGAGCGCGAGCTGAGCGCGCACCTCGGGCTGGCGGTCAAGGTGGTGTTCGACGGGCGGGGCGGGTCGGTGAAGCTGAGCTACCGGAACCTGGACCAGCTCGACGGGATTGTTGCGCTGCTGAAAGGGTAGCGGCTGCCCTGCCGGGACGGCGGCGAGGCGGGAAGCAAGGCCAGAGGCTCTGCCTCCGGACTCCGCCAGAGGCATGCCTTTGGAATCCATTTCCTAAGAAGATCGGTTCCGGAGGTTTTGCCGGGCCGCCGGGGCGAGGCTGCTGTCGTCAGGAGGCCAGGGCGGCGGCCACCGTGTCCGCCATGGGCGTGGTCGGGCGTCCGATCAGCGTGGCGAGCTGCCGGCCGTCGTCGAACAGGGCGCCGTTCGAGGCACCGGCGTCGGCGTCCGCCAGCAGGGCGGCCAGGGGCTCCGGCAGCCCGGCGCCGACCAGGGCGGCCCGCAGCGTCGCCTCCGGCAGGTTCGTGTAGCGGACCGGCCTGCCCGACCGGCGCGCGACCTCCTCTGCGAACTGCGACAGGGTGAACCCCGTGTCGCCGGCCAGCTCGTAGGTCCGGCCGGCCTGGTCCGCCTCCGCGGTCAGGACGGCGGTGGCGGCGTCGGCGTAGTCGATCCGGGCGGCGGTCGAGAAGCGGCCCTCGCCGGCGCTGCCGGGATGGGCGCCATGCGCCAAGTCGGAGGGGATGAAGGCGGTGAGGTTCTCGGTGTACCAGCCGTTGCGCAGGAGCGCGAACGGGAGGCCGGAGGATCTCAGCGTCGCCTCGGTCTCGCGGTGCTCCACGGCCAGGGCGAGCGGGCTGGTGTCGGCGTGCAGCACGCTGGTGTAGGCCATGAAGCCCACGCCCGCCCGGCGGGCGGCCCCGATGACTGCGCCGTGCTGCGCGCCGCGCTGCCCGACGGCGTTGGACGAGATCAGCAGCAGACGCTCGATGCCGGAGAACGCCGCGTCCAGCGTGTCGGGCCGCGTGTAGTCGGCCACGTGGACATGGACGCCGCGCTCGGCGAAGCGCGCGCCGGCGTCCGCCTCGCGCACCGTCACGGCGAGCTGCTCGGCCGGCAGGCGGGCCAGCAGGCCGGCGACGACGAGGCGGCCGAGCTGGCCGCTGGCGCCGGTGACGAGGATGCGGGGCTGGGTCATGGCAGGCTCCTTTACGGTCTCTGGTGGAGGACAGGTCTAGAATAGAGACCGGTCCGCACCCTTGTAAGGAGGCAGCTTCCCGTGCCCAGGTTACCCGGAAGGAGCCAGCCCATGGCCGACGCAGACGCCGGATGCCGCCTTGAGCGCGGGGGCGGGGCGCCCCTGGTCGCGTGTCCGGTGCGCGACGTGCTGGACCACATCGCCGCCAAGTGGACCACGCTGATCCTGATCGCCCTGGCCCGGGCGCCACGGCGGTTCAGCGACGTGCGCAGGGCGCTGCCCGACATCTCGAAGCGCATGCTGACCCAGTCGCTCCGCGGCCTGGAGCGCGACGGGCTGGTCACGCGCCACGTGTTTCCGACCAAGCCGCCCAGCGTCGAGTACCGGCTGTCGCCGCTGGGCCGGTCCGTGCTGGCGCCGCTGTCGGGCCTGGTCGAATGGGCCGAGGACAGCCACGCCGCGATCCGGGACGCGCGGGTGCGCTACGATGCGGCGTCGCCGGCGGAGTGACGCCCGACGCGGGGCGTGGCCGGCCGGGGCAGGCTACAGCCGTGCCGCCTGCCGCGCGATCACCGACAGGAAGCGGCGGCACAGCAGCTCGGGCCGCGCGCCGGTGCTCTTGCAGGCGGCCTCGACGGCGCGGGCCTCCTCGATGGCGCGCAGCAGGGCGGGGGCGGACCACAGCGACAGCGTGCGGGCGAACTGCGCGGTGCGGCGGAAGAACACGGGCGGACGGGCGGCGCGCGTCGCGTCGGACGCGGAGGCGCCGGCGGCCACGAGCAGGCGGGCCTGGTGCAGGCGCTGCAGGTGGCCCAGCGCGGGGCGGATCACGGCGATGGCGCTGGTGCCCTCGGCCAGGGCGCGCTCCAGGGCGCGGTCCATCGACGCGAGGTCGCCGGAGGTGGCGGCGAACAGGGCCTCGTCAAGCGAGAGGGCGGCGGCGTCGCCCACGCAGGCCTCCGCGGCGTCGAGGTCGACGGTGCCGCCCGGGCCGACGTAGAGCGAGAGCTTCTCCACCTCCGTACGGGTGGCGCCGCGGTCGGCGCCGAGGTGGGCGGCGAGCCATTCCAGGGCGGCGGGATCGGCGGCGACGTCGCGCTCTGCGAGCAGGGCGCGGAGGGAGGACTCGAGCGCCCTGCCCTCCTCCGGGTAGCAGGCGATGGCGGCGCCGCTGTCCAGGGCTTCCACGAAGGTGCGCAGCTTGCCGCGGCCGAGCGCCGGGGCCTCCAGGACCAGCAGGGTGTCGCTGCCGCGGATCTCCAGGGCGCGGCGCAGGGGGGCGAGCGTGGTTTCGGCGCAGTCGCGCAGGCGCACCACGCGGCGGCCGCCGATCAGGGACAGCGCGCCGGCCTCCTCGGGCAGGCGGGCGTGGAGGTCGCGTTCCAGGGTGGCGACGCGGAAGGGGTCGTCGAGGCTGCCGGCGACGGCGCGGGTCAGGGCGTCGGCACGCTCGTGGACGAGGCCGGAGTCCTCGCCGTGCAGGAGGACGACGCGGGTGGCCCCGGGGTCGCGCAGGAAGGCGGGGATGCGGCGGGCGTCGAGCTTCACGGGGGAAGAAAGCAGCAGGGAAGGAAGGCCAGAGGCTCTGCCTCTGGACTCCGCCAAAGGGCGAGCCCTTTGGAAACCAATTTACTTGAGGAATGGACTCCAAAGGCTTGCCTTTGGCGGAGTTTGAGGCAGAGCCTCAACCTTGCTGTCATCGGCTCAGGTCGGGCGGCGGAAGTAGGTGGCGACGCGCTGGGTGATCTGGTCGGCGACGTTGTCGGCGAGGCGGCGCTGCACGGCCTCGTTCTCCAGCACGGAAAAGAACACCTGCTCGTCGAGCGTGTTGAAGCCGTCCAGCACGCGCACGCTGCCGCTGGCGAGCGGGACGCCGGGGTTGGCGATCGCGGTGAGCGTCCAGGTGCCGCGGCCGACGGCGCGGGTGCGGGTGTTGGAGTTGGAGTTGAGGACGGAGATGGCCTCCTCGTCGATCGAGTAGGCGACGGCGAGGCTGTAGGTCTTGCGGTCGCCGTCGTCGGAGTCGAGGCGCTCCTGCAGGGCCTGGCGGAGCAGCTGGCCGAGGCGGTTGGGGATCAGCTCGACGTAGATGCTGTCGAGGTGGGCGCTCACGGTGCCGCCCTGCGACTGCGCGCGGGCGCCGTCGCCGTTGTAGAGGGGGTGGAAGCCGCAGCCGGCCAGCAGGAGGGTGGCTGCAAGAAGGACAGGCGCCAGCAAGGAAGGTCGGGCTCTGCCCGAACCCGCCAAAGGGCCGAGCCCTTTGGAAACCCTGGACTTAAGAATCGGATTCCAAAGGCTCGCCTTTGGCGGAGTTTGAGGCAGGGCCTCAACCTTGCTTCCTGCCTGGCGGGTCATCCGGCCACCACGAAGTTGACGATGCGGTTGGGGACGTGGATGCGCTTGACGATGCGTTTGCCGTCGAGGAGGCGAGCGACGTTGGGCTCGGCGGCGGCGGCGGCGAGGACCTCGTCGGGGGGGGCGTCAGGGGGGGCGTCGATGGTGGCGCGGAGCTTTCCCATGATCTGGACGGCGATGGTGACAGTGCTGGCCACGAGCAGCGAGGGGTCGGGCTCGGGCCAGGGCAGCTCGGCGACGAGGGGGGCGTCGGGGCCGTGCAGGCGGGCGTGCAGCTCCTCGGCGAGGTGGGGCATCATGGGGGCGACCAGGCGGGCGGTGATGGACAGGGCCTCGTGGCGGGCCCAGGCGAGGCTGTCGTCGGGGGGGGCGCGGTCGGAGTCGGCGATGGCGGCGGCGAGCTCGTGGAAGCGGGCGACGGCGACGTTGAAGGTGAAGGTCTCCATCGAGGCGGTGACGGCGGCGACGGTGCGGTGGGTGGCCTGGCGCAGCGAGGTCGCGGCGGGGGTGAAGGTCGTGGGCTGGGCGGGGGCGGTGCCGGGGCTGGCGTCGCAGAGGCGGTGGAGGCGCTGGACGAAGCGCCAGGCGCCGGCGACGCCGGACTCGGTCCACTGCATGTCGCGCTCGGGGGGATTGTCGGAAAGGATGAACCAGCGCGCGGTGTCGGCGCCGTAGCGGGCGATGATGGCGCCGGGGTCGATGGTGTTGCGCCTGGACTTGCTCATGGCCTCGACGCGGCCGACGGTCACGGGCTCGCCGGTGTCGCGGTGGGTGGTGACGCCGGCGGAGGTCACGGTCTCCTCGGGGTAGAGCCAGCGGTTGTCGGCGCCGCGGTAGCTCTCGTGGGTGACCATGCCCTGGGTGAACAGGCCGGCGAAGGGCTCCGACACGTCGAGGCGGGCCAGCTCGGGGGAGGCGGCGCTCAGGGCGCGGGTGAAGAAGCGGGCGTAGAGCAGGTGCAGGATCGCGTGCTCGATGCCGCCGATGTACTGGTCGACGGGCATCCAGGCGGCCATGGCGAGGGGGTCGAGGGGGCGTTCCGCGTTCGGGGCGCAGAAGCGGGCGAAGTACCAGGAGCTGTCGACGAAGGTGTCGAAGGTGTCGGTCTCGCGCTGCGCAGGCTGCCCGCAGGACGGGCAGGCAGTGTGCTTCCAGGCGGGGTGGTGGTCGAGCGGGTTGCCGGGGCGGTCGAAGGTGACGTCGGTGGGGAGCGTCACGGGGAGCTGGTCGTCGGGGACGGGGACGGGGCCGCACGCCGGGCAGTGCACGATGGGGATCGGGCAGCCCCAGTAGCGCTGGCGGCTGACGCCCCAGTCGCGCAGGCGCCAGTTGGTGACGCCCTCGCCGGCGCCCTGGTCCTGCAGGGCGGCGATGGCCCTGCCGCGGCCGTCGGCGGTGGAGAGGCCGTCGAGGAAGCCGGAGTTGATGAGGGTGCCGGGGCCGTCGTAGGCGCGCTCGGCGGCACTCCCTGACGTCGGAGGGGCCGTGTCGGGGCGGACGACCTGGGGGACGGGCAGGTCGTACTTCCGGGCAAAATCGAGGTCGCGCTGGTCGCCGCAGGGGCAGCCGAAGATGGCGCCGGTGCCGTAGTCCATCAGCACGAAGTTCGCGACCCAGACCGGGAAGGTCTGCCCCGGGAGGAAGGGGTGGGCGACGCGCAGGCCGGTGTCGATGCCGCGCTTCTCGGCCTGCTCGATGACGGCCTCGCTGGTGCCCATGGAGCGGCACTCGGCCACGAAGGCGGCCACGGCGGGGCTTGCTGCGGCGGCTGCGGCGGCGACGGGGTGCTCGGCGGCGAGCGCGAGGAAGGACATGCCGAACAGGGTGTCGGGGCGGGTGGTGTAGACCTCGATCGTGTCGGGGAGCGGCGGGGCGTCGCCGTAGGAGGCCGCATCGAGCAGGGCGGCCGTGTTGGGCGCGGGCACGGCGTCGCCGGGAACGCCGGGGGCAAAAGCGGCGTCGTCGAGCAGGGCGGCGGCGTTGGGGATGCCGTCACCCGCGACGAGCGGGGAGCCGTCGCTCGCGACGAGGGGGAAGCGGACGCGCGCGCCCTCGCTGCGGCCGATCCAGCGGGCCTGCATGGTGCGCACGCGCTCGGGCCAGCGGTCCAGCGTGTCCAGGGCGGCGAGCAGCTCGGGGGCGAAGGCGGTGATGCGCAGGAACCACTGGGACAGGCGCTTCTGCTCGACCGGAGCGCCGGAGCGCCAGCCGCGGCCGTCGATGACCTGCTCGTTGGCGAGCACCGTGTTGTCGACGGGGTCCCAGTTGACCGAGCTTTCGCGGCGCTCGGCGAGGCCGGCGCGCAGCAGGCCGAGGAACAGGCGCTGCTGCTGGCCGTAGTAGCGGGGCTCGCAGGTGGCGAACTCGCGCGACCAGTCGATGGACAGGCCCATGCGCTGCAGCTCGGTGCGCATCGCGGCGATGTTGGCAAATGTCCAGTCGGCGGGGTGGATGCCGCGCTCGCGGGCGGCGTTCTCGGCGGGCAGGCCGAAGGCGTCCCAGCCCATCGGGTGCAGCACCGTGTAGCCGCGGGCGCGCTTGTAGCGGGCCACGACGTCGCCGAGCGTGTAGTTGCGGACGTGGCCCATGTGGATCTTGCCGCTGGGGTAGGGGAACATCTCCAGGACGTAGTAGGGGCGCGCGCCCTCGGGGGGGACGTCGGGGACGGCGAAGCAGGCGCGCTCGGCCCAGGCGCGCTGCCAGCGCGGCTCGGCCGTGGCGAAGTCGTAGGTCTGGGGGTCGGGGGTCGTCCGGGCGTCGCTCATGGGGGCGAGGATAGCGGGCGGGCGGCGGGGGGGCGAGGGGCGGGTTGCGCGGGAGAAGGCAAGGCTGGGCGCTGCCCAGACCCGCAAAGGGTCCAAGGACCCTTTGATCCCGCTCCTTAAGGAAGGCGATCCAAGGGCCCAGCCCTTGGCGGAGTTTGAGGCAGAGCCTCAACCTTGCTTCCTCGCCTCAGGTCACCAGCGGGAAGCGGACGGTGATGGCGGTGCCCGGTGCGGCCTCGTGGTGCATCCGGCCGCCGCACTGCTGGACGAGGCGGCGGACCAGCTCGGTGCCGAGGCTGCCCGGGCGGGGCGGGCCCATGCCGACGCCGTCGTCGCGCACGCCGAGCACGCCCTCGCCGCCGGCGGTGGTGTGGAAGCTCACGGTGACGGTGCCGGGGCGGTTGGCGGGGAAGGCGTGCTTGAGGGCGTTGGTGACCAGCTCGTTGACGATGAGGCCGAGCGGGACGGCGCGCTCGTGGGGCATCGCGGCGCGGACCAGGTCGGTGGCGACGGCGACGCCCTCGCGGCGCCGGCCGAGGCTGCCGCACAGCGCCTGGAGGTAGTCGGACAGCTCGACGCTGCCGCGGGCGTCGTCGTCGGCGAGCTGGTCGTGGGCCATGCCGATCGCGGCGATGCGGTCCATGACGTGGACGAGGCCGCGTCGGGCGTGCGGGTCGGTCTGCTGGCGCTTGTGGAGCATCAGCAGCGACATGACGAGCTGGAAGTCGTTGCGGGCGCGGTGCTGCAGCTCCTGGAGGCGGGTCTTCTGGGCGAAGAGCGCGCGGGTGGCGGCGGCGGCGTTGCGGGTGGCGTCGCCGTCGCGGTCGAGGCGGGCGTGGAGCGCCAGGCCGAGGATGCCGGCCAGGGTGGCGAGGAAGCGGGCATCGTCGGGGTCGAAGCGGCGGGGCGTGGTGCTGTCGGCCTCGAGCACGCCCCAGGGGGCGCCGTCCACGGCGAGCGGGACGTTGAGCACGCAGACGATGCCGTGGGCGCGCAGCACCGGGGCGTGGCGGGTGTCGGGGGTGGCGGCGAGGTCGTCGACGATGGTGGGCTGGCCGGTCTGGAATGCCTGGCCGGGGGCGGAGCCGATGTCGGTGCCGAGTGCCGTGTGGCCGACGGTGCCGGGGTTCCAGCCGATGCCGGCGACGATCAGCAGGTCGCCGTGCTCCGGGCGGTGGCGCAGGACCTTGGCGTGGGCGACGGCGAGGCCGCGGCCGGCCTGCACGGTGGCGAGCTGGAGCAGGCGGTCGGCGTCGCTGCTCTCGCCGGCCATGCCGCTGAACTCGGCGAGGATCTCGGCGTGGCGGCGCAGGCGGCCGGGGGCGTCGCGGCCGGACCCGGGGCACGGCTCGGCGGGCAGGTCGAGGGGCATGGCGGGTCCTGGGCGGGAGTTCTACTCCCACGCGATCGGGCTGCGGGCTCAGGGCGGTTTTATACCCGGCGGCACCCGCGTTTGGGCAAGCGGGGCGTTTGGGCAAGCGAGGCGTTTGGGCAAGCGGGGCGTTCGGGCGGGAAAGACGTCCGGGCAGGAGGAGCATGCCGCGCGGGGCATGGCGGCATGCCTTCGGCGCAGGCGGGAGCGGTGGCACGCATCTTGCGGCGGTGTTGCCGCTGCCCACCGGACGGAGGCCTGCCATGCCCGACCTGTTCAGCCCCTACACGCTCAAGGGCGTCACCCTGCGCAACCGTACGGCGATGTCGCCGATGACGATGTACAACTCCGTCGATGGGCGGCTGGACGACTACCACGTGAGCTACCTGGGCGCGCGGGCGGCGGGGGGCTTCGCGCTCGTGTTCGGCGAGCAGATGGCGATCACGCCGGACGGGCGGACCACGACGTCGTGCGCGGGGATCTGGGACGACGCGCAGGTCGAGGGGCATGCGCGGGTGTGTGCGATCATCGAGCGGATGGGCGCGGTGCCGGCGATCCAGCTCGGCCACACCGGGCGCAAGGGCAGCGAGCTGCCGCCGCACCGGGGCACCAACGAGGAGGGCACTTGGCGGCAGCTTCCGCCGGACCATCCGGACGGGTGGACGTGCCGGGCGCCGTCGGCGATCCCGTACGGCGGCGGGGGGCACGTCTATCCGGTGCAGGCGCTGAGCGTGGACGAGATCAAGGGGCTGCACCGGGCGTATGCGGATGCGGCGAGGCGCGCGCTCGATGCCGGCTACAAGTGGCTGGAGATGCACTATGCGCACGGCTACCTGGGGGCGAGCTTCTTCTCGCCGATCGCGAACCAACGCGACGACCAGTATGGCGGCAGCGTCGCGAACCGGGCGCGGTTCCATCTGGAGGCGCTGGACGCGGTGCGGGCGGTGTGGCCGGAGAAGTACCCGCTGACCATGCGGCTGGGGTCGGACGACCTGAACCCGGCGGGGACGCAGTTCGACGACGCGGTGGTGGCGATCGGGATGATGAAGGAGCACGGGCTCGACCTCGCGGACCTGTCGCTGGGCTTCAACACGGACGAGATGGTCGACCCGCCGATGAACGAGGTGGGATTCATGCTGGGCCGCGCGCGGCGGGTGCGCGACGAGGTGGGCATTCCGGTGGCGACGAGCTGGAACCTGGGGGTGC
Organism: uncultured Acetobacteraceae bacterium; assembly: GCA_964236585.1. Classification (GTDB taxonomy): domain Bacteria; phylum Pseudomonadota; class Alphaproteobacteria; order Acetobacterales; family Acetobacteraceae; genus CAXSEF01. The sequence continues at coordinate 25,069 of CAXSFE010000019.1, forward strand.
CGCACAACGCCGACCGGGCGGTGCGCGACGAGATGGTCGACGTGGTGATGCTGGGGCGGCCGGCGCTGGCCAACCCGCACTGGCCGCTGTGGGCGGCGCGCGAGCTGGCGCACGAGGACCCGTTCTCGCTGGTGCCGCAGGACTGGGCGTGGTGGCTCAGGAACTTCAGGGGGCATGGGCCGAGCATCGGGTGGCCGGCGGTGGGGGGCGCGTAAGCAAGGCAAGGAAGGCCAGGGCTCTGCCCTGGACCCGCCAGGGGGAGCCCCCCTGGACCGGCTTTACTTAGAGAGGCCAGTCCAGGGGGGCTCCCCCTGGCGGAGCTCGAGGCAGAGCCTCGACCTTGCCTGTCTTCCCCTGCCCCGGTCAGATGCGGCCCGACTGCGTGTAGGTGGCGCCGCCGGTCGTGTAGGTGACGGACCATGAGTCGCCGCTGGCCGGGTGGGCCGTGCCGTTGCCCTGCATCTGGGCGGCGAAGGTGTAGCTCCCGGGGCTGATCGTCTGCCCGCCCGCGAGCGTGAAGCCGTAGGCGATGCTTGCGCTGCCGGCGTGGGTCTGGGCGATCTGCGCGCCGACGGTCTGGTAGATGCCGCTGTAGGACACGTTCGTCGCGGGCACCGTGATGGTCAGCGTCAGGGCGGTGACCGGCGCCGTGGTGGAGAGGGTGACGTCGTCCTCGTCGAACCACGGCCCGTTGCTCGGGGACGCGCCGGCGAACGAGGCGGGCCCGCCGCCGCCGCTGGCGACCGGGGGCGGGGCCGCCGCGGTGACGGCCAGGGTCAGGGTGGTGTTGGCGCTGAGCGCGCCGCTGGTGCCGGTGACGGTCATGACGCTGGTTCCCGCCGGCGCCGAGGCACCGGCGGCGAAGGAGAGCGCCGTGCCCGTCGCGGAGGACGTCGGGCTGAAGGAGGCCGCGACCCCGGCGGGCACGCCGCTGACCGCGAAGGCGACGCTGCCGGAGAAGCCGGCCTGGGGCGTGACCGCGACGGGCGTGCCGGTGGTGGCGCCCTGGGCGACGGACAGGCTGCGGGCGGCCGCGGCCAGGGTGAACGACGGCGACGGGGTCGGCGTGGGGGTCGGCGTTGGCGTGGGCGAGGTCGCGGTGCGCGGGGCGAGCACGACGGTGGTGAGCGAGTATGGTGCGGCGACGATGGGGAAGGAGGAGCCCAGCCCGGAGAGGCCCGTCGTCGCGATCGCGCCGCCCGAGCGGCCATAGGCGTACATCGTTCCCGTGCCGCCCGGGGTGAAGCCGGACACGGCGACGCTGGCCGTGATCGTGTTGGCGGGGTCCTTGTTGACCAGCAGCACGGCCAGGCTGCCGTTGGCCTGCAGCACGGCGTGCGTCGCCAGCAGCGGCGTGCCCGACGCGGACGACACCAGGGCGTCGCCCGGCCGGCCGAGGGCGGCCAGCATCTGCAGGCCGTAGTAGGTCGGGAACGGCGTGTCGGCCGCCGGCTCGCCGGAGGAGGCGTTCGACAGGACGCCGTAGTCGCCGTAGTTCGTGCTGCCGTACAGGGCGGACGAGGTGTTGCCGTAGGTGCTGCCGTTGTGCAGGTCCCACAGGTCGACGTTGGCGGCGCCGTTCTCCACCCACGTCAGGAGGGTGTCGGCCGCGAACAGCGCGTTGACCGTGCTCAGCGTCTGCTTGCCCGGGTTGTAGGCCACGGAGTTCGTTTCGGTGACGAGGATCCTGATGCTGGCCGCCTTGGTGCCCCCGTACTGGGCGATCAGCGTGCGTAGCTTCGCGGTCATCGCGGCAATGGAGGGCGTGCCGCCCACGCCGGACTGCGGCGAGGCGAGCAGGCCGGCGTCGGTCTCGTTGCCGGGATTCTGCGCGTACCAGTGCACGACCACGAAGTCGATCGAGCTGCCGCACTGCGCGAGCACGCCGGAATTCCAGTCCGGCGACTGCCCGTCCGGCCAGTTGCCCGGTGCGGCCAGCACCGCGCCGACCTTGATCGTGGGGTCGACCGCCTTCATCGCCTGCGCGAACTGGGCGACGTTGGCGCCGTAGGTCGAGGGATCGTGCGCGGGGTGGAGGTCGGTTTCCCAGGACGAACCGTACTCGCCGTTGCCGTAGACCTCGTTGCCGATCTCCCAGTATTTCACGCCGTAGCCGTGCGTCACGTTGGCGTAGCGGACCCACGCGGCCGCGAAGGCGGGCGTTCCGCCGCCGCCCGTCGGGCTGGTGCCGTAGTTGACGGTGACGACGGGTGCGGCGCCCAGCTTCGCGGCCAGGCCGATGAACGCGTCAAAGGTGTTGGCCGGGTTGGCGTAGCTGTTCTGGCCGGCGACGATGGTGTTGGTCTGCCAGTTGTAGATGTCGGCCGTCGAGCCGCCCGGGTAGCGCAGCGCCCCGATACCGGCGGCCGACAGCGCGGGCGCCACGGCCGCGTCCAGGAGGTTGCCGTCCCAGACCGCCGTGTTGAGCCCGAACGCGCCCGCCGGGATCGTGGCGAGCGGGGTGCCCGCGGACACGGTGACGCTGGTGGCGGACTGCGCCCGCGCCTGGCCGGGCGCGTAGGCGGCCGCCAGCGCGAGGGCCAGGACGGGGAGCCTGGGTGCGCGCATGCTCGCCTCCGCCGGTTGTGGCTCATACCATGGTACGCGCGGCGGCGGGGCAGGTAGGAAATTCGGCGGACGGGGACGGTTGAGCTCCCGGCTGTCAAGCATCGGGTCTCAAATCCCGCCGAGAGTCCACTATTGAGGTTCCCTGCCAAAGTAAATCGGTGTCCAGAGGCCTTGGCCTCTGGCGGGTCTGGGCAGAGCCCAGCCTTGCTTGCCGTCCTGCCTCCGTTCCACTGTGCCCGGGAACCAGGGGATTGGGCGATGGCCGGGAACGTGGCGCTGGTGGCGGGGGCGAGCGGGATCATCGGCGCGGGCGTGGTCGACGCGCTGCGCGGGCTCGAGGGGTGGCGGGTGCGGGCGCTGGCGACGCGGCCGGTGGACGGGCTGGAGACGGTGTGCGTCGACCTGGGGGACGCGGCCGCGGTGCGCGCGGCGCTGGCGGGGGCGGCGGACACCACGCACCTGTTCTACGCGGCGTACCGGCCGGCGCCGGACTTCGCGGCGGAGGTGGCGGTGAACGGGCCGATGCTGGAGCACCTGCTCGACGGGCTGGTGGCGGTGGGGGCGCCGCTGCAGCGGGCGGTGCTGTACCAGGGGGCGAAGGTGTACGGCGTGCATCTCGGGCCGGTGCATGCGCCGTTCTACGAGGACGGGCCGCGGCACGTGCCGCCGAACTTCTACTTCACGCAGGAGGATGCGCTGCGGCGGCAGGCCGGGGCGGGCGGGTTCGGGTGGTCGATCCTGCGGCCGGACATCGTGATCGGCGACGTGTCGGGCAACGCGATGAACATGGCGATGGTGGTGGGCGTGTACGCCGCGATCTGCCACGCGACGGGGACGCCGTTCCGGTTCCCGGGGACGGCGCGGGTGTACGACGGGGTGTTCGCGCAGTTCACGGACGCGCGGCTGCTGGGGCGGGCGAGCGTGTGGGCGGCGACGGCGGAGGCGGCGGGCGGGGAGGCGTTCAACTACGTGCACGAGCCGTTCCGCTGGGCGCGGGTGTGGCGGCAGGTGGGCGAGGCGCTGGGGCTGGAGGTGGCGCCGCCGCTGCGGATGAGGCTCGCGGAGCAGATGGCGGGGCACGGGGCGCTGTGGGCGGGGATCGCGCGCGAGCAGGGGCTGGTGGAGGCGGACTACGCGCGGCTGGTGGGGTGGGGGTTCGGGGACTTCATCTTCGGGACCGAGTTCGACATGGTGTCGGACATGGGCAAGATCCGGCGGGCGGGGTTCGGCGAGACCGTCGACAGCGGGGCGGCGCTGGTGGAAGCGATCCGGCGGCTGCAGGCGAGGCGGGTGCTGCCGGATTTTTCGAAGTGAGGAAGGCCAGGGCTCTGCCCTGGACCCGCCAAAGGCAAGCCTTTGGAAACCGATTTACTTAGGTAATGGATTCCAAAGGCTCGGCCTTTGGCGGGGTCCAGGGGCAGAGCCCCTGGCCTTGCCTGTCTTAGGCGGCGGGCATCAGGACGTGGTCGACGACCTGGATCACGCCGTTCGACTGGTTGACGTCGGAGATGGTGATGTCGGCGGTGCCGCCCTTCGCGTCGCGGATCGTGATGTTGCTGGAACCGTTCATCATGAAGGTGAGCGGCTCGCCCTGGAGGGTCTTGAGCTGGGCGCTGCCGTGGCCGGCGAGGATCAGGGCGCGCAGCTTGGTGGTGGAGTAGTCGCCGGGGACCACGTGGTAGGTCAGGATCGTGGTCAGGGTGGCCTTGTTCTCGGGCTTGACGAGGGTGTCGACGGTGCCGACGGGCAGGTCGGAGAAGGCCTCGTTGGTGGGGGCGAACACGGTGAACGGACCCTTGCCGGCGAGGGCGTCGACCAGGCCGGCGGCCTTGACGGCGGCGACCAGCGTGGTGTGGTCGGCGGAGTTCACGGCGTTGGCGACGATGGTTTTGCCCGGCGACATGGCCTGGCCGCCGACCATGACGTCGGACTGCATGGCGGGCGCCTGCATCGGGGCGGCCATGCGCGAGGACTGCGCGATGGCGGGGGTGGCGAGCGCGAGTGCCGTGACGCAGAGCAGGGCTGGGGTGGTGCGCATGGGGTTTCTCTCCGGCGGTGGCGTTGTTGGCGTGGCCACGTCGGAGGGTATCGTTGCGGACGGGAGGATTGGATGCAGGGCGGGCGGTCCGGCCTGACGCGGTCCGTCGCAGCTGTGCGGGAGATGTCCGCAGCGGCGGCCGGTCGTTCCCGGGCGTATTGACCAGGCCTGTTTGCCGGCGAGCCTGAGCCTGGCGCGCATGCCGACGATCCGGCTGGGTCGCCGGCAGGACGGCGGCGGCGGCGGCCGGGCCTGCCTGCCTCGGCGGCTCCCCTCCCCTGCCCTACGCGGCGAGCCGTGCTTCCAGGTCCGGGTGCACGGTGAAGCTGGCGCTGGTTTTGGCGCGGATGTCGTCCAGCGTGACGTCGGGGGCGATGTCGACGAGGGTCAGGCCGGGGCGGACCCCGGCCTTCGGTCCCTCGCCGGCCTTCTCCCTGGCGACCTCGAACACGCCGAGGTCGGTGACGATGAGGTCGACCACGCCGGCGCCGGTGAGCGGCAGGGTGCAGCGGGGCAGGATCTTGGGCTCGCCCTTGGCGGTGTGCTCCATCAGCACGACGATGCGGGGAACGCCGGCGACCAGGTCCATGGCGCCGCCCATGCCCTTGACCATGCGGCCGGGGACCATCCAGTTGGCGAGGTCGCCGTTCTCGGCGACCTGGAGCGCGCCGAGCACGGAGAGCTGGACGTGGCCGCCGCGGATCATGGCGAACGAGGTCGCGCTGTCGAAGAAGGAGCTGGTGGGCAGGAGCGTCACGGTCTGCTTGCCGGCGTTGATCAGGTCGGGGTCCTCGTCGCCCTCGAAGGGGAACGGGCCCATGCCGAGCATGCCGTTCTCGCTGTGGAACGAGATCGTCATGCCCGGGGGGACGTGGTTGGCGACCAGCGTGGGGATGCCGATGCCGAGGTTGACGTAGAAGCCGTCCTGCAGCTCGGCGGCGGCGCGGGCGGCCATCTGGTCGCGGGTCCAGGGCATGTCAGGCGGCCTCCCTCTTGCGCGTCGTTCTCTGCTCGATCCGTTTTCCGGCGCTGCCGACCACGACCATGCGCTGCACGAAGATGCCGGGGGTGACGATGGCGTCGGGGTCGAGCGAGCCCTGGGGCACCAGTTCCTCGATCTCGGCGACGGTGGTGGCGGCGGCGGTGGCCATCACCGGGTTGAAGTTGCGCGCGGCCATGCGGTACACGAGGTTGCCCTCGGGGTCGCCGCGCCATGCGTGGATCACGGCGAGGTCGGCGCGCAGGCCCAGCTCCATGATGTGGTCGTGGCCGCCGAAGGAGCGGACCTCCTTGCCCTCGGCGATGGCGGTTCCGGCGCCGGTGCGGGTGTAGAAGGCGGGGATGCCGGCGCCGCCGGCGCGGATTCGTTCCGCCAGCGTTCCCTGCGGGTTGAACTCGATCTGCAGCTCGCCGGCGAGGTATTGTTGCATGAACAGCTTGTTCTCGCCGACGTAGGAGCTGATCATTCTCGCGATCTGGCGGGTCTGCAGGAGCTCGCCCAGGCCGCCGTCGTCGACGCCCGCGTTGTTGGACACCACCGTCAGCTCGCGCACGCCGGACTCGCGGATCGCGGTGATCAGGGTGGACGGGATGCCGCACAGGCCGAAGCCGCCGGAGTGGATCAGCATGCCGTCGCGCAGCAGGCCGGCCAGGGCGGACGCGCCGGTCTCGTGGATCTTGTTGACGGCCATGGGCGCGATGCCTCCCGCAGTGTGGTGGCGGGGAAAATGGCACGGGGGGCGGGTGGAAGGAAGGCGAGGCAAGGTTGAGGCTCTGCCTCAAACTCCGCCAGGGCGAGCCGCCCTGGACCGGCCTCTGTTCAAGGAAGCAAGCCGGGGGACGGTTCAGCGGCGGAGCTTGCGGTTCGTGTCTTGCCTCCTGCCATGCCTGGCCTGACGCTGCGGTCCGCGGGACGCAGGAGCGGGACAGTTGAGGTCGTTGAACCCACGATGGAGCCCTGGCGAGTTCCACTCCGGGCTTGCGGCCCTCGGGAATGTCACTGGAGGCGGCACGGTTCTCGATCTTGGCTGCGGGAATGGCCGGACGCTGCCCTCCCTTCTTGCGGCAGCAGGAGCCTCCGGCACGGTGTTCGCCCTGGATCGGGCAGGTCCGGGCCTGGAGGATGTGCGGGAGAGGCATGCCTCCGAGATCGCGCGCAACGATCTCGTGCTGATCGAGGCCGACGTCGCGGAGGGAATACCCGTTCCCGACGCGAGCCTGGACTCCGTGATCTGCCAGAACGTGATCGAATGCGTTCGCGACCGGGCCGGCCTGCTTCGCGAGATCAGGCGCGTCCTCAGGCCGGGCGGGACAGTCGTCGTTGGCCACCACGACTTTGATGGCGTCCTGCTTGCCAGCGACGATCGCGCGCTCACGCGACGTCTGGTGCACGGCTACGCGGACCACGTTCAGGGCTGGCAGGATGCGAGCGAGGGGCAGATGGGCCGGCTCCTGCCCGGACTGGCCGCAAGCGCGCCCTTCACCAACGTGGTGACCGAGACTGTGCTGTTCGTCGATCTCGCACTCTCGCGGGAGAGCTACGCCCGAATCCATCTGGACGGCATGGTGGCGGTGTCGCCGCGGTTCGGCGTGTCGGCGCAGCAGGGACAGGACTGGCTGGCCGCCATGCGGACGCGCTCGGATCGTGGGGCGTTCTATTACGCGCTGCCGTGGACCTACTTCACGGCTCGTGCCGTGTAGGACGGGATCCGATCGGAACCGGGGTGCAGCCACGGTGGGTGCGACGGCCGACGTGGAAGTCCCCTGTTCTCAGTCCGGGAGGGTGCCGTGCTTGCGGAGGAAGCCGAGCAGGGGGAGCATGGGCAGGCCGAGGATGGCGGAGTGCTCGCCGTCGATGTGGTCCATGAGCTGCAGGCCAGGGCCTTCGAGGCGGTAGGCGCCGACGCTGGCCAGCACGGCGTCGCCCTCGGTGTCGAGGTAGGCGTCGAGGACGGCGTCGGAGAAGGCGCGCAGGGCCAGGCGCGGGGTGGCGAGGTGGCGCCAGATTTCCGCCCCGTCGCGGTGGAGGACGACGGCGGTGTGCAGGGTGTGGGTGCGGCCGCGCAGGGCCTGCAGGTGCGTGCGGGCGTCGGCGCGGGTGGCGGGCTTGTCGAACCAGGCGTCGCCGCAGGTGAGGAGCTGGTCGGCGCCGATCACCAGGGCACCCGTTCCCGCGAGGTCGGGGGCGTGGATGCGGCGGGCCTTGAGGGTGGCGAGCAGGGCGGCGGTTTCGCCGGGGGTGGCGCCGTCGGCGCGGGCGGACTGCTTGAGGCTGTCCTCGTCGATGCGGGCGGGGCGGGCCTCGGCGCGCAGGCCGGCGGCGTGCAGCAGGGCGAGGCGGGTGGCGCTGGCGCTGGCAAGGATCAGGGGGGTCGGGGACTGGAGCATTGGGGAGTCCTCGGAGAAGCAAGGTCGGGCTCTGCCCGAACCCGCCAAAGGGCCGAGCCCTTTGGAAACCCTATCCTTAAGGAGAGGTTTCCAAAGGCTTGGCCTTTGGCGGGGTCCAGGGGCAGAGCCCCTGGCCTTGCCTGTCCTACTCCAGGGCCAGCAGCGGCTGCGACGGCAGGTCCTTGCGCCGGGTGGCAGGCTTCACGGCGGCGGCGCGGAGGCGGAGCAGCTCGTCGACGACGCGGTCCATGGTCTGCCAGACCGGCTCGTTGCCCTGGCGCTCTGCCATCAGGATGCGGTGGGCGGCGAGGGTGACGTTGAGCGTGCCGCGTGTGGTCTCGGGGCGGGGCGAGCGCATCTGCATGAGCGCTTTCTCGACCTCCTCGGTGGGGAGTTCGAGGGCCGCGGCGATCTGGTCGGGCTCGTGGCCGGCGCGGCGGAGGCGGCGGGCTTCCGCGACCTGCTTCGGGTCGAGGGCGAGCGAGGGTCGCAGGCGCTCGGTGCGCTGCGAGATCGTGCCTGCGCCGCTGCCGGGGGGCTTGCCGTGGAACTTGGTCATCGGGCGCACTCCAGGCGCTGCGGGGTCAACGTCGCGCGTCGACGGGGGTTGCGCGGTCCCGAGGTCGCCCGCAGGCGCAGGATGTGGCCCCGCCCGGGCGTGACGGGGTGGGCGTCAGGCGCCGGGCGGCGGGTAGCGCGTGATGCCGGCGACCTCGGCAAGCAGGCTGGCGCGCTCGTAGTCGGTGCGCCAGGGGTCGCGGTAGACCGGCTCGGGCGCGATGCGCGCGAACAGCTCCGCGTTGGCGGCGGCGCCGGCCTCGTCGATGAAGCTCGCGTCGGCCGTGCAGGCCAGGCCGTGGTTGGCGCAGACGTAGTCGTAGTATGTCCGGCCCGCGATTAGCCGCTGGTTGCCGCCGAAGCCCGCGCGGATGATGCGGGTGGAGTGCTCGGTGTGCTCGTGGCCGAAGCGGCGGAAGCGCGTGTCGTAGTAGCCGGCGGCGGCGATCACGTCGTGGCGGAAGCCGGAGATCTGCGCCGTCACCGCGGTGCAGAAGAACGGGTTGTCCACCGTGCCGGTGCCGCGGGCGAACACGTCGTCGGGCCACCACAGGCCGGCGTAGTTCACGTGGCCCCATTGGCGGATGCTCTCGACCCAGAACGCGAACCAGCTGGGCTCCACGGCGAAGCAGTCGTCCTCGAGCAGGATGACGATCTCGTGGCCGCGCTCGGCCAGGGTGAACAGCGCCCGGTTCTTGTTCCACGCGATGCCGCGGTTCTGCCCGGTCACGACGGGGATGCGCATGTCGCGGAGGTAGTCCAGCGTCGTGTCCGTGGAGCCGTCGTCGGCGACGACGAGGTCGTAGGGCTCGGAGGTGACCATGCGCAGCCGGGCGATGCATTCCGCGAGCTTCCACTGCCGGTTGTAGGTGACGATCCCGATCCCGACGCTCATGGCGGCCTCCTTCTCGATCCTGCCGGGTGCGGTGCGCGGCGTGGACGCGGTGTAGCATGGCGGGGGCGCGGGCGCGGCGATCGCGTCCGGCCGGCCGGGCGTTCCGTGGACGGGCGGATTGCCCTACGGTCGTGGCGAGGGGCGCGGGGCAGGGCGCGGGGGACGGATGGATCGCACGATGCGGGTCGCCTGGGGCAGCGTGGCTGTCAGCCTGGCGGTGCTCGCGCTCAAGGCGGCGGCGTACTGGGTCACCGGCAGCGTGGCGCTGTACTCCGACGCGCTGGAGACGGTGATCAACGTGGCGGGAGCGGCGACGGCGCTGGTCGCGCTGTGGTACAGCGCGCGGCCGGCGGACGCGAACCATCCGTACGGGCACCACAAGGCGGAGTATTTCAGCGCCATGGTGGAGGGCACGCTGGTGCTCACCACGGCGCTGCTGATCGGGCGCGAGGCGTGGGCGGCGTGGGAGAGGCCGCACGTGCCGGACGCGCCGCTGCTGGGGATCGGGCTGAACGCGCTGGCGGGGCTGGGCAACCTGGGGTGGGGGCTGGTGCTGCTGGGGCAGGGGCGGCGGGCGAAGTCGCCGGCGCTGACGGCGGGCGGGCGGCACGTGCTCACCGACGTGTGGACCACCGGGGGGGTGATCGCGGGGTTCGCGCTGGTGCCGCTCACCGGTCTGCTGCGGATCGACCCGGCGGTGGCGGTGCTGGTGGCGCTGAACATCCTGTGGTCGGGCTACCGGATGCTGCGCGAGGCGATCGGCGGGCTGATGGACGAGGTCACGGACCCGCAGGAGGCGGCGGCGATCCGGGGGCTGATCGCGCGCTATGCGGAGGGCGCGATCGAGGCGCACGACGTGCGCACGCGCGTGGCGGGGCGGGCGACGTTCATCGAGTTCCACCTGGTGGTGCCGTCGCGCATGGCGGTGGAGGACGCGCACGAGATCTGCGACCGCATCGAGCACGGCATCCGCGCCGAGCTGGGGGAGGCGGTGATCAACATCCACGTCGAGCCGCACAGCAAGGCCAAGCAGCACGGCATCCCCGTGCTGCTGTAGGGCGCGCGGCATGCGGTATCCGGTGACGCCGGACGGGCGCTACTTCGTGGTGCGGGGGCGGCTGTGGCGGTGCACGGACCCCGGGCTCGGGGAGGCGGCGCGCGCGGCGCTGACGCGGGAGCTGATGGACGCGCGTCGGGCGAAGGGGGCGGCGATGCGGGCCGGCGACGCGGGCGGGCGCGAGGCGGCGCGGGCGCGGGTGGATGCGGCGAAGCGGGCGCTGGGGGAGCGGGGGCCGGTGTGGTGGGCGGACGGGGCGCCGGACTACAACCGGCGCATGGCGCGGGGGACGCCGTATGCGGGGTGGGCGGAGAAGGAAGGTCAGGGCTCTGCCCCCATGCTTGAAAGCGGGGACCCGCAAAGGGTCCGAGGACCCTTTGATCCCTTGACTTAAGGAAAGCCATCCAAGGGGCTTCCCTTGGCGGGGTCCAGGGGCAGAGCCCCTGGCCTTCCTTGTTCAGCCGGCCAGCGCGTCCTTGACCTGCTTGGCGGCAGAAAAGCCGAGCTTGCGCGAGGCGGCGATGTCGATCGGCTGGCCGGTGGCGGGGTTGCGGCCCTGGCGCGCGGGGGTGTCCTTGACCCTGAACTTGCCGAAGCCGGAGAGGCTGACCTCGTCGCCCTTGCGGGCGGCGGCGACGATGCCGGCCAGTGTCGCCTCGACTGCCGTTCTGGCGACGAGGCGGTCCAGCCCGGCCGCGGCGGCGACGTGATCGACGAGGTCGGTGGTCTTCATGCGATGCTTCCCAGGCGATTGACCGGACGAGAAAGCACGCTGGGCGTGTGCTGTCACTGGCTATCTCTCGGAAAGGGGTATGCTGTCGCGGAAAGGGCAATCGTCGCGGCGTGCGCCGGGTCCCGGCCGGCAGGCGGGCCGGGCCGGGCCGATCCGGCGATGCCCGGCTCGGAGCGCGAGGTGCCCAGGGTGGCTGCGGAGCGAGTTGACAACGGGCCGTGCCCGGACGATGGAGGCCGGCAGGACAGCGGGCCGGATCTCCCTCCGCCCGGGTGCCGCCTCGGCCTCGCGGGGACGACGCAAAGGGAGCGCAGATGACACTGGTTCACCTGAGGGACCTGGAGTGCTGCATCGGGGGTTCCGGGCTGTCCAGCCTGGTCTGGGGCTGGTCCATGCCCGAGCCCGGCTCCGTGTGGGCGATCAACTCGCGGAGCCACATCGAGGTCGGCGTGTCCGAGCGGCATCCGGCCTACCTCCTGGTGCTGACGATGTCGCCGATCGCCAGGCCGCAGACGGTGTCGTTCTGGAGCAACGGCCACTTCCTGCAGACGTCGCCGGTGAAGAAGGGGGTGGCGGTTGCGGTGGTCGTCCCGCACGAGCTGGTGCGGGAGGGGCGCATCCAGCTGACGATGGCGCACTACGACGGGGTGAAGATCTCCACGCTGATCGGCGGCACCGACGACCGAGTCCTGTCTGTCGAGATCAGCAGGCTGAGCCTGTACGGGGCGGAGGGCCTGCCCGTGCCGGCCGGCCTGCCCCGCGAGGGCGGGCTGGCGTGGAACACGCTGCTCGCGCAGTTCCAGAGCCTGGGCGACAACTGCGAGTTCGGCTTCTGCCAGAGGACGTTCGGCGCGGAGCCGCTGCACCTGCTGAGGTTCTCCGGCATCGGGCTGGCGCAGCTGCTGCTGGGCCTGGCCACCGGGTTCCGGGACCTGGCGCGCCTCGATCACATTTCCTACTGGATGAGCGGCGGGGTCGGAGATCCGGAGGAGGACCTCGAGTATATGGTGCGCCACAGCATCTACGGGCTGAACTCGCACTCGTTTCGCGCCCGCAAGTCGATCAGCGGCGAGGACTTCCGGCTCGAGACGCAGAAGAGGCTGCAGCTGATGCAGCGCATGTTCCTGGAGGACCTGGAGGACGCGGAGAAGATCCTCGTCCTGAAGCGCAACGAGGCGCTGTCGCCGCAGGAGATCGCGCCGATCTGGTCCTGCCTGCGGCGCTACGGGGCCAACACGCTGCTCTACGTGGTCGCGGCGTCGGGCGGCCGGCTGCCCGGGAGCGTGGAGTGGGTGGGGCCGGGCCTGCTGTGCGGGTACATGGACCGGTTCGCGCCGGAAGGCGACATCCACGACATCTCCGACCAGTGCTGGCTGAGCCTCTGCCGGAATGCCCACGCGCTGTGGCAGGACGAGAGGGACGCCGGCGGGGTGGGGTAATGCCAACGGCCTTTGGGCATGACCGGTCAGGCAGCAAGCAAGGTTGAGGCTCTGCCTCAAACTCCGCCAAAGGCAAGCCTTTGGAATCCACTACTTAAGTATAGGGTTTCCGAAGGGCTCGGCCCTTCGGCGGGTCCGGGCAGAGCCCGGCCTTGCTTGCCGACAGGTCGGTGTCAGAGGGCGTGGCGCATGGTCGGTGCATCGGCGGGGCTGAGTTCCGTCCAGGCCCGCCGTGGGTCAAATCCTCGGCGTGGCGGTCGTGCCTTTCGCGAGCGCGGGCGTCGATCCAGGGCTTCCGCTCGCGGTCCTTCGTCGTGAAGGCCTCCCACACGCCGTCTGGCTTCCAGACCTTCTCCATGTCCGCACGGGCGACAGCCTCGTCCTCGCCCGAAACGTCGCGCCTGAAGCGGTAGAGGAACGCAGAGACGCGAAAGTTGGCGATGCAGTGGACGTGGATAGGAGCCTGGTCGTGCTGCCTCATCATGGCGCAGAAGAGCCCGAAGTCGTCCTCCGTCGGATTGGTGAAGTCGACCGGTATGTGCCCGTAGCGCATGCCAAGGGCTTCAACACTGCTTCGTTCGTCTTTCAGCGCTTTGTCGTGGGTGTGCAGTCCCAGGTTGACCACGTGAAGCACGCCCAGATCCCTGATCTGGACCAGCTGCGCCTCGGTCGGTTGTCCGGACGTCGTGACGCGGCCGTCGAGCCGCAGCCAGTTGTGGATCTCCACGGGGTCACTCACAGGCTTCGACCCCGGCTGCCTGGACGTTCGTCGCTTCGGGCGAAGGCGTTTGCCGCATCCGGCGCGGCGGCCAGGGCGAGGTCCTGGCCCCCCCTGGCCGCGGCGTTAGGTCGGGCTGGCGACCAGGGTGCGGAGGCGCTGCAGCAGGCTGTCGCCCGGGCT
>CAXSFE010000020.1:0-38515 GCA_964236585.1 uncultured Acetobacteraceae bacterium
CCCGCGGCCGGCGCCCCCGCCGGCCCTGCCGCCGTGTACGCCGCCACGAACCGTGCGCGCAGCGCCGGGTCCGGCGCCACGTACCACGCCCCCGCCAGCGCCCCGAGCTGCGGCGCGTCATGCGCCCACAGCGTCGGCCCGAGCAGCCGCACCGCCGGCAGCGCCAGGTCGTAGAACGCCAGCACCGAACCGAGGTCGCGCAGCGTCCCGGCGCCCGTGCCGAGCAGCAGCGCATCGACCGGCGGCGGCGCCACCGGCGCCGCTGCCGCCGCGGCGGCGTCGCGCTTCGCGTCCGCATCCCCGCTCGCCCGCGCCGCCTTGAGCTGCGCCTGCGCCGCCCCGCGCCGCCCCGCATAGTCGCTGATCTGCTTCAGCGCGGCGTTGGTGCCCGCGAACCCGCTCGCCCGCCTGACCTGCGCCGGCGTGCCCCCGTCCGCCGTGTCGCGCACCAGCGCGTCGCCCAGCGCCTGCCCGAACGCCCCCTCCGGCAGCACCGCCGCGAACCGCGAGCGCCCGTCCGCGCGTGCCGCCGCCACCAGCCGCCCGACCTGCTGCTCCGCGGTGATGCCCATCACCCACACCCCCGGCCGCGCCTGCGCCCCGTCCGAGGTGAACGCCAGCACCGCCACCCCTGCCGCCGCCGCGAGAGGCGCCACCGCCGCGGTCTCGGTGTTGGTCAGCGGCCCCAGGATCAGCCCGTCCCCCGCCGCCAGCGACAGCCGCGCCGCCTCCGCCGCCCCGTCCGGGGTGCCGCGCGTGTCGCGCACGTCCAGCCCCGGCGACCCCGGCGCCGCCAGCGCCAGCCGCGCCGCCCGCAGCATCGCCTGCCCCAGCCCCGCGTTGCTCCCGCTCAGCGGCAGCAGGATCGCGACCTTGCGCGCCCCCGCCGCCGCAGCCGCATCGGCGGACAGCATGGCCGGCCCGCCGGAAGGCGGGTATGGCTGCCCGGCGGTGCAGCCGGCTGCGAGCAGCACGGCGAGGAGGCTCGATGCACGAGGACGCATCCACGAATCCCTTCCAAGGTCCCGCGGCCGGGGATGGCCGCGGCGACGCGGCGTCGCCCGCGCCAGGCCAGGCGCCGGATCCGACGCCGAACCCCGACTCTGCGACGCCCGGCAGCCCGGAGTCCGCCGTCGCGGAACCCGACACCGAGGCCGCCGACGCCGCGTCCGCCGTGGAGGACGCCGACGCGCCGTTCCCGTCGACCGGCCACGCAGCGCTTGTGCTGGTTTCCACGCCGATCGGCAATCTCGGCGACATCTCCGCGCGCGCCATCGCGGCGCTCGCCGCCGCCGACCTCGTGCTGTGCGAGGACACCCGCACCACCGCGCGCCTGCTCGAGCACTGCAACCTCTCCGTGCGCACCGCCGCCCTGCACGAGCACAACGAGGAGCAGCGCATCCCGGCGCTGCTCGCCCAGATGCGCCGGGGCCGTCGCATCGCCCTCGTCTCGGACGCCGGCACCCCCCTCGTCTCCGACCCCGGCTACCGCCTCGTACGTGCTGCCCTCGCGGCCAACCTCGCCGTCGACGCCATCCCCGGCGCCAACGCCGCGCTCACCGCGCTCGTCCTCTCCGGCCTGCCGCCCCACCCCTTCCTTTTCGCGGGCTTCCTCCCCCCGCGCCAGGCCGCCCGCCGCGCCGCCCTCGGCCAGCTCCGCGCCGCCGAGCTCGCCGGCCTGCGCGCCACCCTGATCTGGCACGAGGCCCCCCACCGCCTCGCCGAGACCCTCGCCGACCTCGCCGACATGCTCGGCGACCGCCCCGCCGCCGTCGCCCGCGAGCTCACCAAACGCTTCCAGGAGGTCCGCCGCGACACCCTCCCGGCGCTCGCCGCCCACTACGCGGAGCACGCAGCGCGCGGCGAGATCACCCTGCTCGTCGGCCCCGCCCCCGACGAGGAACCCACCGAGGCCGCCCTCGACGACCAGCTCCGCGCAGCACTCGCCACCCACAGCGTCAAGGACGCCGCCGCCCTCGTCGCCGCAGCATCCGGCCTGCCGCGGCGCACCGTCTACGCCCGCGCTCTGGAGCTGTCCGCGCCGGGATAGTTATCCACAGAACTCTGGGTAAGTCTGTGGACGGAGTCGTGGGTGTTCCCCTCTGGTTCCGCCCGGGACAACGCAAGCCCCTGAAAGCAGGGCTGGGCTCTGCCCAGACCCGCCCCTGGACCGGCATCTGGAAAGAGGTCCGGGCGCAAGCCTCCTTGGCGCTGCGCGCGTCCCCGTGCACCGTGCCCGGCCACCACGCCCAGGAGCCTCCGATGCGCAAGAGCAAGGCGAGTGCCCCGCAGGCGCCGCACATCGAGCACGACGAGCCCGCCAGCGCCGCCTCCCTCGGCCCGGAAGGCCGCGCGATCGGCCGCCTGGCGAACGCGCCCGCCTCGATCCCCTGGCTCGGCTGGAAGCAGGTCCTGCACCGCACCCTGGCCGAGATGATCTCGGACCGCATGTCGCTCGCCGCAGCCGGCTGTGCGTTCTGGGCCACGCTGGCGCTGTTCCCCGCGCTCAGCACCCTGATCTCCGTCTACGGCCTGGCGTTCGACCCCGCCACGGTCGAGCCGCAGCTCCAGGTCCTCGCCCGCCTGCTGCCGCCCGCCGCGTTCACCCTGATCGGCGCGCGCGTCCACCAGCTCGTGTCGCAGCCGCCGGGCACGCTGACCTTCAGCCTGGTGCTGAGCTTCCTGATCGCTCTGTACAGCGCCACCACCGGCACCAAGTCGATCCTGGCCGCGCTCAACCTCGCCTACGAGGAGACGGAGTCCCGCGGCATGCTACGCTACCAGCTCACCGCCCTGGGCATGACGCTGTGCGCGGTGCTCGCCGCCGTGGTGGGGATCGGCGTCCTGGTGCTGCTGCCGCTCGCGCTGCGCGTCCTGGAGCTGCCCGGCAACCAGAAGGTCCTGGCACAGCTCGCCAGCCTCGCCGTGCTGCTGGTGTTCGTGGTGCTGGCGCTGTCGCTGCTGTACCGGTTCGGCCCGTCGCGCAGCCGGGCGGCCTGGCGCTGGGTCACGCCGGGCTCGCTGGTGGCGACCCTGATGTGGCTGATCGCGTCGGCGGCGTTCTCGTACTACGTCGGCAACTGGGCCAGCTACGACGCGACCTACGGCCCGCTGGGGGCGGTCGCCGGCGTGATGATGTGGTTCTGGGTCACAGTGTACGCTGTGCTGCTCGGTGCGGAGCTGAACTCCGAACTTGAGCTGCAAACCGCGCGGGATAGTACAGACGGTCCGTCGAAACCCCCCGGCCAGCGCGGAGCGTATGTCGCCGACCACGTGGCGTCGGAATAGCCGGCCTGTCCCCGCCGCCCGGCCCGGCCGCATCCAGCCCGGGCTCGTCCAGCAGGTCGGACGCCTCGGCCACCTCGACCGGCTCCGTGCGCCCGGCCGGCTCGATCACCACCTCGCCGACCCCGCGCGAGGCCAGGCCGATGCGCTCGGCGGCGCCGCGCGACAGGTCGATGACGCGCCGGCCATGGTCGGGCTGCCGGTCGGTGACGGTGACCACGACGGAGTCGCCGGTGTCGCGCATCGTCACCCGCACCCGCGAGCCCAGCGGCAGGCTCGGATGCGCCGCGGTCATCCCGGCGGGATCGAACACGCTGCCGCTGCTGGTGCGCCGGCCGGCATGGTGGTCGCCGTACCAAGAGGCCTGCCCGCTCTGCCGCCACCCGCCGTCGTCCGGCGCCGCCGCTGCCTGGCCGGCCAGCAGAAGGGCGGAGCAGAGCAGGCCCGAACCCGCCACCCCGGCACGCCGCCCGACGCGCAGCCGCAGCGCTGGTGCGCCCATGAATGACCTCTTTCCGGTGACCTGGCTCGGCTTCATGGAAGGAGGTTGGCCTGACACGAACAGCAATAGCAAGGGCGATCGGCCACACCCGCCATCATCAACATGCCTCATCCCCGCAGCACCCAGCGCTTGTGCATCCTGCGCGTGCATAACCGCAGCATAAAAGTGCTGTCGCCCGCGAGCATGCCACATGTTCACTGGCGTCACTGACCGATCGTTCAGCATCATCTTTGCAACCGCAGCCAGGTCTGCAACCCGGGGCCTCTCGTCTGCCGCACCGCAGCGCAGGAGCACGCCGTTCCAGGATTATCGTTTCGAACAAACATCAATACGGCATCTGCCGACAGCGGCCCCCCGCACTGGCGCGCGCACCGCGGGACAGCCGGGCACGAGGCCGCGGACAAGCACCAATCCTACGAACACACGCACACCTGGAACGCAGGCAAAGCAACCGAAGCGCAGGACGGGGATGACACGCCGAAAAGGTGCCAAGCGATCAACTGCAGCGCGTGACCGGAAGGGCATGCAGCGTCAAGCCGCCATGCTCCGGACTTCACCCGGAGCGATGCCAGGGAGTCCGATCCTCCAGGGGCAGGGCGTCTAGAACGTCAGCCCCCGGGCACATCACAAAAACCCGACCGGGCCTCCGCACTGACAGGACGCGAAGCCAGTCAGCAGAAACCTGCCGGAGCCCGGTCAAATTGACAGCCTTCGGCGGAAAGACATGGGAAGGCGGGCACAACGCATGACCCGCCTCAGGCCCGCCGGCGGCCCCGCCCCAGGCTGGCCGACTCAGTCGCGCGCCCAGCCATGGTCGTGCACAAGCCCGTCGTCATGGTCATGCCCGCGCGCCAGCGGACGATGGGCGCGGTGCGGCACGGCGCCGACGGGGTCGCTCGACGACCAGCCGTGGCTGTGGACCAGGCCGTCGTCGCACTCGTGCTCGGCGTGATGCGGGGTGGTCGGGGCCATGGCGGTATCTCCCTGGAGGCATGTTCGTCCCATGCCACACTACGCCCCGCGCCCCGCGTTGGCTCCCGCGATCCGCCCCCGAACCGCGCAAGGACGTGGCCAGCTTCACAGACAACCCGGTAAATCCGTCAAGCCTGCACCGAAGCCGGTGGCGTCTCGGTTCGAGGCCGGCAAGCAGGGACAGGCCCGCCCCACCGCTGCCCCAACCCAACCATTGGCCCCCTGGAACAGCGCCGCACAGACCCGCCAAAGGCCGGAGGCGTCCGGAAACCAAAACTCCGGGCAAACAGTCCCGTCGCCACGTGCCGTGCCGCCGGCCCAAACGGAGGCCGGTCCAGGGGCGCTGCCCCTGGCGGGTCCAGGGCAGAGCCCTGGCCTTCCGAACCGAGACACCGCCCCGAAACAGGCAGGGCCGACGCCCGCCAGCTACGCCAGCGTCTCGTATCGCGACAGCCGCCATCCTTCCGGCTCCAGGGCTGCCAGCGCATACCACGCCTCGACCAGGGCATGGCCCCGAACCGCGTCGCAATAGGCCGCGGCGTCCTCGGGCATCGGCGGCCGGTAGGTCAGCAGCCGCGCCGCGACGGGGGCGAACATCGCGTCCGCCGCCCCGAACGCCGCCCCGAACAGGAACGGCCCGCCCTCGCCGAACCGCGCCCGGGTGTCGCGCCAGAGCCCCGCGATCCGGGCGAGGTCGCGGGCCGTGGCGGCGTCGCCGGCCAGGCGCGGGCCGAGGCTGGCGTAGTCCGGACGGCCGAGGTTCATCGGCATCGCCACGCGGAGCGCGCGAAAGCCGGCGTGCATCTCGGCCGAGATCGAGCGCGCGTGGGCACGGGCGAGCGGGACGGCCGGCCACAGGGCGGGGGACAGCTCCGCGCAGTACTCGCAGATCGCGAGACTGTCCCAGACCCGGATGCCGCGGTGCTCGAGCGAGGGAACCAGGCCGCTGGGGGTGGCGGGAGGCTGCGCGCCGAGCGGCAGGACGCGGTCGGCGACGTCGAGGCCGGCCAGGCGCACGGCGAGCCAGCCGCGCATCGACCAGGAGGAGTAGCGGCGGGTGCCGAGGGTGAGGACGCCTTCGGTCATGGGACGCTCCTGGGAAAGGAAGCAAGGTTGAGGCTCTGCCTCAAACTCCGCCAAAGGCGAGCCTTTGGAAACCGCGACTCGGGCCTCAGGCCCTGCGGGGCGGCAGGCGCTTCGTCGAGGGTTTCCAAAGGGCTCGGCCCTTTGGCGGGGTCCAGGGGCAGCGCCCCTGGCCTTTCTTCACTGCCTTGCCACGAAGCCTTCGAGCCAGTGGATCGTGTAGTCCCCCGCCGCGAACTCCGGGTCCGCCATGATCCGCTGGTGCAGCGGCAGGGTGGTGCTGATGCCCACGACCGCGAACTCGCGCAGCGCCCGGCTCATGCGCGCGATCGCCTCCGGGCGCGAGGCCGCGTGCACGATCAGCTTGGCGACCATGCTGTCGTAGTAGGGCGGGACGACGTACCCGGCATACAGCGCCGAATCGACGCGCACGCCCAGGCCTCCCGGCGCGTGGAACACGGACACGCGCCCCGGCGTGGGCATGAAGGTCTGCGGGTCCTCGGCGTTGATGCGGCACTCGATGGCGTGGCCCTCGAAGCGCACGTCGGCCTGGGTGAAGCCGAGCGGATGGCCGGCGGCGATGCGGATCTGCTCGCGCACCAGGTCGATGCCGGTGACCATCTCGGTGACCGGGTGCTCGACCTGCAGCCGGGTGTTCATCTCGATGAAGCAGAACTGCCCGTCCTGGTAGAGGAACTCGAGCGTCCCGGCGTTGCGGTAGCCGAGCTGCGCCAGCGCGTCGGTCGCGACCCGCCCGATCGCGTCGCGCTCCGCGGCGCCCAGCGCCGGCGAGCCGGCCTCCTCCACGAGCTTCTGGTGCCGGCGCTGCAGCGAGCAGTCCCGCTCGCCGAGATGCACGACGTGGCCGTGGCCGTCGGCGAGGATCTGCAGCTCGATGTGGCGCGGCCGGTCGAGGTACTTCTCCAGATACACCTCGTCGTTGCCGAAGGCGGTGCGCGCCTCCGTGCGCGCGATCCGCCAGGCGTCCTCGATCTCGCCTGCATCGGCCGCAACCTTCATGCCCCGCCCGCCGCCGCCCGCGGCCGCCTTGATCAGCACCGGGTAGCCGATGGCCTCCGCGACACGCCGTGCCTCGTCAAGATCGGGCAGCGCCCCGTCCGAGCCCGGGACCAGCGGCACGCCGAGCCTGCGCATGGCGTCCTTGGCGGTGATCTTGTCGCCCATCATCCGGATGTGGGCCGGTGACGGCCCGATGAACGTCAGCCCGTGCGCCTCGACCATCTCCGCGAAGTCCGCGTTCTCCGACAGGAAGCCGTACCCGGGATGGATGGCGTCCGCACCGGTCACCGCGGCGGCGGACAGCAGGGCGACCTGGTTGAGGTAGCTGTCGCGGGCGGCGGGCGGCCCGATGCACACGCTCTCGTCGGCGAGGCGGACGTGCATGGCCTCGGCGTCGGCGGTGGAGTGCACGGCGACGGTGGGGATGCCCAGCTCGCGGCAGGCGCGCTGGATGCGCAGCGCGATCTCGCCGCGGTTGGCGATGAGGACCTTGCCGAACAGCGGGCGCGCGACGGCGGGCGCGGGGCCCGTCGCGGCGGGTGCGGACCGCTGGACCACGGGATCGGCGGCGGCGAAGTCCGGCGCGGCGCCGGAACCGGACGCCTGCGCCTCGGACGCCTGCACGTCGGGTGCGTGCACCGGGGAGACACCGGGGGCTGCGGCCGCCAAGCGCTCAGCCCTCGACGATCATCAGGGCCTGGCCGTACTCGACCGGCCCGCCCGAGGCCACCAGGATGCGGCCCACCGTGCCGGCGCGCGGCGCCTTGATCTGGTTGAAGGTCTTCATCGCCTCGATCAGCAGCAGGGTCTGCCCGGCCACGACCTGCTGGCCCTGGGTGACGTAGGGCGCGGAGCCGGGCTCGGGCGAGAGGAACGCGATGCCGACCATCGGGCTGGTCACGGCGCCGGGGTGGGCCGCGTCGTCCTCGGCGGTGGGCACGGCCGGAGGCGGGGCGGCGGCCAGGACAGCGGGCACGGCCGCCGGCGCCACGGCGGCGGCGGGCGCGGCCATGCGGGCGACGCGCACCCGGCTGTCGCCCGAGGCGACCTCGATCTCGGTGAGGCCGGTCTCCGCGAGGATGCGGGCCAGCGTGCGGATCGCCTCCTCGTCGACGGGAAGCTGGCTCACCGGGCCGGCCCCAACCCTGCCCCGGGCACGGCATCAAGCAGGATCTCGGCAAGCGCGGTCAGCCCGAGGGCGTAGCCGCGGATGCCGAGGCCGCAGATCACGCCCACGGCGGCCCGCGAGACATAGGAGCGGTGGCGGAATTCCTCGCGCCGGTGAATGTTGCTCAGGTGCACCTCGACCACGGGCCGCTCGGCGGCCAGCAGCGCGTCGAGCAGCACCACCGAGGTGTGCGACAGGCCGGCCGGGTTGATCAGGATCGCGCTCGCCCCCAGGCGGCCCGGCGCCGGGCGGCAGTCCTGCACCCAGGTGACCAGCTCGCCCTCGGAGTTGGTCTGGCGGAAGTCGATGGCCAGGTCGAGCGCCTCGGCGGTCTCGGCGCACAGGGCCTCGACATCGTCCAGCGTGGCGGCGCCGTAGATCTCGGGCTGGCGCAGGCCGAGCATGTTCAGGTTCGGGCCGTTCAGCACGGCGATCAGCGGCAGGGACATGGTCCGGGCGCGTAGCACGCGCCTCGGGCTTCGTCCAACGGCGCGGGCGGCGGGTGGTGTCTCACTCCGGAATGCGGCTGCGCGACCGTGCCAGCCACGCGGTCCTGCCACCCGCCAGGCGATCCTCGACGGCGTGGGCGACCACCTCGAACCCGATCCGGCCCAGCTGCTCCTCGTACTCCGCAGGCCCGAGGCTCGCGTGGTAGAGCGGGTCGCCGCGGTAGCTGCCGATGGCCTCGCAGTGGGTCGGCCCGGCGTTGAACATCAGGATCGCCGGATCGGCGCCGTGCCTGGCGAAGACGTCGAACATGCGCCGCTGGTCGTCGGGCTTGAGGTGGAAGAAGCTGTCCCAGGCCAGGATGCCGTCGAACCTGGCGCCGAGCGAGACGGACCGCATGTCGGCGACGATCCAGTCCTGGGCAGGCATCCGCTCGCGGCAGAGCGAGATCAGCGTGGGCGAGGCATCGACGCCCGTGATCCTCAGGCCGCAGCCCGCCATGTTCGCGGCGACGGGCGCTCCGCCCCCGCAACCCAGATCCAGGACCCTCGCGCCTTTCGGCAGGGCCGAGATGAAGCGGTCATGCCACGGCCTGTCGCTCCAGCCGCCGCGGCGCCGGTCCGCATCCCACTCGCGGGCATGACGCTCGTAGTGCCCGATGATCAGGTCGGAAAGATCAGTCATTCCACCTGCCAACCCGTCCTCGGCTGCCGCAGCCTGTACGCCCCACGCCTCTGCACCGGCTCGGCCTGGGCATCACGGGCGCCACCACGCTCTCCGCACCCCGCAGCGTCCTGGAGAGCCCGGCAGCCAAAGCCGGGCTGCAGCGCGGCGTCTTGCGCCGACGGACGACTCTATACCGGGTGGTGCAGGGCGCAACGATGTGCCCGTGGCCCGGCAGCGTCTCAGCTCGAAAGGCCAGGGCTCGGCCCCCCTGCCTGAAGGCAGGATCCGCCTGGGGCGAAGGTGGCCAAAGGTCCCGACGATCCGCCTGGATCGTCGGAACGGCAGGCGGAGGGCGAGCCCGGTCTCGCCTGCTGTCGTCAAACCGGGACCCCGCCGGACAAAGGCGCAGGACACGGCGGACGGCGCGACAAGCCTGCGTGGCCCCGCTGCAATGGCGTGTCGCGAAACGCACGCCTCCACCTTGCGACGCCCCTGCAGTGCGTGGCAGGTCGGCACGGCGTGCCGACCACGCGACATCCGCGTGGCGCGCCACCCGGCCGCCGTGCCGGCCGGACCGGCGCCGCACACCCAGCAAGAAACCACGAGGACACACCCATGCGACGCATCCTGATCGCCACCCTGGCCAGCCTTGCGCTCGGCCTGCCGATGCTGGCTGCACCCGCCGCGCAGGCGCAGACCGACGACACCGCGGCCGCCGCGGCGCCGGCCCACCCTCATCACGCACGCCGTCACCGCCATCGCCACCACCACCATCACCACCACGCCATGGCCTCCGAGGGCACGGCGGGCGCGAACGGCAGCTCCGACACGGGCACCAGCCGGAGCGACCCGGCCGGCGCGCAGACGAGCCTGCCCAGCGCGATCAGCAACCAGGCGCCGAACGCCACGCGCTGAGCGGAAGACCAGGGGCCCTTGCCCCCCGTGCTTGAAAGCGGGGATCCCGCCAAAGGCTCGCCTTTGGAAGCGAATATCTAGACGCTGTCGTTGATCTGGCGGCGCCCGGCCGTTTTTGCAGGAAAGCAAGACCCTTCTTTTTCTGAAGAAAAAGAAGCAAAAAGACTTTGCCCATGAGGTCCCGAGCTCCCGGCTGGCTCCGGAGCTTATGGGAAAAGTTCTTTGGTTCTTTCTTTCAAGAAAGAACATGCTTTCTGTCCGTCACGACGCGGAGGAACGGAGCCGGAAAGTTCATGACAGCCTTCAGGCAAGCCGGCTCGCGGAGGGAAAGCCTGTCCTTGCCTGGCTGCAACGAGGAAGGGGCACGACCCTTGCGGACCGTGCCCCTCCCGCCGTGCCTGGTCGTCGGGTTCAGAAGAACAGGATCGTGCCCGCGGTGAACACGTTCTGGTCGATGCCGTCGCCCGCGTTGTTGTGCGCCTGGACGTGGCCGTACTCGGCCACCAGGGTCATCCAGTCGGTCAGGCTGTAGTAGGCGGCGCCGATGGTGGCGGCGTTGCGGCGCACCAGGTTCGGGCTGATCTCGCCCGGCGCCTGGAACAGGCTGCTCTCGCCGTAGGAGGCGACGAGCTTGAGCTTCTTGGCCGGCTTGAAATAGCCCTGGGCGTAGAAGCCCTCGGAGTTGCGCAGCGCGCCGGTGGGGCTGAGGCCGTCGAACATCAGGCCGGTCGTGCCGACGCCGCGGGCGCGGTAGAAGTAGCCGACCGCGCCGAACGGGCCGGAGTCGACCTTGGCGCCGATCTCGCCGGCGCCGACGAGCTCGTCGCCGGGCCGCGCGACGTTGGCGGCGAGCCCGCCGATGTCCTGCTGCTGCTGCACCAGGCCGCCGATCCAGGCGCGCGCCGCGGTGGCGCCGGCCTTGTAGTCGTAGGTCAGCTTGCCCTGGAACATCGGCGCGCTGTGCTGCGTGGCGACCGCGGACAGGCCGCCGCCGGCGAAGTTGACCTCGCTGAGCGGCTGGAACACGCCGACGGTGGCCTGGAGGCCGCCGATGATCGGCGAGGCATAGCTGATCTGCGGCATGAAGTCGGTGTAGATGTAGCCGATGCCGATGCGGCCGAGCGAGGTGTTGGCCGGGTTGGCGTTGCCGCCGGTGGCGCCGACGCTGAGCAGCGTGGCGTCGGACAGGATGGCGTCGGAGCCGAAGATGCCGATGTCGCGGCCGACCTTGACCGTGCCGAACTGCTTGGTGCCGGCGGTGACGAAGATCTGGCGGAAGTCGACGCCCGCGGTGCCGAGGCCGACCGACGAGCCGCCGCCGTTGGCGTTGAACGGGGTGCCCTGGTTGGCGCTGTCGATGCCGGGGTAGACGCCGAACTCCGCGGCGAGGTCGATGCCGTCCTGCGTCGTGCTGGCCTTGAAGATCAGGCCGGCGGGCAGCAGGCCGTTGCGGATCGCCGAGCTGTCGAAGCCGGAGTTGTCGGCCAGCCCGCCGGCCACGGTGTTCGCCGAGTGCGCGGCGCTGCTGTAGGTGTAGAAGCCGTTGACGAAGCCCGAGAAGTTCAGGTCGATGTTGCCGACCCGGATGTCGACGCCCTTGCCGGGCACGTAGGGCGCCGCGTGCACGATGTCGGGGCTGGCCAGCTCGACCTTCGCCGACTGCGCCGCCTCCTGCGCGGCCGCCGCCGAGGCGGAGGCCGCCGCCGCGGCGGCCTGGGCCTGCGCGACCGCGTCGTCCGTCGCCAGGCTGCCGGTGCCGACAGTGCCGCGGGTGCGCCGGCCCTCTGCGGTGCGGCCGGCGCGCCGGCCCTCGGTGGCGCGAGCGCCGTTGCCGACGTGCTTGCTCAGCAGCCCGGCATACTCGCCCTGCGTCAGGCTGCCCTTGGCGCGCAGCAGCCCAAGCAGATCGGTGTAGTCGTCGGCACGCGCAGGCGCCGCCCCCAGCAGAAGCCCGCCTCCAACCGTAAGGACGCCGGCAAGCCGCAGTTTCTTCGGCAGTTTTCGTGCCATTGGTGTTGTCTCCCCCCTGTTTATTGATCCGGTGCGGACTCGCCGATGAAGCTCTGCTGCACTGCAACAGGACTTGGCGAGCACGCCCGGACTCGTTTATTGTTGGCGCACCGTCGCGGGAAGCCGTGCGGGGGTCAAGCGATCCCGGGCGTCCTGTGTCCCGTTTGCAGCCCGTTGTGGCTTTGACGTCGCAGGCCCCCGGACACCCGCCCGGATCGGCGGAACGCAGCCGCGCCGGCGACAGGACAGCCGCGACATCGCACGGCACGGATGCAGCACGGCCCGCTGTATTGGCCCCGTGATTTGACACCCCGGCCCGCTGGTTCGATCGTGCGCCCGTCCGAGGGGAGCCCGGCCCCGGCAGGTCCTGCAACCGCAGGAGCGGCTGGCGCGGGCTGAGAAACCAGAGCCTGGTGACCCTTGACCTGATCCGGATCATGCCGGCGGAGGGACTGGACCCATGCAGATCACCATCACCCTGAACGGGGAGCCGCGCGCCTGCGCGGCACCGCTGACCGTCGCCGGCCTGGTGCGCGCGCTGGCGCTGGACGGCCGCAAGATCGCCGTCGAGCGCAACCAGGAGATCGTGCCGCGCGGCCGCTACGACGCGACCGAGCTGGGCCAGGGCGACCGGCTCGAGATCGTGCACTTCATTGGGGGAGGCTGACGTCATGGACGGGTTGCGCGAGGCGGGCGTGCCGCAGTCGGCTGCGGACGACGGCTGGGTGGTGGCGGGGCGCAGCTTCGCGTCGCGGCTCGTCGTCGGCACCGGCAAGTACAGGAGCCTGGAGGAGACCGCCGCCGCAATCGAGGCGTCCGGCGCCGAGATGGTCACCGTGGCCGTGCGCCGGGTGAACCTGTCCGACCCCGGGGCGCCGATGCTCCAGGACCACGTCGACCCCCGCCGCTACACCTACCTGCCCAACACCGCCGGCTGCTTCACCGCCGACGACGCCGTGCGCACCCTGCGCCTCGCGCGCGAGGCCGGCGGCTGGAACCTCGTCAAGCTCGAGGTCCTCGGCCCGCCGCCGCACCTCTACCCCGACATGGCCGCGACCTTCGAGGCCGCCGCCGCCCTGATCCGCGACGGCTTCGAGGTCATGGTCTACTGCGCCGACGACCCGGTGGCGGCCAAGCGCCTGGAGGACATGGGCTGCGTCGCGATCATGCCGCTCGGCGCGCCCATCGGCTCCGGTCTCGGCCTGCAGAACCCGGCGATGCTGTCGCTGCTGATCGAGCAGGCGCGCGTGCCGGTGCTCGTGGACGCGGGCGTCGGCACGGCGTCGGACGCGGCGATGGCCATGGAGCTGGGCTGCGACGCCGTCCTGCTGAACTCGGCGATCGCCCACGCGCGCGACCCGGTGCGCATGGCACGCGCGATGCGGGCGGGCGTGGAGGCAGGGCGGCACGCCTTCCTCGCGGGGCGCATGCCGCGCCGGATGGCGGCGGACCCGTCGAGCCCGGTGGCGGGGCTGATCAGATAGGAAGCAAGGCCAGGGCTCTGCCCTGGACCCGCCAGGAGCGAAGCCGCCCCTGGACCCGGCCTTGCTTAGAGCCCGTTTAAGAATGAGCTTCGGTAAACTTGGACTTTCCAATCGGGCATCATCCGAGGAGGCTTCTCAAGCTTGGCAGCGCTAACAATAGTTTTTCCAAGTAGCGAAGCGGTGTCGGACTCCATCTCAGGGTCGCTTTGGTGCACTCTCAAAAGGGCTCTGAGCCATAGGCTCTTCAGCCCCGCTCCTCAGCGCCTAAAGCACTTGGACCAATTCTCATCAGGAGAAGGGTAATGCCCAAAGTCGCATGTCTTATGATGCAGAAAGACGAGGAGGACCTAATCCTTGCGTGGGTGCTGTACCATGCCAAACTATTTGGTCTTTCAAATCTTTTCGTTTATGATAATGGGTCTACATCCACGGTAGTAATAAATCTACTTAAGAATTTTAGCAGTTTGGGCCTTAATGTAGATTGGTCACGAAATCTGCCGACGGACTTTCATCGAAAGGGTGAGATTTTAGGGTCGAAAATTAGAGAACTAGAGGCATCCGATAGATTTGATTTTTTTATTCCGCTTGATTGTGACGAATTCATCGCCATCGATAACGATGGGATACAGTTTGATACTGATAGTATAAATCAAGGCTTAAATGATCTTCAGGACAATAGGGCATTCCTGGTATCCTGGGCTTTTTATAACAACCTTGCTGATCAAAACTGCTTTTTCAAATGGGATCATGAAAAGACATTTTTTGCTTCAGGGACGTTTGGGTCGCTTGATCACGGCTACCACAACGGAGTATCCCGAAAGGCTGAAGGCCTATGTCTGACTAAATTTATTCATATGCATTTGCATTTTAAGCCTTACACGACTCTTCAAGTACATGCTAGAAACAAACTGGCTGCCTATGTTGATGTATTTGATCGCAAGGCGTTGGAAAGCTACCAAGGCGTAGGTTATCATGTCGTGAAACACCTCCTGATTTCAGAAGAAGACTATAGCGCACGTTTCAGACCTTCAGTGGGAACAGCAGTTCCGCAGTTTGCTAAATGCCTGCAAGACCTAGGGGTGCGCTATCCATATGTGTAGCGGCCTGCACTTATCCACGGTCGGACGCGACCTCATCGGTCTGAGAGCCCGTCTGAGAATGGTCATGGGTGGGCAACGCGTCGGAGCAGCAGGGCGCCCATGCTGACGTGGACCATGGCCCGGGAGACGTCCAGGCGCTTCCTGTAGTCGCGCACCAAGCGGCGCCAGCGGGTCATCCAGCCGAATGTGCGTTCCACCACCCGCGCCGCGGTAGCACCTGAAAGCCGACCTGATCGGGCAGCCTGCGCACGATCTCGAGGGCGAAGTCGTGGGTGGCGGCTGCACTCGCCAACCTTCCCCTGTCGCAGGCGCCATCGGCGAGGAGGTGCTTCAGCCATGGTCAGCGCTTGCGAACGGCAGCGACGATCTTCTCTGCACCCGCCGCATCCTGCACGTCGGCCGTGGTCAGGTTGACCATCAGCAGGCGCCCGTCGGTATCCACCGCGATGTTGCGCTTGCGCCCCCTGGTCCGCTTTGCAGGGTCGTAGCCCCCGCCACCGGGCGCGCGTGGCGCCTTCACCGTCTGGCTGTCCAGCACGCCTGCGCCCGGGCCGGCCTCGCGTCCGGCCTGCTCGCGGTCGAGCATCAGCGCGATGTCGTGGATGGTCTGGAACAGCACGCGCCGCACGAAGCGCCGGAACCACCAGTGGACCGTCTGCCACGGGCCGAAGTGCACGGGCAGCATGCGCCAGCCTCCACCGGAGCGGGCCATGGTTCCGATTGCGTTGGGCACCTCGCGCAGATCCGCCCTTGGAGGACTGCCACGTCTGGCCGGCGAGGCAGGAACGGAACAATCCGCTCCCATTTCTCGTCGGTCAGGTCAGTCGGGTAGCGCCGTCGCACAAAGGAAGCCTGCCGGGCTCCATGTTCCTTGGTCCACATCCAGCCTATCTGGGCATCCGCAAAGCCCGAATCCAAATGCCTCACACGTTCTCAAACGGGCACTTATACCAACGGCCCTTGAGCATGACCGGTCGGGCAAGCAAGGTTGAGGCTCTGCCTCAAACTCCGCCAAAGGCAAGCCTTTGGAATCCGGTACTTAAGTCCAGGGCTTCCAAAGGGCTCCGCCCTATGGCGGGTCTGGGCGGAGCCCAGCCTTGCTTGCTGGACAGGTCAGTGTCAGAGGCCGTTGGTATTAGAGGCTGTTATTGATCTGGCGGCGCCTAGCCATTTCACAGGAAAGTAAGATCCTTCTTTTTCTGGAGAAAAAGAAGCAAAAAGACTTTGCCCATGAGGTCCCGGGCTCCCGGCTGGCTCCGGAGCTTATGGGCAAAGTTCTTTGGTTCTTTCTTTCAAGAAAGAACATGCTTCCTGTCCGTCATGGCGCAGGGGAACGGAGCCGGAAAGTTCGTAACAGCCTCTAGAAAAGCCATCCAAGGGGCTCCCTTGGCGGGGTCCAGGGGCAGAGCCCCTGGCCTTGCTTGTCCGCAAGGCCAGGGCCCCCCGGCTACTTCTTCACGAGGTCGGGCAGGTACGGCACGCCCAGCCCGGTGACGTCGTTGTACCCGGGCGTGACCACGTTGAACACGTCGTCAAGCCCCTCGCACACCGCCAGCCCGCACACCTGGAGCGGATACGGCGTGGCCTCGACCAGCGCGGACACCGAGTTCAGCGTCACCACGCGCACCCGCGTCAGGTCGTTGGCGTAGCCGCGCAGCAACGAGACCGGCGTCGCCGGCGGCACCACCTGGTTGACCGCGGCTCCCTTCAGCGAGGCCGCGCTGCCTGTCTTGAGCGAGTACAGCAGCGGGTTGACGAAGCCGACCAGCGCCTTGCCCTTCGCGAGCCGCGCCTGGTTCATCACCGCGAACGCGCCCGCCATCAGCGGCGAGGACAGGCTCGTGCCGCCGATCGGCTCCTCGCAGTACTCGGTCGTGCCGCTGATCGGCGTGCAGCCGTTGTCGCTGACCGGGTCGCCGGCGATGGTCAGCGTCTCCCCGTACAGGTAGCCCGTGTACGGATCGGCCACCATCGAGATGTCCGGGCTGACCCGGTGCGGCGACAGCGCCACGGTGTTGCCGCTCGCCTCGTCGAGCGTGGTCGCCAGCGCGTCCGGAACCACGCCGGCCTGGTAGTCGGGCTGCGCCTCCAGCAGGCTCAGCCCGCCGCCGGCCCCGGCGTAGAACGCGAAGGCGTTCTGGGTGAAGCCGAGCACCGTCGCCTGCGTGAGCCCGCTGGTGGTGATCGACGTGCCGCTGTTCACCGTGGTGCCTGCCAGATACGCGCGATACGTGCCCCAGCCATACTCCACCTTGGCGCCGGCCGCGGTCTTGACCCCCAGCGAGGTGCCGCCCACGCCGGTGACGTAGGCGCTGGTGGCCTCCCACGACCCGCCGGCCACGCCGTTGAGCTGCGACAGGTCGCCGTCGTCGCCGGAGCTGAACAGCACGGTGATGCCCATGGCGGCGGCCGCCATGAACGCCTGGTCCTCGGCCGCCACGTCCGACGCCGGCACCGACTCGCCGCCGTATCCGTAGCTGTTGGTGATGATGTCGGCCTGGTGATTGTAGATCGCGTTCATCAGCGCGACCGTCAGCGAGGTGCCGCTGTCGCTCGACCCGATGTAGACGATCGACGCGCCGGGCGCCGAGCCGTGCACCGAGGCGAGATCGAGCGACTCCTCGGTCCACCACCCGTACGCCGTGGCCACGTCGGCCGCGGGGACGTTGTAGATGCCCAGGGGGATGATCTGCGTGAAGTTGGCCGCGGTGAGCGGCGGCAGCCCGTGGTTCGCGGCATACCGGTTGCCGTCCGCCATCAGCGTCGGCGAGGCATAGGCGTCGATGATCGCCACCGTGACCCCGGTGCCGTCGTAGGCCACCTTGTCGAAACCGTACGCCGCCTGCACCTGCTGCGGCGTGTAGCCGCACAGCAGCCACGGCTCGGACTTCGCATACGGGTCGGGCTTCGTGCTCAGCGTCGCCTTGAGGTCGCCGAAATAGGTGTCGCAGAACGGTGACGGCAGGTTGGCCGCGACCGGCGGCGGCGTCACCGCGGCGGCGATCGCCGCAAGCCTGCCGCTCGCGGCACTCGGCGCCGCTCCGGACGCCATGCCGGCGGCAGCCGGCGCGGCGGCGGCCTCGCCGGCCGTGGCCGAGACATGCAGCGGCTTCTTGAGGAACGTCGTGTCGTCGAGCCCCTCGATCGCCACGATCTTCCCCGCCAGCGCCGCCGGGATCGTCGGCTCCTCCGCGTTGGCGCGCATCGTGCCCGCGCCCACGCGATACATCTGCTGCGTCACCTTGAAGGCCGTGCGGAGCTGCGCGACCGTCGCGGTCGCGGACACGGTGGCCCCCGCCCCGCCCACGACGATGTTGCTCATTCCCGCGGCAGCCAGCATCGCCTGCACCGCAGCCACGTCGGCCTGCGCCGGCGCGAAGGTCGAGCGGAACGTGGCCGCGGACAGGTAGTGCCCGTACGACGCGCTGCCCGGCTGCGACACCTCGGCCGCGACCTTCTTCAGGTCGTCGGCGTTCTGCAGCGCCATGTGCACGACGACGGACACGCTCTGCGCCGCCGGCGCCTCGCCCGCCACGCTCGCGTGCGCGACCCACGGCGCCACGTTGCCCGCGACCTGGGCGCCCTTCGCCACCCCGGCCTCCGCCGCCCTCACGGGCGACAGCGCGGTGGAAGACGCCAAAAGCGCAACCGCAGGTAGAATATGTTTCAATTGTAGTAACAAAGACGTGTCCTTATTCTTAAGGAACAACCGGCGAAGTCGCCGGGCGGCATTGTGCCTCTGCATTGTTGTGCAACACCCATGCCACTTCTTCGACAACCCCGCCGTGCACGCGGATGGCGCATGGATGCCGACAGTGGAAGCAGGCAAGGTTGAGGCTCTGCCTCAAACTCCGCCAAAGGCTCGCCTTTGGAAACCTCGACGAGGCCCGTATCCCGACGACGATCCGCCGGGGCCCCGCAGGAACCACGCGCCTCGGCGTGTCGGATCGATCGCCGGAGCGCCTCCTGGCACACGGGCTTTCCAAGGCCTCGCGACCTTGGCAGCTCCAGGCGGCGCCCGCCGAGGGGGCCGGCGGCGCTCCCGGGTCGATGCGACGGCAGGCCGGGAAAAAGCCCGGCCTGCTCCCGTCACGCCCGGATCACGGACCCCGCGAAGCTCGTGAGCGCGTCGCCCGCGATCGACCCCGCCGCGAACACCTCCATGTCCCCCCGCCCCGCCTCGCCCGCCCAGCGCTCCCAGACCAGGCGGCACGCAATCCCCGCCGCCACCGCCCACCCCGCCAGCGGCGAGACCAGCAGCAGCCCCGTCGCGAACATGATCCCGATCTGCCGCCGCGACCCGCCCAGCGCCTGCAGCAGCCCCCCGGGAACCGCCCACAGCATCAGCGCGTGCGCCACCTCCGGGCTGCTCCCCGCCCGGATCGTGGCCACGAACACCTTGTCCACCGGCGCCACCTCGCCCCGCGCGAAATACCCCGGGTACAGCACCAGCACCGTGACCGCCGCCACCACCAGCGCGAACATCGCCGCGTAGTACTGCTGCCGCCGCCCGTCGCGCTCGTACGCCGCGTCTGCCCCGTCGCCGCGAAGCAGGAAGCCGGCCTTGAGGTCGCAGCCCATGTCCGCGAACGCCGGCCCCGTCGACGCCGTGAACCCCACCAGCAGCGCCAGCGCCGGCGCCGGGAACCCGATCAGCATCCCCACCGCGAGCGACACCACAGCCACCGCGAACGCCGGGAACCACCCCGAATGCATCCCCGCCAGCCCGATGATCAGCTCGTGCAGCAGCGCCGCGAACGCCGCGTACACCACGAACAGCACCAGCATCCCCGTGCCCATCCCGCCCGCGAGCCCCCCCAGCGCCGCGATCCCCGCCGCGATCACCAGATACACCCCCGCCCCCAGCCCCAGCGTCGCGCGAAGCTGCGCCGGCGTCGGCCCCGCCCCGTCTCCCCGTGCCCCGTCTCCCCGTGCCCCGTCTCCCCGTGCCCCGTCTCCCCGTGCCCCGCCTCCCTGTGCCCCGTCCTTCCGTGCCCCCTCTCCCGGCACGCCGCGCCCCCCCGCCGCCGCCTCCCGCCCCGCGTCGCCCTGCGCCGGCCGCCGCAGGATCGTCGCCACCACCTGCGCCAGCGCCACCAGCCCCGCGCCCAGCATCATCCCCTGCGCCACATGCGCCCCGTCGATGTCGCCCCCCGGCACCAGCCACGCGAACGCCGGATGGTCGAGCAGCGCGTGCTCGTAGCCCCGCAGCAGCAGCCCCGCCCCGAACACCCCCAGCGCCCACGCATTGCCGATGAACGCCACCCCGAACCCCGACATCGGCACGCCCAGCAGCGACCCTGCGACCCCCACCCCCAGCCCCACGCCGAGCACCACCGCCTTTCGCCCGCCCTCGTCGCCCGCCCGGATCGCCTCCGCCGCCGCCACCCCCGGCGGCCACGCCCCCCGCGCCGGGAAAACCTCTGAGTCGAACATCCGGTACAGCATCGTCGCGTCCAGCAGCATCGCCGCCACCGCGCCCGCCAGCATCGCCGGCACCAGATCCGGCCGCCCCAGCAGGAACGGGATGCCGATCGGCAGCAGCAGGCTGTTCGCCGCCCCGAACGTCGCCGCCGAGATGGCGCTCTGCGCCAGGTTCTGCACGTGGATGTCGCGATACCGGCGCAGCGCCGCCACCGGCACCCGCCCCAGCCCCATCGCCGCCAGCGCGCCGATCAGCGCCGTGTTCGTCGTCACCCCGAGCCGCACCAGAACCTGCATGCCCACCACCGAGCCCAGCACGCAGAGCGGCGTGATCAGCAGCAGGCTGGCCCACGAGAAGAACCGCGGATGCCGCACCCGCACCGCCCCGCCGTCCGCCATCCCGATCGCCCCCGTGCCTGCGGGTCGAGTCATACGGGGCAGGTCGAAGGAAGCAAGGCTGGGCTCTGCCCAGACCCGCCAGGGGCGAGCCGCCCCTGGACCGGCCTTACTGAGGGAAGCCAGTCCAGGGCGGCTCGCCCTGGCGGAGTTTGAGGCAGAGCCTCAACCTTGCCTTGCCTACCCCGCCAGCGACGCCGCGATATTGACCCCCAGCGCGATGATCGCCGTGTTGAACAGGTACGCCACGATCGAGTGCGCCAGCACCAGCGTGCGCATCGCTGCCGTCTGCGTCGCCACGTCGCTGACCTGGCTCGCCACCGCGATGCAGAACGAGAAATACAGGAACTCCGGATAGTTCGGGCTGGCGTTGCCCGGGAACAGCAGCCCCCCGCCGCCCGGCCCGCTGCCCGCCCCCCAGAACTCGTGGGCGTAGTGCGTCGCGAACACCGTGTGGATGAAGAACCACGACAGCACCACCGTCGCCCCCGCCAGCCCCATCGCCCAGCCCGCGTGCGGCGTGCCGTGCACCCGCGCCAGCTCCGCCACGATCGCGCCCAGCGACGCCACCGCCGCCAGCACCGTCACCCCGAGCATCGCCCAGCGCCCCTCGTCGAGCAGCGCCGACACCCGCCGCAGCCCGTCCGTCGTCGCCCGCCGCATCACCCACGCCAGGCTCGCCCCGTACGCCACCACGCCGCAGTCCCACCCGATCAGCAGCGCGCGCACCGCAGCCGTCCCTGACGCCGCGGCTGCCACCCCGGCGAGCACCGCCGCGGCGAGCCCGGCCAGGAGCGACGGGCGGTGGCGGAGGTGGCGGAGGATGCGGACCATCCCTGCCCTCTAGGCCACGCCCCGCCCGCTGGCGAGACAGCCCCCCGCCCGCGCCGCCCTGCGCCCCGGCGCCACGCCCGGCGCCGCCCGCGGCGATTGTCGCCGAACTGTCACCGCCGCCCTGCCCCGCGCCCCCTTACCAAGGCGCCCGCCCAGACCCGCCCCCACCCAGGACGCACCGCCCATGACCGACTCGCCCACCGCCACCGGCTCCTTCGCCTTCACCGCCGGCGACCTGGTGGTCAGCGTCTACGGCGACGGCGACGGCAGCGGCGCCTACACCGACAACCAGGCCTCGCCGATCACCCTGGAGCAGCTCACCACCGCCGGCGTCCTCGCCGGCCAGCTCGTCCTGCCGCAGTCCACCACCGTCTCGAACGGCGTGACCAACTCGGTGATCTCCGGCGAGTACGGCTCCTCCTCCGAGGGCTCCCTGGAGCGCTCCGCCGACGGCCAGTCGCTCGTCATCGCCGGCTACGGCGTCAACGCCGCGACCTTCAACACCGCCCCGCTCTCGACCTACGGCACCACCGCCCTCGCCCAGACCACCAGCCTCCAGGGCGGAACCCTGACCGCCGTCTCCCGCGTGATCGCCGACATCCGCGCCGACGGCAGCGTCGACACCTCGACCGCCCTCTACGGCGTGGACAACACCAACAACCCCCGCAGCGTCGCCACCGTCGACGGCACCTCGTTCTACCTGTCCGGCCAGGGCGTGAAGGGCGACACCACCCAGGGCGTGTTCCTGGCCGCCGACGGCGCCACCCACGCCACCGCCATCGACACCTCCACCGACACCCGCACGCTGGAGATCGCCAACGGCCAGCTCTACGTCTCGCGCGACAGCAAGCAGGGCACCGGCGGCACCTCCAACATCGACAGCTACGGCGGCCTGCCCACCGGCGCCACCACCCCCACCACCCTGCCCGGCATCAGCCAGACCGTGACGCTCACCGCCGCCCAGGCAAACACGGTCAACGCCGCCGCCATCGGCACCGCCGTCCACCTCTCCCCCGAGAACTTCTTCTTCGCCAACGCCACCACCCTCTACGTCGCCGACGGCGGCAACCCCAAGCAGGGCGGCCTCGGCGACGGCGGCCTGCAGAAGTGGAGCCTCGCCAACGGCGCCTGGACGCTCGACTACACCCTCTCCGTCGGCCTCAACCTCGTCCCCGACACCGCCGCCGCCGGCACCACCGGCCTGATCGGCCTCGCCGGCACCGTCAGCGGCAACACCGTCGCGCTCTACGCCACCAGCGCCACGGTCGGCGACACCGACCCCACCTCGCTCTACGCCGTCACCGACACCCTGTCCGCCACCACCGCCGCCGCCGGAGAGGCCTTCACCACCCTGCTCACCGCGGCGGCCGACACCAACATCCGCGGCGTCGCCCTCGCCCCCACCGCCCCCTGCTACGCCGCCGGCACCCGCCTGCGCACCCCCGACGGCGAGCGCCGCGTCGACGACATCCGCCCGGGCGACACCCTGCTCACCGCCGCCGGCCGCCACGCCCCCGTGCGCTGGGTCGGCCACCGCCGCGTCCGCTGCGCGACCCACCCCGCGCCCGACACCGTCAACCCTGTGCGCATCCACGCCGACGCCTTCGCCCCCGGCCTGCCCGCCCGCGACCTCGTGCTCAGCCCCGAGCACGCCCTCTTCCTCGGCGGCGCCCTGGTCCCCGCCGCCCTCCTCGTCGACGGCCGCGCCGTCACCCGCGACGCCCCCGCCGAGGTCACCTGGTTCCACGTCGAGCTGGACCGCCACGACATCCTGCTCGCCGAGGGCCTGCCCGCCGAGAGCTACCTCGACACCGGCAACCGCGCCCAGTTCGCCAACGCCCCCGTCACCACGCTGCACCCGGACTTCGGCCCCGGCCCCGACGCCGCCCAGCCCTGCGCGCCCCTCGCCCTGCACGGCCCCGTGGTCGACGCAGCCCGCGCCACCCTGGCAGCCTGCGCCCCCGCACGCCGCGCCGTGGGGTAGCGCCGCGCTTTCGTTTCAGGAACAGAAAGGAAGGCAAGGTTGAGGCTCTGCCTCAAACTCCGCCAAAGGCAAGCCTTTGAAATCCGTTACGAGAAAGAAAGGTTTTGGAGCACCCCGGGAGGCCGCGCCGCCCGGCACGGCGTCAGCCCCCGCTCCCCGGCGCGAGCACCCGCTCCAGCGCCGCCAGGTGCTGCTCCAGCGCCTGGTGCGCCGTCACCTCCATCGTGCGGTAGCGCTGCACGAGGTCCGCCCCGAGTTCCGTCAGAACAGCCCCGCCCCCGCCCGCGCCCCCGCCCCGCGTCTCGACCACCGGCAGCCGGAACGTCTTGTTCAGCGTGTCGACCAGGACCCACGCCCGCCGATAGCTCATGTCCATCGCCCGCCCCGCCGCCGAGATCGACCCCGTCTCCGCCACCAGCTCGAGCAGCCGTATCTTTCCGGGGCCCAGCGCCCGGTCGCCGTCGAAGTCGATGCGCAGCCTGAGCCTGGACATCCCCGACCCTAGCACGCCCCCGGCCCCGCTCCACCGCGTCCCTGGACACCGCCCAGGGTCCCAGGACCCGCATCCCGCCTCACATCCCGAGACGCCCGCTGTCCTGCCGCGCAGGACACGACCCCCTGAAACCATCGTTTTTGTCCTGTCCCGCAGGACACCTTTGTCCTGCGCGGCAGGACACGACCGCGGGCACGGACGACAGGCCGGATCGGGCGGCCGCTGCTCGAAAACCAGGCCCTGCGCGCCAGCCGGATCGATCGCCGTGCACGACTCTCGACCCGGCTCCCAGGGCGAGCCTTGAACGGGGTGCGCCCGCCTACGCCCCCAGCCGCACCACCTGCGTCTCGCCGAACCCCAGCGTGTCGAACCCCGCCACCCCCAGCGCCGCCAGCGCCCGCTCCGGCGCGTCGATCGCCTCGTCCGTGAGCTGGAACGTGCCGAAGTGCATCCCCACCGACCGGCGCGCCCCCAGCGCCCGGTGCGCGTCCACCGCCTCGCCCGGGTCCATGTGCACCGGCGCCATGAACCACCGCGGCTCGTACGCCCCGATCGGCAGCAGCGCCAGGTCCGGCGCCCCCAGCCGCGCCCGGATCTCCCCCCACTGCGGCCCCGCCCCGGAATCCCCCGCGAACAGCACCCGCCCGCCCCCTGCCTCCCCGCTCTCGCCGGCCGCGCCCGCCTCCAGCATGAACCCTGCCCACAGCGACCGGTTGGCGTCCCCGAACCCGCGCCGGCTGAAGTGCCGCGCCGGCGTCGCCGTCACCCGCACGCCGCCCTCCTCCCCGACCCACGCGCCCTCCCACCAGTCCAGCGCGTCCACCCGCTCGAACCCGCACCGCAGCAGCGCCTCCGCGTTGCCCAGCGTGGTGATCGCCCGCCGCGTCCCCCGCGCCGCAAGCGCCCGCAGGGACGGCAGGTCCATGTGGTCGTAGTGGTTGTGCGACAGCAGCACCGCGTCGACCGGCGGCAGCGCGTCCAGCGCCAGCCCCGGCGGCCGCGCCCGCCGCGGCCCCGCCCACGACACCGGCGAGCACCGCTCGGAGAACACCGGGTCCGTCAGCACCACGACCCCCGGCCCGCCGCCCGCCGCCGCCAGCCGCAGCAGGAACGTCGCGTGCCCCACGAAGCTCAGCGCCACGTGCCCGGCCGGCACGGCACCGGGCGGCGGCGGATACGCCGGCCCCGGCGCGGGCACCGCCCAGCGCGGCCCGCGCTCCGACATCCGCCAGCGCAGCACCTGCCCCAGGCCGCGGCGGCCGCGCACTTGGCCCGGGTTGAAGAACCGCTCGCCGTCGAAGTGGTCGGAGACGGGCGAAGTCACGGCAGGAAGCAAGGTTGAGGCTCTGCCTCAAACTCCGCCAAGGGCTGGGCCCTTGGATCGCCGTCCCGAAGTGAGGCCGGTCCAGGGGCGGCTCGCCCCTGGCGGGTCTGGGCAGAGCCCAGCCTTGCTTCCCTCACCCCTCCAGCCCCTCCGCCGCCAGCACCGACGGGATCGCCGCCTTCACCTGGAAGTACCCCTTCGTCGCCCGCGGCCAGCTCGCGCTGTCCCACCCCCGCCGGACCCGCACGCAGGCCGGCAGCACCGCCGCTGACGGCCCGATCGGCGACCACGCCGCCACCCCCGGCAGCCCGCCCGCCCACCCGTCCGCGACCGCCTCGCCCGCGGCCTCGTCCACCATCCCCGCCTCGCAGCCGAAGTGCGCCGCCGCCCGCGCCAGCCCGTCCGCCATCGCCTCCCGGTCCGCGGCGCGCACCCGCTCCGCCGCCCCGTCCGCGTGCGCCAGGACGCCCTTCACCGTCACCACCCGCGCCGCCCCAAGGTCCAGGCTCTCCGGATTCAGGTCGTCCAGGTGCAGCAGCAGCGCCACCTCCCCCGCCGGCGCCGCCCCCGCCCGCGGCAGCGGCACGGGCAGCACGTCGCGCGCCTCCTCCAGCGCCACCGGGTCCTCGTCCAGCCCGTGCGGGTCGAACCGCCCGTCGGTGTAGCGGCGGATGTTCTCCGCCCGCGCCGCATACGCCTTGCCCTTGGTGTGCAGCCCCGCCACCCAGCGCCACGACAGCGTGTTGCTCGCCGGGTCCCCGTCGATCAGGTGGCGCATGAAGAAGTCCGCCCCCAGCGCCCACGGCAGCCGGAGTGTAAAAATCCAGATCGAGGCGAACCACATCCGCGCGTGGTTGTGCAGCCAGTTGTGCTCGACCAGCTCGCGCGCCCAGTCGTCGAACCCGTCGATCCCCGTCCGCCCCGCCACCGCGTCCTCGTACACCCGCCGCAGCCCCGAGTTCGCCGCCACCTGGTCCCGCCCCTGCCGCGCCAGCGCGAGATAGCCGTCCCACAGCGCCGGCCGCGTCTCCAGGTGCCCCTTGAAGTAGCTGCGCCAGAAAACCTCCTGCACGAACTTGTCCGACGAGCCCGGCACCGCAAGCGCCGCCGCCACCACCTCGCGCTCCGTCACCAGGCGGCGCCGCAGGAACGGCGACAGCGCCGACGTCGCCCCTTCCGAGTCCGGCCCGAAGTCGGTGTTGCGCCCGCCGGCATACGAGACCCCGGCATGGGGCGAGAACGCGGCCAGCCGGTCCAGGCCGGCGCCGCGGGTGATCAGGGGGTGCTTGTCCATCCAGCGCATGTGGGCCGCCCGGCCGAACCCGCCAGGAAACCGGGCCACGTCCTTCCCAGTCCTGCCGGAGCTGGCAACGCCGAAATCGACGCGTTCCTGTCCGATCGATGGACCCGTTGCTGTCTGCTCTACTCCTCTCTCGACCCCTCCGGCTGCCTCCTCGCACCCACGGGCCGGCCCTGCTCCCCGAAGCGCGCGCGCTCCAGCTCGTGGGCGCTCTGCAGGTTCATCCAGAACTCCGCGCTCGCCCCGAACCGCTGCTCGAGCCGCAGCGCCGTCTCCGCCGTGATCGCCCGCACCCCGTTGAGGATCGCGGTGACGCGGTTCGCCGGCACCCCGATGTCGCGCGCCACGCCACGCGCGGACAGCCCGAGCGGCTCCATGAACTCCGCGCGCAGGACCTCTCCGGGCGTGACCGGCGCCAGCCGCTCCGCCGTCGCCACATCGCCCAGGTCGAGCCGCTCCAGCCCGTCACGCCGCACCATCTCGCCCATCCGTCCCGTCCTGTCGCCGGGCGGACACCTCGCCCGCCCGTCTGGTTCCCACCTGCCTGAGCCCACTTGCCTGATGACAGTCGACGATTTCCACCTCGTGCGCCGCGCCGCCGGACCAGACGAAGCACACCCGCCACTGGTCGTTGATGCGGATGCTGTGCTGGCCGGTCCGATCCCGTCCCAGCGTCTCCAGCCGGTTGCCCGGAGGCGCCCGCAGATCCTCCAGCCGGATGGCGGCATCCAGCATCCGCAGCTTGCGGCGGGCGACGGCCGCGATGTCGGGCGGAAAGCCCTTCGGCATCCGGCCCAGGAAGACCGCCGCGGTCCTCCTGTCCCGAAAGCTCTCGATCATGCCATGCCGTAACGCATCACGGACGCCGTTACGTCAAGAGTAACACACGCATACCGGCAAACCCGCCCCGCCTTCCCCCTCGTCACCCGTATCGTCAGCCGATAGTGTCCTCCACGGCTGCGACCTCTCCGGTCCCGCCTGCGTTGCAACGCCGACGCACGCCGGACCGGCCCTGTGCGATTTCTCCCGCAAGGACCCTCCCCGATGCCCGACACCCCCTCCATCACCACCGCCCCGCACCGCGTGGCCCTCAACCTCACCGTGAATGGCCACGCCCACGCGCTGCAGGTGGAGCCCTGGACCACCCTGCTCGACCTGCTGCGCCACGAGCTGGCCCTGACCGGCTCCAAGAAGGGCTGCGACCACGGCCAGTGCGGCGCCTGCACCGTCCTGGTCGACGGCCGTGCCCTCAACGCCTGCCTGTGCCTCGCCGTGACGCAGGACGGCGCCCAGGTCACCACCGTCGAGGGCCTGGCCGCCGCCGACGGCACCCTCTCGCCGATCCAGCAGGCCTTCATCGACCACGACGCCTTCCAGTGCGGCTACTGCACCCCCGGCCAGCTCTGCTCCGCCACCGCGCTCCTCGCCGAGGGCCGCGCCAGCACCGCCCCCGAGATCCGCGAGCTGATGAGCGGCAACGTCTGCCGCTGCGGCGCCTACCCCAACATCGTCGCCGCCATCGAGCAGGTCCTGCAACAACAGACCCTGCAGGAGGCCGCGCAATGAACCCTGTCTCCTACGCCCGCCCCACCGACGTCGCCGAGGCGATCCGCGAGGTCGCCGCAGAGCCCGGCGCGCGCTTCATCGCCGGCGGCACCAACCTCGTCGATCTGATGAAGTACGACGTCGAGCGCCCGACCCGCCTGGTCGACATCACCCGCATCGCCGGCCTCGACCGCATCGAGCCCCTCCCCGACGGCGGCCTGCGCATCGGCGCGCTGGCAAAGAACACCGACATCGCCCACGACGCCCGCGTGTCCAGCGACTACCCGCTGCTCGCCGACACCATCCTCGCCGGCGCCTCGCCGCAGCTGCGCAACGCCGCGTCCACCGGCGGCAACCTGCTGCAGCGCACCCGCTGCTACTACTTCTACGACACCGCCACGCCCTGCAACAAGCGCGAGCCCGGCTCCGGCTGCCCCGCGATCGGCGGCCTCAACCGCCTCCACGCCATCCTCGGCGCCAGCCCCTCCTGCATCGCCACCCACCCCTCCGACATGTGCGTCGCCCTCGCCGCCCTGGAGGCCACCGTCCAGGTCTCCGGCCCGTCCGGCCCGCGCGCCATCCCCATCGCCGACTTCCACCTGCTCCCCGGCGAGCACCCCGAGCGCGACACCGCCCTGGACCGCGACGAGATCATCACCTCCGTCGACCTCCCCGCCCCCCGCTTCGCCCGCCACTACACGTACCTGAAGCTCCGCGACCGCGCCTCCTACGCCTTCGCCCTGGTCTCCGTCGCCGCCGCCCTGGAGTTCGACGGCGACCGCATCTCGACCGCGCGCATCGCCCTGGGCGGCGTCGCCCACAAGCCCTGGCGCGACACCTCCGCCGAGGCGATGCTGACGGGCAAGCTCCCCACTGCCCCGCACTTCGCCCTCGCCGCCGACCGCATCCTCGCCGACGCGCGCGGCCACGAGCACAACGCATTCAAGATCGAGCTGGCCCGCCGCGCCATCGTCCGCGCCCTGCAGCAGGCCGCCGACGCAACCCCGCAGCAGGCAAGCGAGAAGCGCATCCAGTAAGGCTGGGCTCTGCCCAGACCCGCCCCTGCTTGAAAGAGGGGGGCGAGCCGCCCCTGGACCGGCCTTACTTCAGTAATGGATTCCAAAGGCGAGCCTTTGGCGGGGTCCAGGGGCAGAGCCCCTGGCCTTGCCTCCTCGCCCCAGAAAGGACGCCGCCCATGTCCGCCACCATCGAGCCCTTCGTCGGCCAGCCCGCCCGCCGCGTCGACGGCCGCGCCAAGGTCACCGGCGCCGCCCGCTACGCCGGCGAGTTCCATGCCGAAGACCTCCTGCACGGCGTCGTCGTCTCAGGCAGCATCGCCCGCGGCCGCATCGCCCGCCTCGACACCGCCGCCGCCCGCGCCGTGCCCGGCGTGGTCGAGGTGCTCACCCACGAGAACCGCAGGCGCACCGCCTGGCGCGACGCCGCCTTCCGCGACGAGGTCGCCCCGCCCGGCTCGCCCTTCCGCGCGCTTCACGACGACCGCATCCTCTACAGCGGCCAGCCGATCGCCCTCGTCGTCGCCGACACCTTCGAGGCCGCGCGCTACGCCGCCACCCTCGTCTCCGCCACCTACGAGGCCGAGGAGTCCCACACCGACCTGTTCGCCGCCCGCGGCTCGGCCTACGTGCCGCCGAAGAAGC
Source organism: uncultured Acetobacteraceae bacterium (assembly GCA_964236585.1). GTDB lineage: Bacteria > Pseudomonadota > Alphaproteobacteria > Acetobacterales > Acetobacteraceae > CAXSEF01. The sequence goes on from CAXSFE010000020.1 coordinate 29,614, forward strand.
GCTCCGGCATCACCCCTCCGCCGAAGCCCCGCGGCGACGCCCCGGGCGTGCTCGGCGAAAGCCCGATCCGCGTGGAGGGCGAGTACTACCAGCCCGCCGAGTTCCACAACCCGATGGAGCCCCACGCCACCACCGTCGTCTGGGAAGGCGGCGGGAAACTCACCATCCACGACAAGATCCAGGGCGTGGCCAACACCCAGGCCTACGTCGCCAGCGTGTTCGGCCTGTCCGCGTCCGACGTGCGCGTCGTCACCCCCTACGTCGGCGGCGGCTTCGGCTCCGGCCTGCGCCCGCAGTACCAGCTCACCCTGGCCGTGCTCGCCAGCCTGCAGCTGGAGCGCTCGGTGCGCGTGGTCCTGACCCGCGACCAGATGTTCACCTTCGGCCACCGCCCCGAGACCATCCAGACCGTGGAGCTGGGCGCACGCCAGGACGGTGTGCTCAACGCCATCCGCCACCAGGCCATCGCCGAGACCTCCACCTTCGAGGACTACCAGGAGGTCGTGGTCAACTGGACCGGCATGATGGCGCAGTGCGACAACGTCGAGCTGGACTACAGGCTGGTCAAGCTCGACCGCTACACCCCCTCCGACATGCGCGCCCCCGGCGCCCCCACCGGCCAGTTCGCCTTCGAGAGCGCGCTCGACGACCTGGCCCACCGCCTGCGCGTCGACCCCCTGGAGCTGCGCCTGCGCAACTACGCGGAGTCCGACCAGAACGAGGGCAAGCCCTACACCAGCAAGGCGCTCCGCGAAGGCTACCGCCTCGCCGCCGAGCGCTTCGGCTGGGCACGCCGCACCCCGGAGCCGCGCTCCATGTCCGAGGGACGCGAGCTGATCGGCTGGGGCATGGCCAGCGGCGCCTGGGACGCCAAGGTGATGAAGACCTCCGCCTCGGCCACCCTCACCCCCGACGGCCGCCTGGTCGTCGCCAACGCCAGCGCCGACATCGGCACCGGCACCTACACCATCCTGACGCAGATCGCCGCCGACGCGCTCGGCCTCGGCATGGACGCCGTCACGGTGAAGCTGGGCGACACCACCCTGCCGACCGCTCCCCTGGAGGGCGGCTCCTGGACCGCCGCCTCCTCCGGCGCCGCCGTGCAGGCCGCCTGCTACGCCGTGCGCGCCACCCTGCTGAAGCACGCGGCCAAGGCGCCCAGCGGCCGCTTCGCCCACGCCGCCCCCGACGACGTGGTCTTCGAGGGCGGCCACATCGCGCTCGCCGCAGACCGTGCCGTCCGCCTCAGCTACGCCGCCGCCATGGCCGCCGCCGGCGTGGACAGCATCCACGCCGAGGAGACCGTCAAGCCCGACACTTCCGTCGCCAAGGCCTACTCGTCCTACACCCACTCCGCCGTCTTCGCCGAGGTCCGCGTCGACGAGACCCTGGGCCAGCTCCGCGTCACCCGCATCGTCGACGCCATCTGCGCCGGCCGCATCCTCAACCCGCAGACCGCACGCAGCCAGATCATCGGCGGCGTCGTCTTCGGCATCGGCATGGCCACCCACGAGGAGGCCCTGAACGACCCAAACCTCGGCCGCTTCATGAACCACAACCTCGCCGAGTACCACGTGCCGGTCTGCGCCGACATCACCGACATCGACGTGATCTTCGTCGACGAGCCCGACAGCAAAACCAGCCCGCTCGGCGTCAAGGGCCTCGGCGAGATCGGCATCTGCGGCACCGCGGCGGCCATCGCCAACGCGGTGTTCCACGCCACCGGCAAGCGTGTCCGCGACCTGCCGATCACGCTCGACAAGCTCCTGTAGGAAGCAAGCCTGGGCTCTGCCCAGACCCGCCAGGGGCGAGCCGCCCCTGGACCGGCCTGCCGGCAACCACCCCACCCACACCGGCGGCACGCCCCTGCGTCACATGCCGCCGACCCAAATCCAATGCGGGTCTGGGGGCGCTCGCCCCCAGCGGGTCCAGGGCAGAGCCCTGGCCTTCCCTTCCTTCGAGAAAGTCTCCATGCGCCCCCTCCTCGCCGCCCTCCTCCTTGCCTCGACGTCCGCGCTCGCCGCCCCTCCCCCCCTCCAGCAGGTCCACGCCTTCGACGGCCAGGTCACCGGCGTCGCCGTCGCCAGGGACGGCCGCACCTTCGTCAACTTCCCCCGCTGGGAGAAGGACGTGCCCGTCTCCGTCGCCGAGGTGATGCGCGACGGCACGCTGAAGCCCTACCCCGACGCCGCCTGGAACAGCTGGAGCAACCTCCACCCCTCGTCCGTGGGCGACCACTTCGTTTGCGTGCAGAGCGTGACCATCGACCCGCAGGGCTTCCTGTGGGTGGTCGACCCCGCCGCCCCCGGCAACGAGTTCACCAAGCCCGGCGGCCCCAAGCTGGTGAAGATCGACCTCACCACGAACAAGGTCGTGAAAACCATCCTTCTCGACGCCACCGTGGCCCCCCAGGGCAGCTACATGAACGATGTCCGCGTCAGCCCCGACGGCGCCCACGCCTACCTCACCGACTCCGGCCAGAAGGGCGCGCTGATCGTGGTCGACGTCGCCGCCGGCACCGCGCGCCGCGCCCTCGACGGCGACCCGCGCACCCAGCCGCAGCCCGGCGTCGTCCCCCACGCCGACGGCCACGAGCTGCGCCGCCCCGACGGCCGCATCCCCGCCTTCGCCGCCGACGGCATCGCGCTCGACGCCAAGGGCGAGTACCTCTATTGGCAGGATCTCGTCGGCACCACGCTCTACCGCGTCCCCACCTCCGCCCTGCTCACCCCCGCCGCCGACGTCGCCGGCAGCGTCGAGACGCTCGGCACCACCAACGTCGCCGACGGCCTCTGGATGAACGCCCGCGGCGCGCTGTTCATCACCGACCCCGCGAACAACGCGGTGCGGATGCGCGCCCCCGACGGAACCCTGACCACGGTCGCCGCCGACCCGCGCCTGCGCTGGCCGGACAGCCTGGCGGAGGGCGCGGACGGCGCGATCTACGTCACCGCCTCGCACATCCAGGACATGGCGCAGTTCCACGAGCACGGCAGCACGCAGAAGGGGCCATGGGCGCTGTTCCGCATCGCGCCGCCGGCGAAGTAGGGCGAAGCGGAAGCAAGCGCCTTCTTTTTCTGAAGAAAAAGAAGCAAAAAGACTTTGCCCGTTTGCTGCCGGGGCGCCCATGGGAAGTTCAGGCCTCAAACGAGCAAAGTTTTTTGGTTCTTTTTTTCAAAAAAGAACGCGCTTCCTGCCTTACGGCTTGGTGAACCGAGCCTTGTAGGGCACCGCCTCGAAATCCCTGTGCGGCGTCTCGCGCAGGAAGTCGTTCACCGCATCGCGCACCGTCGGCCAGACCTTGCCCTCGGGGTCGTAGTCGTCCGCGATCAGCACCCCGCCCGGCGACAGCAGCGGCCACCAGCGCTTCAGGTCCGCCATCACGGCGGCGTAGTCGTGGCCGGCGTCGATGTGCACCACCTGCGGCCGCAGCCCGCGGTACAGCGCCACGAACGACGCGTTCGCCGAGTCCTGCGGCAGCGGCAGGACGTGCCCCTGGACGCCGGCCGCCACCACGTTGGCGAGGAACGTGTAGTACATGCTCGGGTAGCCGTTCTGGCAGAGCAGGCTCGGGAACCACTCGTCCTCCTGCCAGTGCTCCCAGCTTCCCAGCCAGGTGTCGACCGCCAGCACCACCCCGTCGATGCCGGCGTCGCGCAGCACCGACGCCATGTGGATCGTCGACCCGCCCTTCCACACGCCGATCTCGACCACGAGCCCCGGCCTGACGCGGCGCAGCGTGTCAGACAGGAACGGATGGTCCGAGTTCCAGCCCTGCGCATCCTGCTTGTACCGCTCGGCGACGAACCCCTCGTAGGGGCTCCGGCCACGCCACAGCGCCTGCACGACGGTGTCGAATTCGGCCATGCAATGTCCAGTCCGGAAAGGGTCAGCGGCGCAAAATCCTCGCACCTGCAACACGGGGAAGCAAGGTTGAGGAAGCCTCCCGCCCTGCTTGCCTGCCTGCTGCCCCCGCGGCATCCTCGGGCAATGTCCGAGCCCGCCTACACCCCCCAGCAGATCGCTGCCCTGTTCCTCGACGCGCTCCGCGAGGGCGACGTCGCCCTGGCCGCGCAGATGCTCGACGCCGGCATCGACCGCGACGCCCCCGACCCGCGCGGCTTCCCGCCCCTGGTGATCGCCGCCTACGCCGGCCAGGAGGGGTCCGTCGCCCTGCTGCTCGGGGCAGGCGCGCCCGTCGACGCGCGCGACGCCCGGGGCAGCACCGCGCTCCTCGGCGTGGCGTTCAAGGGCCACGAGGCCGTCGCCCGCCAGCTCCTCGCGGCCGGCGCCGCGGTCGACGCCGTCAACGAGTCCGGGCAGAGCGCGCTGATGGTCGCCGCCGCCTTCGGCCGCACCGCGATCGTCGACCTGCTGCTCGAGGCCGGCGCCAGCACCGCGCTGCGCGACGACCGCGGCGACACCGCCGCCGCCCTGGCCCGCGGCATGGGCGGCGGCGCCGACCTGGCCGCCCGCCTGGCCTGACGCGGCCCGCCGCCCGACAGGCCCCGCCTGCGCCGAGGCTCCGCCCGCCGGAGAAGCCCCGCCCAAGAACTCCGGCCGCCGTGCGCCGTTGACCGGCACGCTCCCTTGCGCCAAGCGCTGGGACGCGCGAACGCCCGGGCCGCCGGGACCGGGACGGATGGCCGTCCCGCCAGGCCCTGCATGGAGCTCCATGACCCAAGACCCGGCCACCGGCGCAACCGACACCGGCTCCGCCCAGGCACAGCCCAGCCCGCCGCCCGCCTCGTCCCAGCCCGGCGCCACCACCGCCCCCGCCGCCGCCCACCCCGCGCCGCCCTGCACCATGGTGATCTTCGGCGCCCACGGCGACCTGACCAAGCGCCTGCTGATGCCCGCGCTCTACAATCTCGCCTCGGGAAAGCTCCTCGACGACGGCTTCCGCATCATCGGCGTCGACCGCACCGACGGCGACGACGACGCCTGGCGCAAGGAACTGTCGGACACGATGCAGGAGTTCACGAAGGACCCCACGGCCGAGTTCTACGTCCCCGAGATCGACCAGCAGGTCTGGGGCTGGGTGACGCAGCGCCTCTCCTACTTCAAGGGCGACTTCACCAACCCCGAGGACATCAAGAAGCTGGGCTCCGGCCTGCAGGGCTCGGTGCTGTTCTACCTCGCGATCGCCGCCCGCTTCTTCGGCGGCGTGGTCGAGCAGCTCGGCACCGCCGGCCTGCTGAAGCAGGAAGGCGACGACTTCCGCCGCGTGGTGATCGAGAAGCCGTTCGGCTCCGACCTCGCCTCCGCGAAGGCGCTCAACGCCCAGATCCTGACCCAGGGCGACGAGAGCCAGTTCTACCGGATCGACCACTTCCTCGGGAAGGAGACGATCCAGAACATCATGGCGCTGCGCTTCGCCAACGGCATCTTCGAGCCGCTGTGGACGCGCGACCACATCGACCACGTCCAGATCACCGCCGCCGAGACCGTCGGCGTGGAGGCGCGCGGCGCGTTCTACGAGCCGACCGGCGCGCTGCGCGACATGGTGCCCAACCACCTGTTCCAGATGCTCGGCATGATCGCGATGGAGCCGCCCAACAGCTTCGACGCGGAGGACGTGCGCGACGAGAAGGCCAAGGTGATCCGCGCCATCCGCCCCGTCAGGATCGAGAACATCGTGCGCGGCCAGTACACCGCGGGCGAGATCGCGGGCAAGCCCATGGCCGGCTACCGCGACGAGCCCGGCGTGGCGAAGGACAGCACGACCGAGACCTACGTCGCCCTGCAGTTCGAGATCGACAACTGGCGCTGGGCCGGCGTGCCCTTCTACGTGCGCACCGGCAAGCGCCTCGGCGGCCGCACCACCGAGATTGTCGTGCACTTCCGCCAGGCCCCCTACGCCCTGTTCCGCGACACCCCCGTGGAAAAACTCTCGCCCAACATGATGGTCTTCTCCATCCAGCCCACCGAGGGCCTGTCGCTGTCGATCAGCGCCAAGCACCCCGGCCCGACCATGACGCTCGCCGGCGTCGACCTCGCCTTCCGCTACCAGGACGCCTTCAAGGTCGAGCCCAACGTCGGCTACGAGACCCTGCTGTTCGACTGCCTGCACGGCGACCCGACCCTGTTCCAGCGCGCCGACAACATCGAGGCCGGCTGGGCCGCCGTCGAGCCCGCGCTCAAGGCCGCCGCCGACGGCACCGCCACCGTCGAGGACTACCCCGCGGGCTCCTACGGCCCGAAGGGCGCGGACGAGCTGCTGGAGCGCACAGGGCGCCACTGGCACTCGCTGGTGCGCCACGAGGCAGGATGAGAAAGGCCAGGGCTCTGCCCTGGACCCGCCAGGGGCAGCGCCCCTGGACCGGCCTCCCTTAAGTAAGGCCAGTCCAGGGCGGCTCGCCCTGGCAGGGTCCAGGGGCAGCGCCCCTGGCCTTTCTTCCCTGACCTGGGACGCCGCCATGCGCGCCGGCCGCTTCGCCGACGCCTGGTCCCTCGCCGACGCCGCCCTCGCCGCCCGCGACCCAGCGACCCGAGACGACCCCGCGCTCCCCTACCACCTGCGCTGGGTCTGGGACGGCACGCCCCCCGACGGCCTGGACGTCCTGGTGCGCTGCTATCACGGCCTCGGCGACACCCTGCAGTTCGTGCGCTGCCTGCCCCTGCTCCAGGCCCGCTGCGCCCGCCTGACGGTGGAAGCCCAGCCCGCGCTGCTGCCGCTCCTGGCCCGCCTGCCGGGCCTGTCCTGCACGTGGCACCCGTTCGACCCCGCGCGCCCGCTGCCGCTGTCCGCCTGCGACATCGAGGTCATGGAGCTGGCGCACGTCCTGCGCCGCGTCCCCGCGCCGCTCGCCCCGTCCATGCCGCCCGCCCCGTCCCGCGCCGGCGGCCGCCGCGTCGGCCTGTGCTGGCAGGCCGGCGACTGGAATCCCGCCCGCTCCGTGCCGCTCGCCTGGATGCTGGCTCGCCCGGAGTGCCGCGGCGCCACCCCGGTCAGCCTGCAGCGCGGCCCCGCCAGTGCCGAGGCCGGCCCCGCCTTCGCCAACCCCCTCGACGACAACCGCGACGCGCTCGCCACCGCCGCCCTGATCGCGTCCTGCGACGAGGTTCTCAGCGTGGACACCATGGTCGCCCACCTCGCCGCCACCCTGGGCGCACCCACCACGGTCGTGCTGCCCGCACGGGCGGACTGGCGCTGGATGGAAGGGACGCGCACGGCCTGGTACCCGCGGGCGCGGCTGCTGCGGATTGAGCAGGGTTGAGGCTTTTCCTTCAGGCGCCAAGCTTCGAACTCTGCCGAAGGCGTGCCTTTGGAAACCTTGACTTGGATTAGGGGTTTCCGGGTGTCCTGCCTCTTCTTGCCCTCGTATTCCCCGTGCCCCGGACGCATATCTTGGCCATGAGATATGGCCTACCGGCATCGCCGCGGGCCTTCACGCAGGGGGCCGCAGGCGCGCCCCGGAGGCTCGGCCTCCGGGGCGCCGTGCCGCCGCCACTTCAGGAGCGGCTACATGTTCGGCCTCGACGCCTTCCACCTGGCCCGTGCGCAGTTCGCCTTCACCGTCGGCTTCCACATCGTCTTCCCCGCCTTCTCCATCGGCCTCGCCAGCTACCTCGCGGTGCTGGAAGGCCTGTGGCTGAAGACCGGAAAGCAGGTCTATCTCGACGTCTTCAAGTACTGGCTGAAGATCTTTTCCATCGGCTTCGCCATGGGCGTCGTCTCCGGCCTGGTGATGTCCTACGAGTTCGGCACCAACTGGTCCGCCTTCTCCGACCGTGCCGGCCCGGTGATCGGCCCGATCATGGGCTACGAGGTGCTCACCGCCTTCTTCCTGGAGGCCGGCTTCCTCGGCGTGATGCTGTTCGGCATGGACAAGGTCGGCCCCCGCCTGCACTTCGCCGCCACCTGCCTGGTCGCCTTCGGCACCCTGCTGAGCGGCTTCTGGATCATCGCGGTCAACTCGTGGATGCAGACGCCGGCCGGCTACTCCATCGCGCCCGACGGCACCTTCCTGCCCGAGTCCTGGCTGCGCATCCTGTTCAACCCGAGCGTGTTCGTGCGCTACCCGCACATGATGCTCGCCGCCTTCCTGTCGGTGGCCTTCGTGGTCGGCGCGGTCGGCGCCTGGCACATCCTCGGCGAGCGACGCCGCGGCGGCCGCCCGAACCAGGCCGCGCGCACCATGTTCTCCATGGCGATGTGGATGGCCGTGATCGTGGCCCCGCTGCAGATCCTGGTCGGCGACATGAGCGGCCTCGAGGTTCTCAAGTATCAGCCGGCCAAGCTCGCCGCCATGGAGGGCAGCTGGCACGCGGAGCGCCGCGCCCCAGAACTGCTGTTCGGCGTGCCCGACATGAAGGCCGGCGTCACCCGGTACAAGGTCGAGGTGCCGCTGCTGGGCTCCCTGATCCTGACCCACAGCCTCGACGGCGAGGTCCCCGGCCTCGACCAGTTCCCGCCCGAGAACCGCCCCAACGCGCAGATCATCTTCTACACCTTCCGCGCCATGGTCGGCCTCGGCATGCTGATGCTCCTCGTCGGCGCGGTGGCCGCGCTGCAGCGCTGGCGCGGCCGGCTCTACTCCAGCCGCCTGCTGCAGTGGGGCGTCATCGCCATGGCCCCCTCCGGCTTCGCCGCCCTGCTGCTCGGCTGGGTCACCACCGAGGTCGGCCGCCAGCCCTTCACCGTCTACGGCCTGATGCGCACCACCGAGAGCGTCTCGCCGATCGCGGCGCCGGGCCTCGCCGCCTCGTTCCTCGCCTTCATCGTGGTCTACGCGATCGTCTACTCGGCGGGGTTCATCTTCCTGCTGCGCCTCGCCGCCCAGCCGCCCCAGGTCGGCGAGAGCGGCCCGCCCACCGGCATCCCGACCCGCACCGCCGGCATCACCCCCGGCCCCGCCGGCGCCGCCCCGCGCGCCGCCGGCCTCGCCGAGGAGGGCGC
>CAXSFE010000021.1:0-38088 GCA_964236585.1 uncultured Acetobacteraceae bacterium
CGCGGGCAGGCGGCTCGCGCGGCTCGGCGGGGTGCGGGAGCGGCAGGGTTGCCGCGACCTCGTGGGCCAGCGACGCGGCGAGGCGGGCTGCGCGGCGCAGCATGCGCCCGATCCGCAGCTGGCCGCGCGGCGTCGGTGGCCTCAAGCGGCGGCGTCCAGCACCGTGCGCACGTGCTCGCCCAGCGCCAGGGACGCGGTCAGGCCGGGACTCTCGATGCCGAACAGGTTGACCAGGCCGGGCACGCCGTGCGCGGTGGGGCCGTCGATCGCGAAGTCCTGCGCGGCGGCGCCCTTCGGCACGGTCTTGGGGCGGATGCCGGCGTAGGCGGGCGACAGCGCGCCGTCGCGCAGGCCGGGCCAGTAGCGGCGCACGGCGTCGTAGAACACGTCGGCGCGGCGGGGGTCGACGGTGTAGTCGATGCCGTCGATCCACTCGACGTCGGGGCCGAAGCGCGCCTGGCCGCCGAGGTCGATGGTCAGGTGGACGCCGAGGCCGCCGGGGACGGGGACGGGGTAGATCAGGCGGTCGAAGGGCGCGCGGCCGGCCAGGGTGAAGTAGTTGCCCTTGGCGTAGTACTCGCCGGGGACCGCCTCGCCGGGGAGGCCGCCGAAGCGGCGCGCCAGGGTGGGGGCGTGCAGGCCGGCGGCGTTGACCACGGTGCGCGCGAGCAGGTGCAGGGGCTCGGGGCCGCCGACGTGGAGCGCGATGCCGTCGGGCGTGACCTCGGCGGAGTCGAGGCGCGAGCGGAGCGCCACCATGCCGCCGGCGTCCTCCAGCTCGCCCTGGAGCGAGAGCATGTAGGCGTGGCTGTCGATGATGCCGGTCGAGCCGGACATCAGGGCGCCGACGCAGGACAGGTTGGGCTCCAGGGCGAGGGCCTCGGCCGCGTCGAGCTGGCGCATGCCGGGCACGCCGTTGGCCTCGGCGCGGGCCTGGATCTGCGCGAGGCGGCCGGCCTCCTCGTCGTCGGTGGCGACGATGAGCTTGCCGCAGCGCCGGTGGGGGACGCCGCGCTCGTCGCAGTAGGCGTAGAGCATGGCGTTGCCGGCGACGCACAGGCGCGCCATCAGGCTGTCGGCGCGGTAGTAGATGCCGGCGTGGATCACCTCGCTGTTGCGCGAGGAGGTGTGGGTGCCGATCGCGTCCTCGGCCTCCAGCACCAGCACCTCGCGGCCCGCGCGGGCCAGGCTGCGGGCCACCGCGAGGCCGACCACGCCGGCGCCCACCACCACGCACTCGACGCTGTCCATGAGCCCTGTCCCGATCCTCTGTGGCGGCCTGGTCCTGTCTGGCGTCCTGGTCTTTCCTGGCGGATGGGGTGTCCGCCTCACTGGCATTCCGGGGCGTTCCCGGCTGTTCCAAAAGCCCCAACGAATCAGGAATTTCCGATCAACCTGCGTCCCGTAGCGTTTCCGCTTGTGCCCCATCAACCCACCCATATTATGGGAACAGTTTTGGGAACACGGTTATGTCGGGAAAACTTACCGCAGTGGGCGTGAAGGGGCAATTAAAGCCCGGGCGCCACACCGATGGCGGGGGACTGCACCTCTACGTCAAGGACAGTGACCGCCGGACATGGGTGCTCCGGTTCATGCGGGCCGGGAAGAGCCGGGACATGGGGCTGGGCGCCTACCCGGATGTATCCCTGGCTGAGGCTCGGGAACGGGCTGCCACCGCCCGCAAGCTGATCCGCGCCGGCAGCGACCCGCTGGAGGCCCGCCAGTCCGTCGAGGATGCCCGGACCGCTGCCGTCTCCCACACCTTCCGGGCTGCCGCCGAGGAGCTGGTGGCAGACAAGGGCAAAGCCTGGCGCAACCCGAAGCATCGCGCGCAGTGGACGTCGACGCTGCAGAGCTACGCCTATCCGGTGTTCGGGGACTGGCCCGTGCAGCAGGTGGATAGCGAAGCCATCATGCGGGTTCTACGCCCGCTCTGGGAACGCGCACCGGAGACCGGATCACGCCTCCGCGGCCGGATCGAGGCGGTCCTGGACGCGGCCGCGGCACGGGGATGGCGCACCGGAGAGAACCCGGCCCGATGGAAGGGACACCTTGCGTCGCGCCTTCCCTCCCCTCGCAAGGTCAAGGCGGCCGTGCACCATCCGGCACTGCCCTGGTCGGAGATGGGCCCCTTCCTGGCCGCGTTGCGCCAGCGGGAAGGCTTGGCAGCGCGGGCAGTCGAGTTGGCGATCCTGACCGCCTGTCGGTCCGGTGAGGTGCGGGGCATGCGGTGGGGCGAGCTCGACCTGGACGCGGCGGTGTGGACGGTGCCGGGCAAGCGGATGAAGGGCGGCAAGCTGCACCGTGTCCCACTATCCAGCGCGGCGGTGGCGCTCCTCCGTGGCATCCGGCCACCGCAGCCCGCTGCGGACGTCCTGGCATTCCCGGGGACGAGGGCAGGGGCGGCGCAGTCGGACATGACCCTGATCGCCGTGCTGCGCCGGATGAACGACTGCCCGGCCGATGAGCTGCCGTCATGGCGCGACGGTGCCACGGGCGAGCCGATCACCGTGCATGGGTTCCGGTCCACGTTCCGGGTCTGGGCTGGCGAATGCACCGCCTACCCGCGCGAGGTGGTCGAGGCGGCATTGGCCCATACGCTGAGGGACAAGGTCGAGGCCGCCTACCAGCGCTCGGATCTGATGGAGCGGCGCCGGCCGCTGATGGAGGACTGGGCGGCGTTCTGCACCGCAGGTTGTCAAAGCGCTAGGGTCGTGCCGATCAGGGCATAACCCAAAATCCTGCTGCAAGCTCTAAAGCATAGGGACCATAGGGGGCATAGGGGCGGAAGTGTGTATTTACAGTAAGTTAGGGCAGATCATTTCGGCCCTATGACCCCCCTATGCCGTCCCTGACCCCCTATGCCTTCCTCCAAGATCATCTGCTTCGATGCCCAGTATGCCGATGCGCAGGTGCTAAACCTCATCCTGAGACAAGCTTCTGATAAGATCCAGAACGCGCCTGCGCACGTCCGGCCTCTTGATGCGGTAGTAGACACGGACAAGTTCGAGCGCTTCTTTCGTGCTTAGCTGCTCGTAAATGTCATTGGCAAAAACACGGTCGGATCTATAGACGCCAGATAGCGTTGCAGTATCGGCCTGAACTGGCTTTTGGACATCAACCATATTGTCAAAGAAGAAACTAAGCGGAGAGTCCAACGCTAATGATAGCTGGTGCAGGCGTGACGCGGGTATTCTGTTAGTTCCCCGCTCATATTTCTGAATCTGCTGGAAGCTGATTCCCATAGATTTAGCGAGCGCGCTTTGACTCAGTCCGAGCAGCGTCCGGCGCATGCGTATCCGTCCGCCGACATGCACATCGATGCTGCTCTTGCTCTTGCCGTTAGCTTCCTCTGGGTCGCCGTCATCTGGGTGTTCGACGTCCGACATTTCTACCTCCGGTGGTTGAGTACTCCCTGCCGCCAACCTATGGTAAAATTACAACGGAAGAAAGATATTTCACAAGCGTAAGTAGCAGCGCGAGTGGGCGCTGGGCGCGCGTTCCCGTCGTATGCTCACTCAGCTCCCCTGCGTCGACAGTCGCCCTCGGATAATTATGCGACACGTTGTGGAACAACACGGCACATCGTGGCACAGTAATGCATAGTACAGGCCCGCGTTCGGCGCGAGATCAGACTGGATATCGCGTTTTTCCAGGCGATATAGTCCCTGTCATGAGCCGGATTGGTCCGTATAGCCGCCCACATAACCTGTCGAACATGGACGGTCGCAGCCGGGAAGCGCGAATGCTTCGCCGCGTGCGTTCCGAGCTGACCGCGCACGTCGGCGGCAAGCCGTCCGCGACGCAGCGGATGCTGATCGAGCGGGCGGCCACCCTGGCGCTGCACGTCGAGACCCTGGACCGGAAGGTGCTGGAGGGCGGGGTGATGTCCGAGCACGACAGCAGGACCTACCTAGCCTGGAGCAACAGCCTCACCCGCACGCTGCGCGAGCTGGGGCTGGGCAAGCCGCAGGACAGGCCGGGCAACCGCCTGCAGCAGCACCTCGCCAGCAAGGCTGCCTGATGTCTGCCGTCAGTTCGGAAGACCCGACCCCGCAGGCTCGGCGCACCTCAAAATGGTAAGGGCCAACTCCTGTGCTCCTGCCGGCGGGATTGCCATGCCAATCCAGCCTAGCCCCGGATGCAACAGCATCAGATGCACCATCCCGGGTTTGCTTGGAACACTCTGCGCACTCCAGCGCATCCGTTCGGTCGTAATTACTGTCGTTGCCTTTGTTGGGTTCACGAACGGGATCGCCGGCGACATCATCTCGCGCAGGCTGATCATGCCTGCGATGATCTGTTCTAGCTGTTCCGCTGATCTTATTAGCGTACCGTTGCCATTAATCGCCATGCTCATCCTGTCGCTGCCAGGATCGAGATGCAGAAGTAGTGTCGGCCCCTTGGTTTCATCGGCCATCCAGTCCTCCATCGGTTCCTCGACAGCTCCGATGGTGGCCGGCGCCGGACAGGTCAGCAACGGCCTGTCCGGCCAGGGCTCTGCCCAGTGAACATCCTCGCCGCCCTCGACGACCCGGACCTGTTCGCCCCGCACTTCAGGGGTGACACGTGGCAGGCCTGGCGCGCGTTCCTGGCGGCCCTGTTCGGCCTGCAGATGGATGCCGACACCCTTGCCCTCTACCGGCACCACACGGGCCGCACGGAGGCGCCGGCGCAGGCGTTCGCGGAGGCCGCCCTGATCTGTGGCCGGCGCGGCGGCAAGTCCCGTGCCCTGGCCCTGATCGCCGTGTTCCTGGCCACCATGCAGGACGTAACCCCGCACCTGGCGCCGGGCGAGCGGGCGACGATCGCCGTCATCGCGGCCGACCGGAAGCAGGCCCGCAGCATCTTCCGGTTCGCCATGGGCCTGCTGACAGAAACCCCCATGCTGGCCGATCTGGTGGAGGACAGCACCGCCGACGCGATCACCCTGCGCAACCGGGTGACTCTGGAGATCGCGACCGCCAGCTTTCGGGTCACGCGCGGATACACCTTCCTCGCGGTGCTGGCGGACGAGGTGGCGTTCTGGAGATCGGACGAGACCAGCGCCAACCCGGACGAGGAGATCCTGGCCGCCATCCGCCCGGGCCTGGCGACGATCCCCGGCGCGATGCTGCTGCTGGCCAGCTCCCCCTACGCCAAGCGCGGCGCCCTCTATCAGGCATTCCGCGACCACTACGCCCGGGACGGCGCCGACGTGCTGGTCTGGCGCGGCACCACGGCCGAGATGAACCCCCGCATCCCGCAGCGGGTGATCGACGCGGCCTACGAGAAGGACCCCGTCGCGGCCTCGGCCGAGTATGGCGCCGAGTTCCGCAACGACATCGCGGCCTTCGTGTCGCGCGAGGTAGTGGACGGGGTGATCGTGCCCGGCCGGCGCGAGACCCTGCCCCTGCCCGCCACCCGCTACGTGGCCTTCGTCGACCCGTCCGGCGGCAGCGCCGACAGCATGACCCTGGCCATCGCGCACGCCGTCGAGGAGCGCACGGACGGGCATGTGACGCGCCGCCCAGTGCTCGACGTGGTGCGTGAGGTGCGCCCGCCCTTCAGCCCGGAGAGCTGCGTCGCCGAGTTCTGCGCGCTGCTCAAGGACTACCGCTGCACGGAAGTTACGGGTGACCGGTATGCCGGCGAATGGCCGCGGGAGCAGTTCCGCAAGCTGGGCGTCGCCTACAAGCTGTCCGAGAAGCCCAAGACCGACATCTACCGCGACCTGCTGCCGCTGCTGAACAGCGGGAAGCTGGAACTGCTCGACCTGCCTCGCCTGACCGCCCAGCTCTGCGGCCTGGAGCGGCGCACGGCCCGCGGTGGCCGGGACTCAATCGACCACGCACCGGGCGCGCACGACGACCTGGTCAACGCTGTGGCCGGCGCCCTGCTGCTGGTCGGGTCGGCTCGCCAGCCCATGCGGATTCACCCCGACGTTCTGGAAGCGAGCCGGCGGCGAGGTCCTTACAGCCGGCCAAGGGTGTGGCTCTGATGCCGAGGCCGCTGTGGAAGATCTCGCGCAAGCGCAAGCCGCCTTCTCTCAAGGCCAAAGACCGCCGCACCGAAGGCCAGCGCATCTGCGATCGGGAGCAGCGCATCGAGCGCGCCCGGGTGCTGGAGCGGCTGTCCCGCCACGTCGCCGAGACACGCGACACCGCCCCATGAACAGGATGCACGACTGATGGCCTACACCGCCCGCCCGCAGGACCGCATGGCGCTTGACCGCGCCTCGGTCCGCACCATCGACCCGAAGAACGGCCACCTCCACGTCCGGCTCGCGAACATCGCAGCGGCCCGGGTGAACGAATACGCCGGGTCGGAGATACCGAACCATCGCGACCTCGGCCTCGACCCGCACCGGCTCTATGCCCTGCTGCGCCCTGCCGCCGAGCTGCAGAAGACCGCCGCCAGCTTCCACGGGCGCCCCCTGGTCGATCTGCACAAGCAGCAGGACGCCAGCGCGCATGACCGCAACGTGGTGGTCGGTTCCGTGTCCAACGTCCAGTGGAACCCGCCCTACCTGCAGGCCGAGCTAACGGTGTGGGACGGTGCGGCCATCGCCGGCATCGAGTGCGGCGCCCAGCGCGAGATCTCGCCCGGCTACTACTACAAGGCCGTGATGACGCCCGGTGTGCACGAGGGCGTCCGGTACGACGGCAAGATGACCGACATACACGGTGACCACGTGGCTTTCGTGGATCGCGGGAGGCAAGGCCGCGACATCGCAGTGGGCGATGCCGCACTCAGGACACTCAGGAGAATTGCCATGGATGCCGACCCAAAGAACATGCAGGCCGCGCTGGTCAAGCTCATCGCGTGGCTGCAGGCCAAGATGCCCGACCCCGAGCTGGACGACATCGCCACGATGGTGGACGGCGGCGTTGACGAGAACGGGATGCCGACCGCCGCCATGGACCGGCAGATGCGACGTCGGACGGCACAGTCGCGGATCGCGCAGGACGCGGCACACTACGACGACTTCCTCAAGCGGTTTCCGAACGCCGGTCGCCTGATGAAGGGATACTGACGATGGCCGTCATGCTGCCACTCCGGGCCCTGCGCGCGGTCAAGCCGGCGGAGGCCGGCGGCACTCCGCCTCTCTCCGCCGAGCGTGTCGCCCTCGCCGATGCTATCGCCGCGCAGGTCGACCTGGCGGCGCGGCGGGCTGCCACCTCCGCGGCGATCGGTCCCGCCAGCGAGGCGATCTGGGCCGCCCACAGCCGGGTCGACGCTGCCCCAAAACTGATCGAGCGCGCAAAGGCCAACTGCGCTCAGCACCTCGCGGACGTGGCGCGCGGCGTGGGCGGGACGCCGCCGCAGACGATCCGCGAGGCCCGCAACGCCCTAACGGACGCGCAGGACGACCTGGACGTGGCGAGGGCAACCCGCGACGCCCTGGAGGCGGAGCTGAAGCGGCTGGACAGCCGGGACTACTTCGTCAAGAACGCCGTGGAGGAGGCGGCCCGTGCGGTGATCTCCGCCGAGGCGGCGGACACGGCCAAGGCGATGGCGGCCGAGCTGACCCGCCTGCAGCATCAGGTTTATACGACCGGGCTCGCCCTGGAGTGGCTGACGACATCGGGCCGGGCCTTGCCGGCGATCGAGCGGCACGGCGGCATGTTCGGCAGGGTTGCCGACGACACGATCCGGAATACGATCCAGTGCCTGCACGAACCCCCAGTGGCGTGGGACAGGCGGGTTCATGGCATGAGCGACGGTGCCGCCCCGTGGGTGGCCGCCTTTGCGGCGCTCCAGGTCGACGCGACGGCGCCGCTGCCGCTGGTGCCTGCGCCGTGACCCTGATTGATACCCTGGTCGTCAGCCTCAACCTGGACGCCTCCAAGTTCAAAGCCGGCCAGACCCAAGCCAACGCCGGCTTAAAAGCCATCGGCGAGGGCGCCACCAAGACCGGCACGGATGTGCAGAAGGTCGCGCAGGGCATGGCGCAGGGGTTCGCCAAGGTGCGGACCGAGTTGCTGGGCCTGCTCGGCCTGTTCCTGGCCGGCCGGTCCGTGGGCGGCCTGACGCGCGACATCACGAACCAGGACGCCGCCCTCGGCCGCCTGTCGCGCCGTCTCGGCATGACGACCGAGGACCTGTCCGCGTGGGACCGGGCCGCCCAGAGCGCCGGTGCCGCGTCGGGCGAGGCCATGGGCAGCGTCGCCACGCTGTCGGCCGCGTTCGAGAAGTTCCGGCTGACCGGCCAGGGCGGCGACACGTTCATCCCCTACCTGTCCCGCCTCGGCGTGCACCTTGCCAACACGAACGGCAAGATGAAGGACGCCAACGAGCAGCAGCTTGAGTTCGCCCGCGCGTTCCAGGCGCAGGACCGCATCGACCCGAAGGCGACCGACTTCCTGGGCGGCCAGATCCCCGGCATGAGCCAGGGCATGATCGACTTCCTGCGCCGCGGGCCGGAGTTCGTCCAAGCGCGGCTCGACAAGCAGCGCCAGATCGGCCTGCCGACCCGCCAGGACGCCGAGAACGCGCAGGACATCCTGACGCAGCTCGGCTACATCGACGACCGGGCGCACACGTTCGGGCGCCACCTGCTGAACGACGTCTCGCCCGGCATCACGCGGGTGCTGACCCGGCTCGGCGATTGGCTCGACCGGCACCTGCCCGGCTGGTACGCCAAGGTCGACCCGATCATTAAGAACTTCATGGGCGCGCTGGACCGGCTGAACTTCGACCACGTGGCGGCCGGGATTGAGACGTTCGGCAAGCGAGTGTGGACGGCGTTCGAGGCGCTGGCGAACTGGCAGCCGCCGGCGTGGATGGCGAGCCTACTGGGCGTGGGCGCGGCAGCCGGTGCGACAAACGGCAATGCGGACAGCAGCGCGGCGCCGGGTGGCATCGCCGGGTTCATCGCCAGCCACTTCGGACGGAACAACTACCTGCCGGCAGGCACCACGGCCAGCGACGCCATGACGGAGGCGGCCACCCGCAACGGGGTGCCGGTGGACTTCGCGCGCAAGATCTTCGCCATCGAGAAGGGCCTGGACGTCGACGGCAAGGCCCTCACGTCTAAGGCGGGGGCGATCGGCGCGGGCCAGCTCATGCCGGCCACGGCCAAGGACCTCGGCGTCGACCCCTACGATCTCAGGCAGAACGTCGACGGCTCGACCCGGTACATGCACACGCTGCTCGACCGCTACCACGGCAACCAGGCCGCCGCGGCAGCGGCCTACAACGCCGGGCCGAACAACCCGGCGGTGCAGCGGTTCGCGGACACAGGCGACGCCTCCGGACTACCGGCCGAGACCCGGGACTACGTAAGGCAGTTTCGGCAGACGTGGTTCGAGGCGGACACCAGCGGGCGCAACGCCAACCTGCACGCTGTCCGCCTGCTCGACCGTCTGCAGCGTGCCCCGGCCGAGCTGCGCCAACCCGACGCACCAAACGCCCGGGACTACCAGGTCGGCCCGGGCTGGTTCCCGCCGAGCGTGCAGGTGCCGACGCTGAAGCCCGGCACGGGGCTATGGCATGGCCTGCCTGCACAACCCGCCAATGACGAGGGGACACCAGAGAGGCCCGACCTCGACGGCCTGCGCCGGTTGCTGAACGGCGACGCTGCTGCGGTGGCAGCAAACAACGCCGTGCCGACCGCCGCCCAGCGCTGGGGCAACAGCACGGTCCACAATACCTCGCACCATGACAACAGCAGCGTCACGACCATCAACGGGCCGATCAACGTGCACACGCAGGCCAAGGATGCCCATGGGATTGCCCGCGACATCAAGGATGCGCTGAAGGCTCGCAATCTGGCGGGGCAGGCAAACCGTGGGCTGGCGTGATGCCGGTAAGGTAAGAGCAAGAATTAGAAGACTATACCCATCTTCTCAGCGAGAAGCCTTTTGCCTTCTGCCTTGGCTAGCTGAACCATCACGTCAAGGCCTACACCGCCAACAGACTTCATACCTGCTTTTGTCTTTGTCCAAATTTCTGGGCTTCGTACGGAGTCTATAAATTCATGCCCTTCCCAGGTTAAGCCGCTTGTCATGAAGCACGTCATACCTTGACCAGATGGGGCTGATACATAACCTGCTTCAACAAGAAGTTTAAAGTGTTTTATAGCCTTCTCTCTATCATGATTTGAAAATTCAAAGAACTCGCTGCCCCACTCTATACCGTATATACCGCCCGCTCTCATGGGCATGTCTTCTAATCTAAGAAGAAGTTCTCTTACCAACTCCATGTCACGCTTCATTTATTGCTGCCTTCCAGGCTGATCAGTCGACAGCCGATCTCGCCAGAATTTATTTGCTCGCTCATAAACGACCTCAGGCGTTAGCTTATTAAATGCCGAAAGAACTGCTTTTCCGACACACACATTTCCATTCACATCGTAATAGGCTAATTTCTCAGAATGAAGATGTAGTAGATGAGATGCAGCTTCTTCCTGATAGAGAAAGCGTTTTGAGTCATATTGTAAAAGCATCCACTCCGCCGCTTGCTCAGGCGTCACTTGCTTGGCTTTACATAGGCTTGAAGTAGATGCTCATTGAATGTTCCATTGTCTTGAGTCGCACCTTTAAACCATTTACATAAATAGTTATCGGGACTTTGCCCATATGGAACTTCTCTCCCCGGAACTCCATCGACGGTCATGGGGGGGCCTCCGGATTTTAACTGAACAATGTCGCCTAGCTGAAAAAGACTCGACATTTCATCTCCTACAAAGGCTATCACCGGAATTGTAACCAACATCTCGGTTGTGCTGCTGTCGCAACCCCTATCGTCGGATACTAGCTGGTATGTTGATGCACACCAAGACGGCCAAGGGTTAGGCAAGCGAGCCACAGACTGCCCTTGCGAGAACAAACGTTCTCATTCCATCCTGCCGCCATGTTGACCAGCACGCCCGTCCAGTTGCCGATCGTCCCGCACCCGTCCTCGCGTTTGGGACGCAGAGACGAACCTTTCACTATCGACGACCTCGCGCACGCTCCACGCGGTATGCCACGCGACGCCGCGTTCTGGGTGGGCACACCCAATGGCCTGCGTCCCGTGGTCGGGATCGCGCCGACGTATGTCCGACAGGGTACGAATGGCCACGAGGCCTCGACGGCAGGAGCCTACGGGCTGGTGCTGAGCCTAGGAGGTGTGTCGCCGCCGCCACGCTCAGCCGTCGAGGATCGCTATCGTGCCGTGCTCCAAGCAATCGCTCACGGTCGCACCGACGCCAGCCGCGGGCTGGCCGGCACCAAGGCGCAAGCGATGGCGCGCGAGGCGCTGATCGAGATGGGGGACGACTGGACGAAGCGGGAAGCATCATGATTACTATGGTATGATGCAACCACAGATGGTAAGACTTACCCAAAATGAATGTGGGGGGCTTATGTCAAAAATTGCTTTCGTGATGAACGCCACAGGCCAGGAAGCTGTGCTCCTCGCTACCCAGGCAGTTGCTGCGCAAGACAATGACGATTTCTGCAAGGTTCATTTGGTATTTCCAAGTGGAGAATACTTTCCTGAACAAGACCACCCGCTATTCGAGCCATGCCCACGTGATCAGGTCGAGATCTCCGCTCGCACCTGGGCGCATACGAATGGGTGGCGCCTGAAGGAGCCAAACTAGGAACACAGGATCGCTGGTCGCCCTTGCCCTGGTCTTTTCCGTGAACGGGTTTGCGCATCCCGCAGGCTTATGCCGGTCCTGCGGCTAGCGAGGGCGACCTTGTCAGTTGTGCGACCAGCAACCGTCGAATGTTCACAACCGGATGGGCAAGCCGCGGCTGGAAAGCGGACTACCGCTTTCCTCGGCCTGTGCAGGACGTCGTGGCAGCTGCCGACGGCCTCCTGCGCTGGTATGGAGTATGCCGAAGAAGAGTGAATGAAGTGTTAAAAGAACACGACGCCGGCAGAAAACGAGGTCATTTCCAACGCCGACAAACTATTATTTGCTAGATGTCACGAGAAGTCGCGGATGGCGGACATCAGGAAGCTATTGTCAGAAATGTCAAGATTGATAACGGCTCCTATCAATGCCAGCGTTGTAAGCGCGAAACACACTATGATTGCTGTATCTACCTTGTCCATTCTACACTCCTTGTCAGGTGAACTCGTAGGGTGCAAACGTTAACGAGGTGTTAAGATCGAAATAGCAAGTTCGTGAGGATGGATGCCTGCTGGCGTTCCTGTGACCCCATCAACTGCGGTTCGCGGATCGCAGCCTTACACCGGGCCCGCCTCCGTTCTCCTCGATAAATTCGACACCAGCGGCTTCTAGGGCAGTGCGGATGGCGGTGAGGGTGCGGCGATGAGGAGTGCCTTCCTCAAGCTCCAGCCGGGCAATGGTGCGCCTGGGCACACTGCTTTCTGATGCAAGCTTGTCCTGGGTCCAAGCAATTAAGCCCCGGGCTGCCCTAACCTGGGCGGCACCAATGGCACGCCCTGTGACGTTTGCGCTTGCAATCATGCGTCCAACTATGACACACTTTGTGCCGTTCCACAAGGAACGTCGGCCGGCCGGAGTGCTCGTAACACCCCGCCCGGCCTAACCCCAGGCAAAGGTCACTCCAGATGCCCAAGGCTACCTACACCCATACCACGGGGTGCGTTGTCGCGCCCTCGCGTCGGCACCTCGTCGGTGGCTCCATCCTCGCCGCACTTTCCGGCGCAGCCTTCGCCGGCGCCGTAGTGCTGCCGGATCTCCGCGAGGTAGCCGAGAACCCGGACGGCGAGCTGATCCGCCTCTGCGCCGAGTGCGACGCCCTGCAAACCAGGATCGACAAGGAGTACACAACGCCATGGGAGCACCTGTCCCGTGAGCAAGCGACCGCTCGGGAAGAAGCGATCGACGCCGCTATTGAGCCGCTCCACGACGCGCAGGACCCGCTCCTGCACCGGATTTGCGAGCTGCGGGCCACCACGCCGCAGGGGCAGGTCGCGCGCGCCCGGACGCTGTTGGCCTGGGACAAGGACCCGATCTGGACACATGACTTCTGCTGGAACAGCCAGCTCATCGGTGCGATCGTGCGTGACCTGGTCGGGGAGGGCTGAGCATGGCCAGCACCCGTCTGTCCCCGTTCGCCACCACCGAGGCGGAGGTCGTCGCCTCGTCACCCGACGCCGAGCTAGTCCGAGTCTGCCACGATTTCGCCGAAGCCGAGTGGCGGAGCTGGTGGCGCTATGTCGTGGCGCCTGCCGAGCTGGCGGACGACCACACCCGGGAGCCGGACTGGCCAACCCTTGGATGGATCGAGGCAACGCCAGCCACGACGCCGGCCGGCTGGCACGCCAAGGCGCTCGCCCTCGCGGCGTGGGACCACGCCGCCTACGATGACGAGGAGGCAGAGAGGGCCGGCGCCGCTGGTCTCCTCGCGGGCCTGCTGCGCGACATGGTGGCGCCGGCGCGGGCGGAGATCCTGGCGCGGTGCGCGGCCGACTATGGGCCGCTGCCGCCGGGTTACACGACGGATGCCCGTTGGATCAGCCAGCCGCTGGTCCTGTCGGCTGCGGTGCCGATCGCGCGGCACGCCGATGCTGAGCTGCTTGACGCATGCGAGGCGTTCATCCGGGCCGAGAAGGAGGTCGCCCGGCTGGAGCAAACCGCAGACGACGACGTGTTCGGGGCCGCGGTGACGGACGTGCACAACGCCCTGGTGCTGGTGTCCGGCCTCCGGGCGCAAACGGTCAACGGCCTGCGCGTGAAGGCGGGCGTTGCCCGGGCGGTGCTGGCGGCGGACGAACCCGCGGCGATGGCGGGGATCTTCGGCGGCTCGGCGCGGCGGCATGATGTGCTCGCATGGTCGACGCTGAATGATCTGGTCGAGGTGGCAGGGTGACGGCTGGTTGTGCGGGCGTAGTCGTCGCGCAATCCTTCGGCCCGGCGGGGCTAGGCTGGCCCCTGAACGTCGGCACTCCGCGTCGACTGCCCCGCCATTTCCCATGCGGGGCGTGCGGCGGAGGCACTATGACCAAGCAACCGTTTACAGGCGAAATCGAGGACTGGATTGATCCGGAAACGACCGGGCACTTGTTCATGAACGATATGGCCGCCGTCGCATTCTGTGACTCCACGCAGCAGCAGCGACTAGATGCCGCAATAGCTGAATTGACGCGAATGGGTATTCCGCAAGATCGCGGCGACGCAAAAATGCGCTCTGAAGGAATGCAACATGCTGTTGCTCTTTCATCGAACCGGCAAGCTATTGCCAACCCAAGATTACAGGCTTGGTGGGATTGGATGAGAGTTCTAAGTACGCTAAATGCTTTTCTTTTAGATAAATTGACGGATAGTTCTCTAAGAGCGTTCGGGGACCCTGAGACAGCGGGGTGTTACCCGCATTGAATTGCTCCAAGGACTTGGAACGTATTGCGCCCTGACAAGCAATGGGCACGAAAGATGACCGGGGGTGGTGTTGTTTTCTGGAATGTAAGGATAGTAAACCCGCGTTTGATCGTGCCGCCATCCATAGAGGTGACGGAGCACCAGAATGGAGATGAAAGTCCAGCCGTTCGTCGCCGAACTGGAACGGCTGGGCGCCCGTCGAGCAAGGATATTGCTGCGGATGAAATGCGCCGTCGAGCGGCACATGGGGCGCTTGCATCCAGCCTTGCAGAAGAAAGCCGCCAGCTCTGTGCATGGCTTTTGACCGATCATCCAAGTGAGGCTCAGCCAAAGCCTAAGTCGCTGAGTGATCAAATACGCGACGAATACAGGCGGCTCAGTAGTGCCGAAAATTATCGACCGAAGTAGATATTCGGCAGCTATTTTCGGCTTCTCATTATCGGTGACTGTTCCCCAGCGGCAGCCGACACGCCGTGAAATCAAGGGGCACACCGATGAACAACGCCACCGCTTCCGTCGCAATCGTCTCGCCGCTGACCATCCCGCTCCCGCAGGCACCGGCTGCCACCGGCCTCTCGCGTTCCGCGCTCTATCGTGCGGCGGGTGAGGGAAAGATCCGGCTCCTGAAAAACGGCCGCAGCACCCTGGTCGACATGGCCTCGGTCCGTGCCTTCCTGGCCAGCCTGCCCGATGCGAAGGTCCGCAGCGCCGCCTGACTAAAGAGCCGCCTGACTGAAATGAAACCGCCGGCCTCGTGCACGACCACGAAAACCGGCGGGGTATGCGTAGCAACTGACCTGACAATCGGAAGATACGCGTTCCTCGCGGCCGTTTCCAGCACGAACAAGCCGGCATGCAGGGACACCCGCATGTCTTTCTTCAACTATCCGGGCCTTCGCCCGATCTCCGTCTTCACCAGCCCGGCGCAGAGCTTCGCCGGCCCGTACAACAAGCCACTCACGCCCGCCGTGCTCGACGCCATGGCCGGGATCGAGCTCCAGCACGGGCACCACGTCCGGGCGGAGTATCTGGCCAACCGAGCAGCTGAGCTGCGGGAGGTGGGGCGTTGAGCCCCGCCATTCCCGACGCCCTCCGCCTCCAGCGTGGCGCTGAGCACGTGCACCGGCTGGGCGCACGAGCTCTGGCCGAGCTGCTGCTCCAGATGGCCCGGGAGCGCAGGGACCTCGACGACATGCTCGACTTGTTGGACGCCTGGCGGGACGGGTTGTCGCCGGCGATGGTCCAGGCCGCCGGCGGGGACAGCTTCCCGCCTCGCGTGCTCCTCGAGGTGCGGGCATGAGGGCCCTTGATCTTGCGGCACAAGGCTATGCCGCGTTCCCGTGCCGGCATGGTAAGGCGCCGGCCTGCCCGCAGGGGTTCAAGGCCGCCAGCACCGATCCGACTGCCACGGTCGACCTGTTCCGGCGCTACCCGGCACCGCTGATCGGTGTGGCGACCGGGGCTGTGTCCGGCTTCTCCGTGCTCGACCTCGACCTGGGCAAGGGCGGCGATGCGTGGTGGCGGGCGAACAAGGGGCGTTTGCCCCCAACCCGCACGCACGAGACCCGCAGCGGCGGCCTGCATCTGCTGTTCAATCACGTGCCGACCCTGCGCAACACCGCCGGCCGTCTCGCGCCCGGTGTCGATACCAGGGGCGACGGCGGCTACATCGTGTGGTGGCCCGCCGATGGGTTCACCGTACTGAGCCCGGACGTCATGGCGCCGTGGCCCGCCTGGCTGCTGCAGCAGCTTGCACCGAAGCAGGCCCGCAAGGCACCGCTCGACCTCGCCACGGCGTCCAGCGCCTCGCAGGAGGCCAGCCTCGCCGGGCTGGTCCGGTTCATCTCCAACGCCGCGGAGGGGCGGCGCAATGACTCTGTGTTCTGGGCGGCATGCAGGGCAGGGCAGGCGGTCAATGCCAGGGTGCTGAGCGAGACGGCGGCGGTCGCCATGATCGCCCGCGCCGCGAAGGAGGTCGGGCTGCCGAGCCGGGAGGCCGAGAAGACCGCGGCCAGCGGCGTGAAGACCGGGATGGCAGGTGGCTCGCATGCCTGACGGTCTCAACACTGCCGAGGAAGCCGCTGCCTTCGTGTCCAGGACACTGGAGCGCGACGCCCGGCCGAAGCTGCTGATCATGCCACACGACCCGGACCTGACCGCGGACGCCATCCGCGATGCGCTGCGCCGGTCCGGCGCGGTGTACGAGCGTGGCGTGCTGGTCCGCCTGGCCCTCGACCGCATGCAGGGTGGCGTCGTCGCCCAGCCGCTCACGCCCGAGACGGTGATGCGCGAGGTCCACCGGATCACGCGGCCGGTGCGCCTGTGCGCCAAGAAGGACGGCACGTCGGAGGAGGCGCCGGCCGCGCTGCCGAAGACCCTGGCCGTCGCTTACCTGGACATGCGGGGAGAGTGGGATGTGCCCGCGCTCAACGGGATCGCCTCGGCACCGCTGCTCCACGCCGACGGCACGATCCACGCCGTCGACGGCTACGACGCCGCAACAGGCATGTTCTGCGAGAACGTCCCGGACGTGCAGCACCTGATGCCGGCCTTGCCGACCAGGGAACAGGCCTCGGCCGCGCTGCTGCGGATCCGGACAACCTGGCGGACGTTCCCTTTCAAGGACGCGGCAAAGGTCGTTGATCCTAGGTTAAAAGTCTCCGTGGTCGACGTTAGCCAGCCACCCGCCAAGGATGAGACCGCGTTCCTTTGCGGCCTGCTCACGGCCGTGTGCCGTCCCAGCCTCCACACGGCACCCGGCCTGCTGCTGCACGCACCGGCTATGAGCGGCGCCGGCACCGGCAAGGGGCTGCTTGCCCGGACGATCGCGTGTATCGCCTTCGGACGATCGCCGCATGCCGTGACCCAGGGCGGCAGCGCCGAGGAGCTGGAGAAGCGGATCAGCTCCGAGCTGATCGAGGGCGCTCCGGTCCTGTTCCTCGACAACTTCAACGGTGTCGCGCTGAGGTCGGACACCCTGGCCAGCGCCATCACCGAGCGGCCTGCACGCACCCGCCTGCTGGGCAGGTCGCAGATGGTGCCGCTGAACGCCACCGCCTTCATCGTCGTGACCGGCAACGGCCTGACGGTCTCCGAAGATCTGGCGCGACGGTTCATCGCCGCCGAGCTCGACGCCGACATGGAGGATCCGGAGCAACGGCCATTCCGGGGCGACCTGCTGGCCGAGATGCGCGAGCACCGTGCCGAGCTGCTGGCCGCCTGCCTGACGATCTGGCGATGGGGTCGGCAGAACCCCGCCAGCCTGAAGCAGGGCAAGCCCCTCGGCAGCTTCGGGCAATGGTGCGACTGGGTCCGCGATCCGCTGCTCACGCTGGGTTGCAAGGATCCCGCCGAGCGGGTGAGCGAAGCCAAGGCGAAGGACGAACGCCGGCAGGTGGTGGGCGACCTGCTCTCCGTGTGGTTCGAGCGCCACAACGACTACGCCACCCGGGCCGCCGACCTCCATCAGGACGTGAAGGCGATCCTGGATCCGCAGGGCAGGGGCCGGCAGTTCATCGCCGCGGCCTTAGGCAAGATGGCCGGCACGCGGGTCGCAGGCTTCGTGCTGACCGAACAGCGGCCCGTCGGGAAGTGGGGCGCGACCACCTACGCCGTTGCGCAAGTCGAGTCGGAACAGCCGGCCTGGGAAGCGACGGTATGAGCGCCGTCGACCTTCATGCCCGCTTGATGGCAGCCGGTGTGTCGGTCGCGGTGAGTCACGATGGACCGCTGCCCGGCCTCCGCCTGACTGCCAGTGCCGCGCCATCGACCGCCTTGCTTGACGAGGTGAGGCAGCACAAGGCGGGGCTGATCGCGCTGCTTGATGCCGAAACCCCTATGCCCACCCCCTATGCTCCCGGGCATCGGGCGGGGCATAGGGGGGCGTCAGACGCTGAACGCAAACCAGAAACCGCTGATTTCTGCGGTGATTTGAGCGTCAAACCCGATACCCCCTATGCTCCCGATGGATCCGGCCCCGCCGCCAGCTTCCTGGAGGAATGGGCGGAAGAGGCATGGAACTACGGCGAGGCGGAGATGCCGGCGCCCGGCACTCCCGCGCGCGACCGGATGGATCGGGAGCATCGGGCGATGTGCCAAGGCTTGCTGGCGATGGCCAGGAAGCGCTGGTGAGGACCGGTTGCAGGATTAGTGGCCGCGAGGGTTATCCGCGTCGTCTAGCGGGTTCGGACCAAAGTAACCGCGGTCGGCGCTATCGTCGGACACCGGACGCTGCTCGTCAGGAGCGGACGTATCCGATCGCACCGCTGCGATGGTGAGCACGCTTGTGATGATGACGAGCGACACGAGGTCGACCACAAGGCTGCCAGTTTCCATCGCCTGTGTCCCCGCTGATGCAGGACACAGTATTCAGTGCAAAGGTTAACGGCGCGTTAAGGGATGACGTCTGTTAACGATCGCCGAGTGGTTTTGGCACCCGGCGGACCCAGAGCGTGGCGACGATGACGGCCAGGCAGAAGCTGTTGATCGCTAGGTCGGCGATGCTCATCAACGTCTCCGAGGTGGACCACGGGGCTTTCTTGTGGCTGCCGGCGGTTAGCGGGCTCTTAAGACGTCGTCACGGCTGCGTGGGTAGGTCCGGCATGGTCGGTGGGGGGAGATTGCCGCGCGAGAAATGAGTAGTCCAGTACCCACCATGCTTCCGCCCTGAAGCCGCTCGGCAGCCGGCTGAACACCCCCGCCAGCCCCCTTCGTTCCCCACCATCTCAGAACGATCTTGGGAACGGTTTTGGGAACGCAGAATGCACCTGCGTAAAAAACCGCTGAAATCCGCAGATATCTGAAAGTATTTGGCGGATGGGGTGGGATTCGAACCCACGGTGCGCTTGCACGCACGGCGGTTTTCAAGACCGCTGCCTTAAACCGCTCGGCCACCCATCCCTGTGCGCCGGACGCTACCGCCCGGCCATGGCACGGGCAAATTCGCACCCGCTGCACGCGCGGCGCGCCGTCGGGCGCCGGGCCGCGTGCGGGCAGGGGGTCCTTGCCGCGCGCGCCGATTGTGGGACACAAACGGTTAAGATCAGGTTTGGTGGAACGGTGATGACGCGACACAGCAGGCTGGCCCGGCATCTTGCTCCGCGGGGGGCATCGCGCCGTCCGGCCGCATCGGCGCGGTGCGTGGTGCCGACGTTGTTGGCCCCCGCGCTTGTCGCCACGGCCGCCCTGCTCGGCGCGCGCCCGGCGCACGCCGCGCCGGCGCAGGACCCGAACAGCATCTGGACGCTGCAGGTCGAGAACGACGCCGTCTCCACCCAGCACGGCACGTCGGACCAGTACTACACCAGCGGCATCCGCGCCGGCTGGGTGTCGCCCACCGACGTGTTGCCGGCGCCGCTCGCGATCCTCGGGCAGCGGGTGTGGGGCGACGGCGTGCAGCGCATCAGCATCACGCTGAACCAGTCGATCTTCACGCCGCGCCAGACCCAACTCGACGTGCCGAGCCCGCACGACCACCCGTACGAGGGCCAGCTCCTGGCCAACTTCGGGCTGATCCACGACACCGACCACCGCCGGGACTTCGTCTCGGTGAGCCTCGGCGTGATCGGGCCGGAGGCGGCCGGCGAGAACGTGCAGAACGGGTTCCACGACATCATCGGCGACACGCCGAACCGGGGCTGGGCCTCGCAGGTGCCCGACGAGGCGGCGTTCAACTTCCTGGTGCAGCGGACATATCGCGTGCCGGTGGCGGGCTTCGACGCGCCGTATGCGGGGGGCATCGGCATTGACGTGCTGCCACAGGCCAAGCTGGCCGGCGGCGATGTGCGCACCTTCGCCCAGCTCGGCGGCCTCGTGCGCATCGGGCAGGGGCTGGACAGCGACTTCGGGCCGTCCACGTCGCAGTACGGGCAGAACGGCACGGACGCCTACACCGCGACGCGGCCGTTCGCGTGGTACGCGTTCGGCGGCGTCGACGGGCAGGCGGTGGCGTACGACGCGTCGCTGCAGGGCGACCTGCTGCGGCAGTACAGCCCGCACGTCTCGAAGAAGTGGGACGTGGGCGAGTTCTCCGCCGGAGTCGCGGTGATGTTCCGCGGGGTGCGCGTGAGCTACACCCAGACGTTCCAGACCGTGCAGTTCAACGGGCAGAAAAGCGGGCTGTTCAACTTCGGGTCGCTGGCGGTGTCGACGAAGTTCTAGGACAGGAAGGCCAGGGGCTCTGCCCCTGGACCCCGCCAAAGGCCGAGCCTTTGGAAACCTCTCCTTGGGTCTGGACTCCTCCGCTGCGGTTTGTGCCGCAGGCCTCTTATGGAGGCCGGTCCAGGGGCGCTGCCCCTGGCGGGTCCAGGGCAGGGCCCTGGCCTTGCTTGCCCGCGACGGTTGCGGCCCGCGTCGCCGCTGTGGCACATGCTCGCGCATGCTCTCACGCCGACTCCTGATTGCGTCCTCCGTGCTCCTGCCGCTCCCGGCGCTGGCCCAGGAGGGCTCGTATGCCGGGTTCCTGGAGGGGGTCCGGTCCGAGGCGCGCCGCTCCGGCATTTCCGACGGCACGCTGCGCACGGCGCCGTTCGGGTCGGGGCCGAACGCGCGGGTGCTGGAGCTGGACCGCCATCAGCCGGAGTTCACCCTGACCTGGGCGCAGTACCGGGCGCGAGTGCTGCCGCCGTCGCGGCTGGAGGCGGCGCGGGCGGCGTTCGCACGCAACCGGGGCGTGCTGACCGAGGTCTGGCAGAAGTATGGCGTCGACCCGCGGGTGATCGTCGGCATCTGGGGGCTGGAGTCGGGGTTCGGGGCCAAGACGGGGACGTTCAACGTGGTCGAGGCGCTGGCGACCCTGGCGTATGACGGACGGCGGGCGGCGTTCTTCCGCTCGGAGCTGATGAACGCGCTGCGCATCCTTGACCACGGCGACGTGGCACCGCTGGGGATGACCGGGTCGTATGCGGGGGCGATGGGGCAGCCGCAGTTCATGCCAAGTTCTTACCTGCGCTACGCGGTGGATTTCACCGGCGACGGGCAGCGCAACATCTGGACCAGCCTGCCGGACGTTTTTGCCTCGGTGGGCAACTACCTGGCGCGGTCGGGGTGGAAGGCGGGCGAGCTGTGGGGGCAGCCGGTGCGCGTGCCGGATGGGATGACGGCGCCGGGCGGGCGTGACGATGTGCGCCCGATCGCGCAGTGGGAGCGCGAGGGGGTCCGGCGCCAGGACGGCGCGCCGTTCCGGCCGGACAGCCACGGCGTGCAGGCGGCGCTGCTGCTGCCGGACGGGGTCGGGGGCGACGCATTCCTGGTGTATTCCAACTTCAAGGCGATCCGGCGGTACAACCCGTCCGACTTCTATGCCCTGGGCGTGGGGCTGCTGGGCGACGCCGCGGCGTGAGCGGCGGAGGGCGGGGCGGGCACGCGGCGAGGCGGAGCGGGCGGGCGCTGCGACGGGGCGGCGGGCGCGGTGTCGGCCTGGCGGTGGCCGCGCTGCTCGGCCTGTCCGGGTGCAACCGGCGCACGCCGGTCGCGGAGCCGCCGCTGCCGGCGCACTACACGCTGGGCGCGCCGTGGCAGGGGGACCGGGGCGTGTGGTTCTACCCGGCGGAGTCGTTCTCGGCGGAGTTCACCGGGCTGGCGTCGGTCGAGGGCGCGCACGGGGCGACCACCACGGACGGCGAGCGCTACGATCCGCAGGTCGCGGCGGGGGCGGTCCAGACGCTGCAGCTTCCCGCGGTGGCGCGGGTCACCAACCTGGAGAACGGGCGGCAGGTCCTGCTTCGCATCGACGACCGCGGGCCGGCGGACCCGGGGCGGGTGCTCTCGCTCACCCCGCGGGCGGCGGCGCTGCTCGGCGTCGCCGGGCGCGGCGGGGAGGGGGCGACGCGGGTGCGGTTCGCGGTGGACGAGGCGCTCAGCCGCCGACTCGCGGAGCAGCTGCACGGCGGGCCGCGCCTCGACATCGCGACGGCGCCGCGGGAGTCGGTGCAGGCCGAGTCGCTGGCGCCGCCTGGTGGCGAGCAGGGTGCGGGGCGTGCGACGACGATCGGGGCCGCCCCGGCCGCGGCGGACAAGACCGTCGTGCCGGACCGGCTGGCGGAGGACGTGCAGGACGCGGGCGCGGACCCCGGGCAGCTCTGGCTGCGCACGGACAGCTTCGGGCGCGCGGACTACGCCCGGCGGCTGGCGGCCAGGCTGTCGGGGCTGCCCACGGAGGTGGTGCGGAGCCGGGAGGGGCGCCGCGACAGCTACGCGGTGCGGGCCGGGCCGTTCGACACCGTCGCGGAGGCCGACGCCGCCCTGGACCGGGCCCTGCGCGCCGGGGTAACGGATGCCCGGATCGTCGTGCAGTAGGCACGGGCAGGGGCCCGCGACTCCGGGACAATTTGGGGGATGCGCCTGATGACGCCAGACACAGAGTTGCGGGCCTGCGTGCCGGGCCGACGCCGCCTGCTGCTGTCGGGCGCGGCCCTGGCCGGGGTGGCGGCGTCGGGTGCCGCCGGCGCGGCGCCGCGCCACCCGCGGGCGCCGGCCACGGCGGTCCCGGAGGCGCCGGCCGTGCCTTCGGCCAACGCGGCGGCGACCCCGCTCGGGCCGATGGACACGCTGGCGCAGTGGGCGTTCGTCACCGACTTCAACACCGGCGCCGTGCTGCTCGACAAGCAGTCCGAGCTGCAGATGCCGCCCTCCTCGATGACCAAGCTGATGACCGCCTTCATCATCTACGGCAAGCTGAAGGCGGGGCAGCTCAAGCTCGACCAGTCGCTCCCGGTCAGCGAGAAGGCCTGGAAGATGCAGGGCTCGAAGATGTTCGTCCCGCTGGGCGGGCAGGTGGTCGTCGAGGAGCTGATCCGCGGCATGATCATCCAGTCCGGCAACGATGCCTGCATCGTGCTGGCCGAGGGCGTCGCCGGCTCGGAGGACGGGTTCGTCGAGCTGATGAACGCCAAGGCGAAGGAGATCGGCCTTGGCAACTCGCACTTCGAGAACTGCACGGGGTGGCCGGCGGCGAACCACTACATGTCGGCGCGCGACATCGCGACGCTGGCGCAGGCGCTGATCCAGACATACCCCGAGTACTACCATTACGATGCCGAGAAGGATTACCGCTACAACGGGATCGAGCAGTACAACCGCAACCCGCTCGTGCAGCGCGGCATGGCGGACGGGCTCAAGACCGGGCACACCGAGGCGGGCGGCTTCGGGGTGGTGGCGTCCTCGCTGCGCAACGGGCGGCGGGTGATCATGGTGCTCAACGGCATGCCCACGCAGAAGGCGCGGGTCGAGGAGAGCGAGCGGCTGATCGAGTGGTCGTTCAACAGCTTCGAGAACGTCGCGCTGTTCGGCGCCGGCGACACGGTGGAGAACGCGCCGGTGTGGCTGGGCGCGCGCGCGAGCGTGCCGCTGGTGGGCGGCAAGGACCTGGTGGTGACGATGCCGCGCTCGTGGCGCCAGCACGCGCAGATCAGCGTGGCCTACGACAGCCCGATCCCGGCGCCGGTGAGCAAGGGGGCGGTGGTCGCGCACCTGGTGCTGGCGGGGCAGGGGGTGCCGTCGATGGAGGTGCCGCTGCTGGCGGGTGCGGACGTGTCGCGGCTGGGCGTGGGCGGGCGGGCGCTCGCGGTGGTGAGCCACGTCTTCGGCGGCTGAGGGCGGCGCGGCGGACGCGGCCCCGGGCGTGGCGCGGGGCCAAGGGTGGTTCGTGACGCTGGAGGGCGGCGAGGGGGTCGGCAAGTCCACGCAGGCGGCGCTGCTGGAGGCGACGCTGCGGGCGCGTGGGCACGAGGTGGTGCGCACGCGCGAGCCCGGGGGGTCGCCGGGGGCCGAGGTGCTGCGCGAGCTGCTGCTGTCCGGGCGCACGGACTGGTCGCCGCTTGCGGAGACGCTGCTGCACGTCGCGGCGCGCGCGGAGCATGTCGCGCGGGTGATCCGGCCGGCGCTGGAGGCGGGCCGGGTGGTGGTGTGCGACCGGTTCTCGGACTCCACGCTTGCCTACCAGGGCTACGGGCAGGGCGCGGACCTGGGCACGATCCGCGCGCTGGCCGGGCTGCTCGGCGTGGTGCCGGACCGTACGGTGGTGCTGCACGCGTCGCCGGAAACGCAGCGGGCCAGGCTCGCGGCGCGCCACGCCTCGCAGGGCGCCGCTCAGGGGGAGCCGGACCGTTACGAGCGGCTGGGGGCGGCGTTCCACGGCCGGGTGGCCCAGGGGTTTCGCGCGATCGCCGAAGCGGAGCCGGGGCGCTGCGTGCTGGTGTCCGCGGAGGGCACGCCGGATGAGGTGGCGGCGCGGGTCGCGGGCGTGCTGCGGTTTGGCGACAATCTGCAATGATGGCATGGTGCGAGGGCCCGGGCGGATGCGCCCGGCCGAACCGCAACAACGAGGCTCCGATCCATGCCGAGGATTTCTGCAAGCGCCGCCCTGCTGGCCGCCGCCGCCCTGCTGCCGCTCGCGGGCGCGGTGCCGGCGCTGGCGCAGGCCTTTCCGGCCGACCACACCGGCGACGCCATGGAGGGCGGGATGTCGCGCGCCCAGGCGCTCGGCACGCTGATGGGCAAGGGCTACAGCAACGTCGGCCAGCTCAAGGGCAGCCACGGCGCCTGGACCGGCGAGGCCACGAAGGGCGGCGCCACCAACTTCGTCACCGTGGAGAAGGACGGCAAGATCACCGCGGTCAAGCAGTAGCCGCGGCGCCTGCTCCGGCGAGGGCCGCGTGAGCGCCCCGTCGCCGCGGCAGAACGACCTGCTGCTCGGCCATGCGGCGGCGGAGGCGGCGGTGGTCGAGGCGTGGCGCGCGGGGCGGATGCACCACGCCTGGCTGATCGCCGGGCCGGAGGGGGTGGGCAAGGCGACGTTCGCCTTCCGCCTGGCGCGGTGGCTGCTCAAGGGGGGGTCGCCCGCGGGTGGCGGTCTGGCGCTGGCGGCGTCGGACCCGGTGTTCCGGCGGGTGGCGTCGGGCACGCACGCGGACCTGCTCGTCGTCGAGCGGGAGTGGGACGACAAGAAGAAGCGGATGCGCAAGTCGATCGCCATCGACGATGCGCGGCTGATCCCGCCGTTCCTGCACCTGACGCCGGCCGAGGGCGGGTGGCGCGTGGTGATCGTCGATGGCGCGGAGGACCTCAACCTCAACTCCGCCAACGCGCTGCTCAAGGTGCTGGAGGAGCCGCCGCCGCGGGCGCTGCTGATGCTGGTGTGCGCGGCGCCGGGGCGGCTGCTGCCGACGCTGCGCTCGCGGTGCCGGCGACTGGCGCTCGGCCCGGTGCCGGACGCCGACGTGGACGCGCTGCTGCGGCGCGACATGCCCGCGCTCGGCGAGGCGGAGCGGGCGACGCTGGTGCGGCTGGCCGGGGGCTCGCCGGGGCACGCGATGCGGCTCGCGGACGAGGAGGGGCTGGCGATGGCCAGGCTGGTGGGCGAGCTGCTGGGGGCGCTGCCGTCGCTGCCGCTCACGCGGGCGTACGCGGCGGCAGACCGCGTCGGGCGCGGCGAGGAGGCCTACGGGCTGTTCATGGACCTGCTGCGCGGCGCGATCTCGGGGGCGGTGCGGGCGTCGCTGCGAGGCGAGGCGGACGCGTCGCAGGCGAGGCTCGCGGGGCTGCGGACGCCGGCGGCGTGGGGCGAGCTGTGGGAGGCGCTGACGCGGCTGCAGGGGGACACCGACCGGCTGAACCTGGACAAGCGGCAGGCGGTGGTGGCGGGGCTGGCGATGATGGCGGCTTAGAAAGAAAGGTCGGGCTCTGCCCGAACCCGCAAAGGGCCGGAGGCCCTTTGATCCCGCTCCTTAAGGAAGGCCGGTCCAGGGCGGCTCGCCCTGGCGGGTCCAGGGCAGAGCCCTGGCCTTCCTGTGTCTCGACTTCACCGCCGCGATGCGACACACCCTGTCGGGACCCATTGCCCCTGCCGGGACCGCGCATGACCCGCCGCTTCTTCCTCACGACGCCGATCTACTACGTCAACGGCGCCCCCCACATCGGCCACGCCTACACCTCGATCGCCGCCGACGTGATGGCGCGCTGGCAGCGGCTGGACGGGGCGGACGTGTTCTTCCTGACCGGCACGGACGAGCACGGGCAGAAGGTCGAGCGCGCGGCGCAGGACGCGGGCGTCGAGCCGCAGGCGTTCGTGGACCGGGTGTCCGCCGACTTCCGCGACGTCGCGGACCGCATGGGCGTGTCGTACGACGCGTTCATCCGCACCACCGACCCCGCGCACAAGGCCGGCGTACAGGCGCTGTGGCGGCGGCTGCGCGAGTCGGGCGACATCTACCTCGGGCACTACGAGGGCTGGTACGCGGTGCGCGACGAGGCGTTCTACGGCGAGGACGAGCTGGTGACTCGCGCAGACGGCAGCCGGGTTGCGCCGTCGGGGGCGCCGGTGGCGTGGGTGCGCGAGCCGTCGTACTTCTTCCGGCTGTCGGCGTGGGGCGAGCGGCTGCTGGCGCTGTACGAGGCGCGGCCGGAGTTCATCGCGCCGGCCTCCGCGCACAACGAGGTGGTCAGCTTCGTGCGCTCGGGGCTGCGCGACCTGTCGATCAGCCGGACCAGCTTCCGCTGGGGGATCGAGGTGCCGGACGACCCGGCGCACGTCGTCTACGTGTGGCTCGACGCGCTGGCGAACTACGTCACGGCGCTGGGGTATCCGGACGAGGCGGCGCCGCTGTGGCGGTACTGGCCGGCGCAGCTGCACCTGGTCGGCAAGGAGATCGTGCGTTTCCACGCGATCTACTGGCCGGCGTTCCTCCTGGCGGCGGGCCTGCCGCTGCCGGAGCGGATCTACGCCAACGGGTGGTGGACCGTGGAGGGCGAGAAGATGAGCAAGTCGGTCGGCAACGTCACTGACCCGCGCGAGCTCGTCGCCGAGTTCGGGCTTGATCCGCTGCGCTACTTCCTGCTGCGCGAGAAGCCGTTCGGGGGCGACGGGGACTTTTCCAGGCGCGCGCTGATCGGGCGGCTGAACGTCGACCTGGCCAACGACCTCGGCAACCTGGCGCAGCGCTCGCTGTCGCTGATCGCGAAGAACTGCGCGGGCGTGCTGCCGGCGCGCGGCGCGGCGAGCGAGGAGGACGCGGAGATGCTAGCGATGGCGGACGCGCTGCCGGGGCTGCTGCGCGAGCGGCTCGGGCGGCAGGCGCCGCACGAGGCGCTGGAGGAGGCGTGGCGCGTGGTGCGCGCGGGCAACGCCTACATCGACCGGCAGGCGCCGTGGGCGCTGCGGAAGACCGACCTCGTGCGGATGGGCGAGGTGCTGCGCGTGCTGGCGGACGTGCTGCGCGTGCTGGCCACCGTGCTGCAGCCGTTCATGCCGGGCAGCATGGGGCGCATGCTCGACCAGCTCGGCGTGCCCGATGATGCGCGCGATCTCGCGGCGCTGGGGCGATCGGTCGCGGACGGGACCGTGCTGCCGGTGCCGCAAGGCATCTTCCCGCGGCACGTGGAGCCGGCGGCGTGAGCGGACAGGGGGGCGTCACGGGGCCGCTGCCCGGGCTCGTCGACTCGCACTGCCACCTGGACGCGCTGGGGCCGGAGGAGCTGGACGGGGTGATCGCGCGGGCCGCCGCGGCCGGGGTTGGGGCGATGGTGTGCATCAGCACGCGGCTGTCGCAGACCGGGGTGCTGGTCGGGCTTGCGGAGCGGCACGCCGAGCTGTGGTGCACGGTCGGGGTCCATCCGCACCATGCGGGCGAGGAGGGGCCGGTGCCGGAGGTCGGGCCGCTCGCGGCGCTGGCGGCGCACCCGCGGGTGATCGGGATCGGGGAGTCGGGGCTCGACTACTTCTACGAGCACGCGCCGCGCGACGTGCAGGCGGAGAGCTTCCGCGCGCACATCCGGGCGGCGCGGCTGGCCGGGGTGCCGCTGGTGGTGCATGCGCGCGATGCGGACGAGGACATGGCGGCGATCCTGCGCGAGGAGCTGGGCGCAGGGCAGGGGGCGGCGGCGGACGGCTTCGGCTTCGTGTTGCACTGCTTCAGCTCGGGGCGGGGGCTGGCGGAGGCGGGGCTGGCGCTCGGCGGCTACATCGGGGTGTCGGGGATGATGACGTTCCCGCGTTCGGTCGAGCTTCGCGAGATCCTGCGCGACGTGCCGGCGGAGCGGTTGCTGGTGGAGACGGACTCGCCGTTCCTGGCGCCGGTGCCGCACCGGGGGCGGCGCAACGAGCCGGCGTGGGTCGCGGACACGGCGCGCGCGCTGGCCGTGCTGCGGGGGGTGGAGGCGGAGGAGATCGCGGCGCTGACCACGCGCAACTTTCGCACGCTGTTCAGGAAGGCGGCGTGAGGGGAAGGAAGGCCAGGGCTCTGCCCTGGACCCGCCAGGGGCGAGCCGCCCCTGGACCGGCATTCTCTGGGATCCCGGGCCGTTCGGGCGGGGGCGCTGGCCCGAATGGATGGTTTCCAAAGGCCCTGCCTTTGGCGGAGCTCGAGGCAGAACCTCGACCTTTCTTCGTGTGCGTCGCGCGATGCGGGTGACGATGCTCGGCTGCGGCGGTTCGGCCGGGGTGCCGCAGATCGGCGGCGCGGACGGGCGCGGCGACTGGGGCGCGTGCGATCCGGCGGAGCCGCGCAACCGTCGCGGCCGGTCGGCGATCGTGATCGAGGTGGCGCCGGGGCGGCGCATCCTGGTCGACACCGGGCCGGAGCTGCGTGGCCAGATGCTGTCGTGCGGCATCGCGGCGGTCGACGCCGTGCTGTTCACCCATGGCCATTCCGACCACGTGGTGGGCCTGGACGACCTGCGGATCGTGAATCGGGTGACCGGGCGGCCGCTCGACGCCTACGCCACGCAGACGACGTTCGACGACCTGGCCAGGCGGTTCGACTACGTGTTCCGGCCTTGGACGCCGCCGGGGTTCTACCGGCCGGTGCTGGTGCAGCACGCGATCGTGCCGGGCCAGGTGGTGGAGATCGCCGGCGCCGAGGTCGCGGTGTTCGACCAGGACCACCAGGTGATGCGCACGCTCGGGCTGCGCGTGGGCGGCTTCGGGTATTCGACCGACGTGGTGGGGCTGGACGACGCGGGGTTCGCGGCGCTGGAGGGCGTGGACACCTGGGTGGTCGGCTGCTTCCAGCGCAAGCGGCACATGACGCACGCGCACGTCGAGCTGGCGGTCGAGTGGGCCCGGCGCGTGGGCGCGCGTCGCACGGTGCTGACGCACATGGGATACGACCTGGACTGGGAGTGGATGCGGCGGAACCTGCCGGCAGGCGTCGAGGCCGGGCACGACGGGCTGGTGCTCGACATCGGCTGACGCCGGCTGCCACAGCCCCGAAACTTGCATAATATACATTCTGCGACTTGAGGATGGCATGATGACAGAGGACCAGATCGCGCTGCAGCGTCTGCTCGACGTCATGGCGGCGCTGCGCGACCCCCTCTCCGGCTGCCCCTGGGACCGGCAGCAGGACTTCGCCACCATCGCCCCCTACACCGTCGAGGAAGCCTACGAGGTGGCCGATGCCATCGCGCGGCGCGACTGGCCGGCCCTGCCCGGCGAGCTGGGCGACCTGCTGTTCCAGGTCGTCTACCACGCGCGCATGGGCGAGGAAGCCGGGCTGTTCCGCTTCTCCGACGTGGCGGCGGCCATCGCCGACAAGATGCTGCGCCGCCATCCGCACGTGTTCGGCGACGCGGCCGCACGGGCCGCCGGGGCCGCTCCGGGCGCCTGGGAGGCCGCCAAGGCGCGCGAGCGCGGCGCGCTGGCCGCGGGCCAGGCTGCGGAGGTGGGCGCTCCGGAGGGCGCCGAGGCGGACGACGCCGGCGTGGTTCTGGCCGACGTTCCCCTCGCCCTGCCCGCCCTGTCCAGGGCCGCCAGGATCACGCGGCGCGTGGCCGCGGTCGGCTTCGACTGGCCCGACGCCCCCGCGGTGCTGGACAAGCTCGCCGAGGAGACCGCGGAGCTGCGGGCGGAGCTGGCACAGGCGGACCCGGCGCGGCTCGCCGACGAGATGGGCGACATGCTGTTCGTCATGGCCAACCTCGCCCGCAAGCTCGGCCTCGACGCGGAGACCTGCCTGCGCCAGGCCAACGACAAGTTCGCGCGACGGTTCCGCGGCGTGGAGCGCCTGCTCGCGGCGGACGGGCGAACGCCGGCGGAGGCGAGCCTCGCGGAGATGGAGGCAGCGTGGCAGGAAGTGAAGAAAAACGAGGCGGAGGCAGTCAGCAAGACTGGGCTCTGCCCAGACCCGCAAAGGGTCCAAGGACCCTTTGATCCCTTGACTTAAGAAGAGCCATCCAAGGGGCTTCCCTTGGCGGGGTCCAGGGGCAGAGCCCCTGGCCTTGTCTTGTCTTACGGCGCCACCCGGCTCAGTCCAGCAGCGCCGCCCGCAGCGCGCCCCAGCTGTCGCGGTCCGGCGCGCAGATCAGCCCGCCGCCCGTGTGGCCGGGCTGGTACTCGCTGCCGTCGAAGCGGGCCGACCAGCCGCCGGCCTCGCGGTGCAGCAGCCAGCCCGGCAGGTGGTCCCACGGCATCAAGCGGTTGAACATCAGGTAGTGCCAGTGGCCGGCGGCGACGGCGCGGTACTCGTGGGCGGCGCAGCGGTAGTCCCAGTTCGACGCCACGCGCGGCATGTTGCGCAGCACGGCCTCGCGCAGGGGCCGCTCCAGGTAGCGCCACGACATCGCGCCCTGCATCTCGGCGGGGGGCACGGGGGCGGCCACGCGCAGGTCGCTGCGGGTGCCGTCGGGCGACTCGCTCCAGGCCCCCTCCCCGCGCACGGCAATGGAGGTGTCGTCGACGACGGGGTCGTGGATCACGCTGGCCGCGACCTCGCCGCGCACGAGGGCTGCGACCATCACGCCGAACAGCGGAAGGCCGGCGCAGTAGTTCGCGGTGCCGTCGATCGGGTCGACCACGAAGGCGAGGTCGGCGTCGGCGAGTCGGCCGAGCAGCGACGGGTCGGCCGAGGCGGCCTCCTCGCCGACGACGACGCAGCCGGGGAACAGCCGCTCCAGGCCGGAGGTGATCAGCGCCTCGGCGGCCTCGTCGGCGGCGGTGACGAAGTCGGTGGGACCGGACTTGGTGCGCACCAGGTCGGGCGTCAGGCGGCGGAAGCGCGGCATGATCTCGGCGCGGGCAGCGGCGCGCACCAGCTGCACCAGCTCGTCCGCGTCGCGGATGGTGACGGTCATCGCGGCTGCTCCATGCCGGGCGCCTGACCCGTGTCGCGGGTTGCATGGCCCGAAGACTGCTCAAGGCGGGGGGCCTGCTCGAAGCGGGCGCGGTCCGCGGGCAGCAGGCGCACCCGGACGTGCACGCCGTCGTCGTCGTCGCTGCGCGAGACCACCTCGCCGTGGTCGTAGAGCCAGGACAGGCGGGCGCCGTCCGCGGCGGGCAGCGCGTAGTCCACCTGCTCCATGCCGGCGGCGACGCGGCGGTCGATGGCGGCCTCGAGCGCCGCCCTGCCCTCCCCGGTGATCGCCGAGACCGCGACGCTGCCCTCGCGCAGCGGCACCTGGTCGATGCCGCCCAGCAGGTCGGCCTTGTTGAGCACCTCGACCGTGCGCTCCGGCCAGGCAGGGTCCAGCGTGCCGTCGGCCGCCATGCCGTCCAGCACCGCGAGCACGTCGGCGCGCTGCGCCTGGGTGTCGGGGTGGGCGGCGTCGCGGACGTGCAGGATCACGTCGGCCTCCGCGACCTCCTCGAGGGTGGCGCGGAACGCGGCGACCAGCTCGGTCGGCAGCTCGGAAATGAATCCTACCGTATCGGACAGGATGATCTGCCTGCCGGATGGCAGTCTCAGGCCGCGCATCGTCGGGTCCAGCGTCGCGAACAGCTGGTCCTCGGCGTGCACGGCGGCCCCGGTCAGCGAGTTGAACAGCGTGGACTTGCCGGCGTTGGTGTAGCCGACCAGGGCCACGACGGGGTACGGCACGCGGCGACGGGCGGAGCGGTGCAGGCCGCGGGTGCGCCGCACCTGCTCCAGCTCCTTCTTCAGGCGGACGATGCGGTCGCCGATGAGGCGGCGGTCCGCCTCGATCTGGGTCTCGCCGGGACCGCCCAGGAATCCGAACCCGCCGCGCTGCCGCTCCAGGTGGGTCCAGGACCGCACGAGGCGCGAGCGCTGGTAGTCGAGGTGCGCCAGCTCGACCTGCAGGGAGCCTTCCCGCGTGACCGCGCGCTCGCCGAAGATGTCCAGGATCAGGCCGGTGCGGTCGATCACCTTGCACGCCCAGCCGCGCTCCAGGTTGCGCTGCTGCACCGGCGTCAGCAGGGCGTCCACGATCGCGACGCCGACCTCCGCCTCCTCGATCGCCTGGTGCTGCATCTCGACCTGGCCGCTGCCGAGCAGGGTCGCCGGCTTGCGGCCGCGCAGTGGCACGATCGCGGTGTGCACGACCACGAGCCCGATCGAGGCCGCTAGCCCCACCGCTTCGGCGAGGCGCGCCTCCGCGGCCCGGCCGCCGTCGCGCAGGTCCGGGTGGTCCCACGGCAGGACGATCGCGGCGCGCGTCGGCGCGCCGGAGGCCTCACTCCTGGTCGGCAGGACTCATCTCCCGGCTGGCGTCACGGCCCGGGATCGTCAGCGTGTCGCGGGCGCCGGGGGCGGCCTGCGCCTCGACCTTGACGCCGTCGAACAGGCTGATCGGCGCGCCCGGCATGACGGTGCTGATCGCGTGCTTGTAGACGAGCTGCGTGTGCCCGTCCCGGCGAAGCAGCACGGAGAAGTTGTCGAACCAGGTGATGATGCCCTGGAGCTTTACCCCGTTAACCAGGAATACGGTGACCGGGGTCTTGCTCTTGCGCACATGGTTCAGAAAAACGTCCTGAACATTCTGCGTCTTCTCGGTGGCCACGGACGATGTCCTTCTTCTTGTTTTTGGCGCCGCCACGCGACGCCTCAGGGCGCCGGAACCGGCCTGACGCTTGAGGCGCCTCGGTCCGACACGGGCAGACTGCACCCGACCTCCCGCCTGGCGCAAGTTATTGTGCGGCGCACAATGACGTGCGCGGGGCCTGGGGGTCTGGAGAGGGTCGTGAGCTTCCCGGCCTCGGGCCACGGCGAGCAGCAAGCATGTTCTTTCTTGAAAGAAAGAACCAAAGAACTTTTGCCCATGGGAGTCGGGAGCCGGCCGGGAGACCGTGACCCAACGGGCAAAATCTTTTTGCTTCTTTTTCTTCAGAAAAAGAAGAGTCTTGCCTTCCTGTGGAACCGGCACGGCGCTGCCGGACCCATGATTGCGCCTAGGAGG
This sequence comes from uncultured Acetobacteraceae bacterium, assembly GCA_964236585.1. Lineage (GTDB taxonomy): Bacteria > Pseudomonadota > Alphaproteobacteria > Acetobacterales > Acetobacteraceae > CAXSEF01. Next base: position 33,410 of record CAXSFE010000021.1, read on the forward strand.
CGGCGCGGTCCTCGGAGTTGACGCCGAGCTGCTTGAGCTTGCGGTGCAGCGCGCTGCGCTCCATGCCGACGAAGCCCGCGGTGCGGCTGATGTTGCCGCCGAAGCGCAGCAGCTGGGCCTGGAGGTACTGGGTCTCGAACAGGTCGCGCGCCTCGCGCAGCGGCAGGGCCATGATGTCGGCGGTGGGGTCGAAGTTGAGCAGCGCCGGCGCCCCCTGGCCGATCTCGGGCGGCAGCATGTCGGCGCGGATGGCCTCCTGGCCGCCAGGCGCCATGATCAGCAGCCAGTCCATCAGGTTGCGCAGCTGCCTGACGTTGCCGGGCCAGTCGTACAGCTGGAGCGCCGTCAGCGCGTCGGCGGACAGGTCGCGGCCGGGGATGCCGGAGCTCTCCGCAGAGCGCACCAGGAAGCGCCGCGCCAGCTCGGGCACGTCCTCGCGTCGCTCGCGCAGGCTCGGCACCCGCAGCGGCACCACCGCGAGGCGGTAGTACAGGTCCTCGCGGAACCGGCCCGCGGCGATCTCGGCCTGCAGGTCGCGGTTGGTCGTCGCCAGCACGCGCACGTCGACCTTGACGCGGGAGGTGCCGCCGATGCGCTCGAAGGTCTGGTCCTGCAGCGCGCGCACGATCTTGCCCTGCGTCTCCAGGGGCATGTCGGAGATCTCGTCGAGCAGCAGGGTGCCGCCGTGGGCGCGCTCCAGCATCCCGGCGCGGCGCGGCGCGCTCTGGCTGTCGGCGCCGGCCTCGATGCCGAACAGCTCCTCCTCGAAGCGCGCGGGGTTCAGCGTCGCGCAGTTCAGCGTCACGAACGGCCCGTCCGAGCGGCGCGAGCGGGCGTGGATCATGCGCGCCGCCACGTCCTTGCCGGCCCCGGCGGGCCCGGAGATCAGCACCCGCGAGCCGGTCGGCGCCACGCGGTCGATCGCGATGCGCAGCCCGTTCATGGCGCTGCTGTCGCCGTTCAGCTCCGCCTCCGCGCCCACGCGCAGGCGCAGCTCGGCGTTCTCCGCGGTCAGCCGGGCAGCCTCCAGCGCGCGGCGCACGATCAGCAGCAGGCGGTCGGACTTGAACGGCTTCTCGATGAAGTCGTAGGCGCCGTGCTGGATGGCTGCGACCGCGGTCTCGATCGTGCCGTGGCCGGAGATCATCACCGCCGGCACCACCGGCTCCTCGCCGTGCAGCGCCTGCAGGATGCCCAGGCCGTCGAGGCGCGAGCCCTGCAGCCAGATGTCGAGGATCACCAGCGAGGGCCTGCGCGTGCGGAAGGCGGCGATCGCGGCGTCGGCGTCGGCGGCCTGGCGCGTCTCGTAGCCCTCGTCGCGCAGGATGCCGTCGATCAGCATGCGGATGTCGGGCTCGTCGTCGACGATCAGGATCTCATGCGCCATGGCGTTCGCCCTCCAAGACAGCGTCGGACCCGGAGCCGACAGACCCCTGGCCCCCGGGTCCCCGGCCCTCGTGCCCCTGGCCCCCGGGCTTGTGGCCAGGTGGGCCGGGCACGCCGCCGGAGCCGGGCAGGTGCAGCGCCGCCACCGCGCCGGGCCCGTCCGGCCGGTCGTGCAGCGTCACCGATCCGCCATGGTCCTCCATGATCTTCTTGACGATGGCAAGCCCGAGCCCGGTCCCCTTGGGCTTGTGGGTGACGTAGGGCTCGGTCAGCCGGGTGCGGTCGTGCGCCGGCAGGCCGACGCCGTCGTCGCTCACCGCGATGCTCACCTCGCCGTCGCGCTCGACCACGCTCAGCGAGACGTGGCCCGGGGTCTCGCCCGGCCCGCGCGGGCGCATCGCCACCGCGTCGGCCGCGTTCTGCAGCAGGTTGGTCAACGCCTGGCCGAGCAGGCGCGCGTCGCATGGCGCCACCGGGCCGCGCTCGGGGATCTGCGCCTCCCAGCCCAGCTCGGGGCGCGCGGCGCGCTGCAGGATCACCGCTTCGCGCGCGACGCGGCCGACGTCGCCCGGGCGGATCACCGGCTGCGGCATGCGGGCAAAGGCGGAGAACTCGTCGACCATGCGGCCGATCTCGCCCACCTGGCGCACGATGGTGTCGGCGCACTGGATGAAGGTGTCGGGGTCCGAGGTGATCTCGCGCGCGAAGCGGCGCTTGAGGCGCTCGGCGGAGAGCTGGATCGGCGTCAGCGGGTTCTTGATCTCGTGGGCGATGCGGCGCGCGACATCGGCCCAGGCGGCCTTGCGCTGGGCGGACTGCAGTTCGGTGATGTCGTCGAAGGTGACCACGTAGCCCTCGGGCAGCCCCGCCTTCAGCTCGGGGCCGATGCGCACCAGCAGGGTGCGGCGCGCCATCTCCGGGCCGATCTGCACCTCCATGCGGCGAGAGCGGTCCGGCGCCGCCGCGGTGCCCGCCAGCAGCTCGGCGAACTGCGGCACCAGCACGCCGAGCTTCTGGCCGGTCGCCGCCAGCAGGTCGATGCCGAGCAGCTCGGTGGCCGCGGGATTTGGGAGTTCTATCCTGGCATCGGCATCCAGTCCTATGACGCCTGCGGACACGCCGGACAGCACGGTCTCGGTGAAGCGGCGGCGCTCGTCGATCTGGCGGTAGGCGTCCATCAGCTCGCCGCGCTGGCCCGCGAGCTGGCCGGTCATGCGGTTGAAGGCGCGGCTGAGCCCGGCCAGCTCGTCGTCGCTGCCGGCCTCGGGCACCCGCACGCCCAGATCGCCGGAGCGCACCCGCTCGGCGGCCGCGATCAGGCGCCCGACCGGGCGCGCGATCTGGTTGGCGAGCACGAGGCCGAGCAGCACGGCGGCGGAGAGCACCAGCAGCGCCACGAGGCCGAAGATCAGCACGAAGCTGACCTGCAGCCCGTAGCGGTTCTGGTCGAGCCGCTCGTACTCCGCGACGGCACCCTCCGCGCGGTGCATGTGGTCGAGGATGTGGGGGTCGATCGCCCGGCTCAGCAGCATCAGCAGCGGCGGCGTGGTGTTGAGCTGCACCACCGCGCGCACCTCGGACTCGTCGGGCGTGCCGAGCACGGCGACGTCGCCGCCCTCGGCCGCCTGGTTGGCGGCCGGCGGGATGGTGCGCACGTCGAGGTCGGAGTGCATGCCGTTGGCGGCGACGACCTGCCCGGTGGTCGGCTCGAACACCACCGCCTCGTCGAGGCCGCGCATCGCCGTCTGGCTGATCAGCAGCGACTCCAGCGCCTGCGGGTTGCCGCCCATGGTGCGGCCGGCCTCCTGGATATCCTGCGCCATGCCGAGCGCGTCGGCGCGGATGTTGTCGCGGTGCTCCAGCAGGTAGCCCTGCGACGCCTGCAGGCTCTCCTCGAGCGCGGTCCTCACCCGGTCGTTGAACCAGGACTGGATGCCCAGGTGGAAGAACACGGTGGCGAACACCGCGACCAGGATGGTGGGCGTGACCGCCACCACGCTGAACAGCACCACCAGCCGCACGTGCAGCCGAGAGCCCGCGGAGCCCCGCCTGCGCTCCACCCAGACCCGGGTGAGGCGCCCGGCGAGTGCCGCGCCCAGCAGCAGCAGCGCCACCACGTTGGACAGGGTGATCGCGAACACGAGGTTGGGGCGCGAGGACAGGGTGTTGCCGCGCGCCAGCACCACGAAGCTCGCGATGCCGAGCCCCAGCGCCACGGCGGCGAGCACCAGCGTGGCGCTCTTGCCGAGCAGCAGGTCGGCCAGGCGCCGCCGTCCGCGCGGCCCCCGCCGGCCCTGCATGCCGGCGGGGGCCGTCCCGGAGGCGAGCCCGCCCGGGTCGGCGTTCAGGCTGTCAGCCATGCGCGTCTCCTTTGCCAAGGGGGGTGCCAGGGAGGGCGCCGGAGCGGCACGGCCCTGCGGCACGGCGCCCGGCGCCGTGCCCGGATCAGCCGATCCCCCGCACCACGGGGATGTCGAGGTCCTTGATCTTCTTGCGCAGCGTGTTGCGGTTGAGCCCGAGCATGGCCGCCGCCTTGATCTGGTTGCCGCGCGTGGCCGACAGCGTCATCTGGATCAGCGGCCGCTCCACCTCGGCGATCACCCGGTCGTAGATGTCGCGCATCGGCAGCCCGTCGTGGCCGCCGGACAGGAACTGGCGGATGTGGCGCTCCACCGCCTGCGCCAGCGGCTCGCCCCTCGGGTCGGCGCCGGCGGCCGGCTCCGCGGCGCTTTCCGGCTCGCTCAGCTCGGCGGCGATCACCTCCTCGGTGATGGTCTCCTGCGGGTACAGCGCGGCCAGCCGGCGCATCAGGTTCTCCAGCTCGCGCACGTTGCCGGGCCAGCGGTGCGAGCGCAGCCGCTCCAGCGCCGCCGGGTCCAGGGTCTTGGACGGAAGTCCTGACAGATGCGCCTGTTCCAGGAAATGGCGTGCAAGGACAGGAATATCTTCTGAACGCTCGCGCAGCGGCGGCAGCCGGATCGGCACCACGTTGAGGCGGTAGAACAGGTCCTCGCGGAACTGGCCGTCGCGGATCGCCTGGCGCAGGTCGCGGTGGGTGGCGGCGACGATGCGCACGTTGGCGCGGATCGGCGCCCGGCCGCCCACCGAGGTGAACTCGCCCTCCTGCAGCACGCGCAGCAGCCTGGTCTGCGCCTCGGGCGGCATGTCGCCGATCTCGTCGAGGAACAGCGTGCCGCCCGAGGCCTGCTCGAAGCGGCCCTGGGTGCGGTTCATCGCCCCGGTGAAGGCGCCGCGCTCGTGGCCGAACAGCTCGCTCTCGATCAGCTCGCGCG
>CAXSFE010000022.1:0-36244 GCA_964236585.1 uncultured Acetobacteraceae bacterium
GAACCTCGGACAGCGGTGGGAGACCAGCTGCGCGACCTTACCCCGATCCGGCAGCACGGCGCCCGATCCCTGCAACACGGTCCCCGGGACACGACCTGCATTTGAAGCCAGGATCATTGTCGGTAGAACGCTCTGTTTAGACAGTCGTCGGCGATGACCGGGCTCGCGGCGCTTGGGAATGCAGGTCTGGCACGGCTCTTGTCACTTTGGGATCTTTGAACAAGGATGCAGGCATGACGTTCAATCCAAGTAGCGGCCGCTACGAAACCATGGCGTATCGGCGCTGCGGCCGAAGCGGCCTGGATCTGCCGGTGGTCGCACTCGGACTTTGGCAGAATTTCAGTGGTTCAGACGTGTTCGAGACCGGCCGTTCGGTGATCCGTCACGCCTTTGACCAGGGGGTGACGCACTTTGATCTCGCGAATAACTACGGACCGCCGTACGGCTCGGCGGAGGAGAACTTCGGCCGCGTGATGGCGGCCGATCTTGGACCGTTCCGCGATGAACTCGTCATATCGAGCAAGGCCGGCTATGACATGTGGCCAGGACCCTACGGAAACTGGGGTTCGCGAAAGTACCTGATAGCCTCGCTCGACCAGAGCCTGCGTCGCCTGGGACTGGATTACGTCGACATCTTCTATCATCACAGGCCTGATCCGAAGACGCCGGTCGCTGAAAGCATGGGCGCGCTAGCTGACATTGTGCGGCAGGGCAAGGCGCTCTACATCGGCATCTCGTCCTATGATGCGTCGGAGACCGAAACGGCGTTGGCAGAACTCGCCCGTCTCGGCGTGCCTTGTCTGGTGCATCAGCCGCGCTACTCGCTGCTTGATCGCGCAATCGAGCCTGCCTTGCTGCCGCTTCTGACAGCCCACGGAGTTGGCTGCGCAGTGTTCTCGCCGCTTGCCCAAGGGCTCCTGACCAGTAAGTACCTTGGCGGCATCCCGGAAGGATCGAGAGCCAGTAGAGGAGCGTCGCTTCATCCATCGATGCTGTCGGAGGCTACCCTGGAGCGGATCGGGCGGCTCAATACGCTAGCAGGCGCGCGTGGCCAGAGCTTGGCGCAGATGGCGATTGCCTGGGTGCTTCGCGATCCGGCGGTCACCACCGCACTGGTTGGCGCCCGCTCGATCTCACAGCTCGACGATACGCTGGCGGCGCTGCGGCATCCATCTTTCTCCGAGGAAGAGTTGATGTCGATCAATAGCATCGCGCCGGCATAGGCTCGGCGGAATGGTTTCGACGGATGTTGTCGCATAGCAGAGGGCGGACCTGAGAGAATGAACCAGACTGTGGTGACGATCCATCGAAGCAGGGTCTTGATGGCGGCGGGCCGGACGAAGCCTTCGTGGTTGACCAGGAGCTTGTCGTACCGAGTTGCGACACGGCGGAATTGCTTCAGCTTGCCAAAGAAGCGTTCGATCGGATCGCGTTCCTTGTAGAGGGCCCTGTCGTGCGGCCGTCGCTCCTTTCGGTTCGATGTGGCCGGGATGAACGGTTCTGTTCCGGCGTCGCGGATGGCCTGGTGCAGGTGGTCGGCGTCGCATCCTTTGTCGGCGATCACGACTTCCGGCTCGAGGCCAGCGATCAGCTCGTGGCTGCGGGCGGCATCGTGGCGCTGACCTGGCCCGAACAGCAGACGCACCGGGTTGCCGAGCGCGTCCGTGGCCGCGTGAACCTTGGCGCCCAGGCCGCCGCGGGAGCGGCCCAGTCCCTGAGCATCAGGCCCCCCTTTGCGATGCGCGCACCGGCCGCGTGCCGGTGCGCGCGCACGACAGAGCATTTCAGGGTTGCACGGAAATCCCATCGAGCAGGCGTCAGCCCCGCTCAAGGCCCTGCTGCGCCAGGCTGCGGCACGCACTCGGGAGAGCCTGTGAGCAGCCATCGGCCGCCTGCTCGAGCACTTCAGCCCAGGCGAGTGCCGCAACCGCCTGCACGATGCCGGGTATGCGTTCGACTAGAGGCTGTCATGAATCGGGCAGCCTCGGCTTCATGTGCCACGGCGTAAGGAAGGCATGTTCTTTCTTGAAAGAAAGAACCAAAGAACTTTTGCCCATGGGTCCCGGGGCCGCCCGCACGTCCGAGCCTGATGGGCAAAGTCTTTTTGCTTCTTTTTTTTCAGAAAAAGAAGGTTCTTCCTGTCCTGCCTGGATGACAGGCCGCCGTCAGGTCCATAACAGCCTCTAGGAGATCCGCCAGCAGGCCACCTCCTGTGGTGCGAGCAGGTCGTTCCCGAACAGGAGCGCCGGCGAGCCGGATATGGCCCACGGCGTGTCGCCATAGTTGAACGCGAAGCACAGGCTGCCGCGCCGACGCAGACGGATGCCGACCGGAAGCTCCACGACCGGCAGCCCGACCAGGTCGTGCAGGACGTGACGCACCAGGGCGGACAGGAGCGGCTCGTCCGCCCATGCGCCGCAATACAGGACGCGGCCGTGGCGGATGACGGCGGGGTCGCCGTCGTCATAGCGGGCGATGCAGGCCGCGCCGTCGCGGGGCTCCAGCCATTCGCGCCAGCGCTCAGCCTGTCCCTGCATCCCTTCGCCCGCGACCCGATAACGCAGCCCGTTCGGCAGCGAGGCCACCTGCGTCACCCGGACCGGCAGCAGGGACTGGAGCGGACCCGGCGGCAAGGTCGCAGGGATCGCGAAGTCGGTCGTCTTGGACCCGCTGCGCGGCCCGAACAGCAGGACGGCCTCCGTGTCGGCGAAGGCCTGTATCGCGTCCGGCGTGATCGCGATCAGCGACGGCACCAGGACGGCCGCATAGCCGTCGAGCGGCGCGCCGGGCGGCAGGACGTCGACGTCGATGCCGAGGCGACGGACCGCCTCATACCAGCGGTAGTGCAGCAGCAGCGCGTCAAAGTCGGCCCCCTGCGGCTGGATCTGGGTCATCCAGAGGCTCTCGTAATCAAGCACCAAAGCCACCGTCGCACGCTGGCTGTCCGGCAAGGCTTGCGTGCCCAGGCTCATCAACAGGTCGTTCAGTTCACGTCCCACGGTCCCGACCTCGCCACCGCCGGCCGACAGGCTGCGGTCCGGCCGCTGCAGCCCGGCATGCATCTGCTCCTGCGCGAACGGTGCCTGGCGCCAGCGGAAGTAGCTGACCACCTCGGCCCCGTGCGCCAGCGCCTCCCAGCTCCACAGGCGGACCATGCCCGGCTTCGGCACCGGGTTGTGCCGGGCCCAGTTCACCGGCCCGGGCTGCTGCTCCATCACCCACCAGCGGCCGCGCCCGACGCCGCGGTAGAGGTCGTGATGGAACGGTGCGATGTCCGGCAGGGAGGTTTCCGCCCATCTGGCGCGCTCGGCATCTTCGAAGGAGAACCGTTCGAGGAAGCCGAGCGGATAGGAGTCCCAGCTGACGACGTCGTACTCGCGCCCGACCTTCCAATGGTCGAACTCGGCGAAGAAGCCCATGAAGTTGTGGGTGACGAAGCGGCCGGGCGAACGGGCGCGCAGGATCTCCGCCTGCATGGCGCCGTAGGCCGCGACCTGATCCGAGCTGAAGCGCCGGTAGTCCAGGCGGGCGATCGGGTTGGTCTCGGTCACGGCACCGACTGGCGCGTCGATCTCGTCGAAGCTGCCGGCCTGCATCGACCAGAACACGTTGCCCCAGCGCGTGTTCAGGGTCGCCACGTCGCCGTAGCGTGCGCGCAGCCAGTCGCGAAAGGCCGCGACGTCGTGCGGGCCGTAGGACAGCACCGTGTTGTGGCAGCCGAACTCGTTGTCCACCTGCCAGCCGACGATCGCCGGATGCTCGCCGTAGCGCTCCGCCAGCAGCTCGACGATGCGGCGGGACTCGCGCCACCAGTCCGGCGAGGAGAAGCTGGTATGGCGGCGCGAGCCGAAACCGCGCACCCGGCCGTCGGCATCGACCGGCAGGATGCCGGGATGGCGCAGCACCAGCCAGCGCGGCGGCGTCGCGGTCGGCGTGCCCAGCACCACGCGCAGGCCGGCATGGCCCAGCACGTCGAGCGCGCGATCGAGCCAGCCCCAGTCGAGGCGGCCCGACTCCGGCTCGATCCGACTCCAGGCGAACTCGCCGATCCGCACGTGGGTGATCCCCATCCCGCGCATCGCCCGAGCGTCCTCGGCCCACCAGGCTTCCGGCCATTGTTCCGGGTAGTAGCAGATGCCCAGCATACTGACTCTCCTGCATTCGGGGCGGCGCGGATCAGCTCTGGCTGCCGTTCAGCAGCGTGCGGCCGTCCGGCGCGAACAGGTGACATGCTTCCGGCACGACCAGGACCTGCACGACGTCGCCGGTGGTTTCGCGTGCCAGCCCCTCGGTGCGCAGCAGCAGCGCGGCACCGTCGGACGCGGTCAGGTGCAGGATGGTTTCCGCGCCCAGGTGCTCGGCGAGGTCCACCGTCGCCGACAGTATCAAGCCGGCGCCCTCCTCCCCGCGGCGCAGCAGCCGCAGGTGCTCGGGCCGTACCCCCAGCGTCGCGGCGCCGTGCGGCGCATCCGGCAGCGCGAAGGTCAGGCTGCCCCCGGCAAGCCGCGCCGCGACGCCAGCCTCGTCCGGCACCAGCGTCGCGGCGAGGAGATTCATGCGCGGCGAGCCCAGGAAGCCGGCGACGAACAGGTTGTCCGGCCGGTGGTACAGCTCCAGCGGCGTGCCGACCTGCTCGATCCGGCCGGCGCTGAGCACCACGATCTTGTCGGCCATGGTCATCGCCTCGACCTGATCGTGCGTGACGTAGATCATGGTGGCGCCGAGCTGGCGGTGCAGGCGCAGGATCTCCACGCGCGTCTGCAGCCGCAAGGCTGCGTCCAGGTTGGACAGCGGCTCGTCGAACAGGAACACCACCGGCTCGCGCACCATGGCGCGGCCGATCGCCACCCGCTGCCGCTGGCCGCCGGACAGCTGCGACGGACGGCGCTCAAGCAGCGGCGTCAGCTCCAGCGTGCCGGCGACGTCGGCGACGCGGCGCTCGATCTCCGCCTTCGGCATGTCGCTCATGCGCAGACCGAACGAGATGTTCTCCGCCACCGTCATGTGCGGGTAGAGCGCGTAGGACTGGAACACCATGGCGATGCCGCGGTTGGCCGGCGGCACCCGCGTCATGTCGCGGCCGCCGATGCTCAGCTTGCCGTGGCTGATCTTCTCCAACCCGGCGATCATGCGAAGCAGCGTGCTCTTGCCACAGCCCGAGGGGCCGACGAACACGCAGAACTCGCCCGGCGCCACGTGCAGGTCGAGATCGTGGATGACCTCGTGGTCGCCGAAGCGCTTGACGATGTGGCTGAGCTGGACGTCCGACACCGGCGCTAGTCCTCGGCATCCAGGGTGAGCACCAGGGCGCTCTCGGCCTGCATCTGCGGCAGCACCAGGCCGACCTCCTCAAGCAGCGCGCCCGGAACGACCAGCCCGTCCTCGAACAGCCGTCGGTGCGCCTCCGTGGCCCGTGCCGGGAGCACCTGCGGCCGGGGCACCCGGATCCGGTAGCGGGCCTGGCGATCGAGGCCGGGCAGGCGCAACGGCGCCGGGATGCGCCGGTCGGCGCTGGCGGTCTGCATCACGCACCAGGCAGCACCCCGGCGATCGTCGGCCACGACCCCGCGCGCCTCGCGGCCGGCCCGCTTCGGCACCGCGACGTGCAGGCCGCCGTGCAGCAGCGGGCGCAGCCGCTTGTGCAGCGCGATCCAGCCGGCGACCTCGACGCGCTCGACCTCGTCCATGCGCAGCAGGTTGAGCTCAATCCCGAAATGGCCGAACAGCGCGACCGCGGCGCGGAAGCCGAGCGCATGCACACGCCCGGTCTGGTGGTTGGGGCTGGCCGACACGTGGGCGCCCATCACCTCGGGCGGGTACAGCCGCAGGAAGCCGCGCTGGATGGCGATGCGGTCGAGCGCGTCGGTGCAATCCGAGGCCCAGACGCGGTGGGTGCGACGCAGCATGCCGAGGTCGGGCCGGCCGCCGCCGGAGGCGCAGCTCTCGATCTCCAGACCGGGATGCGCCGCGCGCAGGCGGTCGATCATCGCGTGCAGCGCCAGCACGTGGCGGCGGTAGGCGGGGCGGCCGTCACGGCTCGCGGCCGCAACGAGGTCGCGGTTCATGTCCCATTTCAGGTAGCCGATCGGATGGGCGCGCAGCAGCGCGTCGATCTGGCTCTCGATCCGCGCCGCGACCTCCGGCCGGGTGATGTCGACCACCAGCTGCCGGCGCGCGGTGCGCAGCGGGCGCCCCTCGACGTGCAGCACCGCGTCGGGAAAGGCCCGGTGCAGGTCGCTGTCCGGGTTGACGCATTCCGGCTCCACCCACAGCCCGAACTGCATTCCCAGGCCGACAACGTGCTCGGCCAGCGGACCGATGCCGTCAGGGTACTTGCCGGGATCGGGCACCCAGTCGCCGAGCCCGGCGCGCTCGTGGTGGCGCCCCTGCATCCAGCCGTCGTCGAGCACGAAGCGCTCGATGCCGAGCGCGGCGGCGGCCTCCGCCTGCGCCCTGAGCGTGCCCAGGTCGTGGTCGAAGTAGTTGCCCTCCCAGGTGTTCAGCGTCACCGGGCGGGGCGCTGCCTCCGCCGAGAACGGCAGCACGTGGCGGCGGATGTGGCGGTGGAAGCGCTGCGACAGCCCGTTCAGCCCGGTCTCGGACAGGGTGGCATAGACGGTCGGGGCGTCCAGCGACTCTCCCGGCTGGAGGATCTGCTCGCCCGGATGCAGCAGCAGTCCGGCCAGCACCAGGCTGCGCCCATCCTCCAGCCGCTCGACGGCGATGCGGTGGTTGCCGCTCCAGCCGAGCTGCACCCCGTGCACGAGCCCGGCATCCTCGTCGAAGCCGGGCCGGCCGCCGATCAGGGCGGGAACGTGTTCGTGCGAGCCGCGGCCGCGCCGGTTTTCCACCGCAAAGCTGCCGCCTTCCAGCGTCATGCGCCGCTCGGTGAACTCGTGGCCCCAGTGGCCGTCGAAGCACAGCAGCTCCGTGGCGCCCTGCGGCCACAGGACGCCGCCGGCGGCGAGATGCTCCACCCGGAGCGGGGTGTCGCCGCGGTTCACCACCGTGCAGTTCTGGGTGAGCACGTCGTCGTCCGGCGCAAGGTCGAGGCGGATCACGCAGCCGAGCCGCGCAACCGGATCTTCCAGTTCGAGCGTCAGCGTCGTCCCGTCCTGATCCGCCGCCTCCAGCCGGAACTCCGCGGTCCAGTCGCGCCCGTCGTCGCGAACCGCGGCAAAGGCCGGCTGACGCATCGGACCGGCGCCGAGCGTCGGCAGCAGCAGCGCGTCGGTGTGGTCCTGGTCAAGGGCATTGTTGGCGACCGCGCGGCTGCGCAGCGCCGGCAGGACCGAAAGGTCCAGCCCGTCCGGCAGGCGCGGCCCCCAGTACGCGATCTCCGGACTGGAGCCACGAGGCAGCAGCAGCAGCGTCACGTGCGCGCCGTCCAGGCGCAGGGCAGATGGCATGGTCATCCTTTGGTGGCTCCCAGCGTCAACCCGGTCACGAAATGGCGCTGCATGAGGAAGAACAGCAGGACCGACGGCGTCGCCGCGATCAGGGCGCCGGCCGACATCAGCTGCCAGGAGGCGAGCCACATGCCGCTGAGCGCCTGCAGCCCGGCGGTCACCGGGCGGGCGCTGTCGGACTGCACCAGCACCAGCGCCCAGAAGTAGTCGTTCCAGATGAAGGTGAAGACCAGCACGGCGAGGGCCGCCAGCGCGGGGCGCACCAGCGGCAGCACGACGTGCCAGAAGATGCGCAGCTCGCTCACCCCGTCGAGCCGCGCCGCCTCGGCCAGCGCGTCGGGCAGCTCGCGCATGAAGTTGCGCATGAACAGCGTGCAGAACCCGGTCTGGAACGCCATGTGGAACAGCACCAGCGCCCAGATGGTGTCGTAGAGCGGGATCACGTGGATCATCAGGTCGCGGACCGGGATCATCAGCACCTGGAACGGCACGAAGTTGCCGCCGATGAAGATCGCGAACAGCAGGGTGTTGCCCCGGAACCTGAACTTGGCCAGCGCGTAGCCCGCCATCGATGACAGGGCGAGCGTGCCGGCGACGGCGGGCACGGTGATCATCACGCTGTTGAGCAGGTAGCGGCCCATCGGCGAGCTGGTGAACACCGCGCGGTAGTTGTGCACGGCCATGATGCGGTCGGGCCAGCCCCAGTAGTTGCCGCGCGACAGGTCCTCCAGCGAGCGGATCGATGTCAGCGCGATCGCCAGCAGCGGCAGCAGCCAGATCACCAGCACGACCGGCACTGCCAGCTTGTAGCCGAAGCGTCCGAGCGGACCGGCCTCCTCGATCGGCGCGGGAAACATGGCTATGCGCGCTCCCGCCGCAGCAGCGACCACAGGAAGAAGGCGATGTAGACGTCCATGAGCAGGAACAGCACGGTGGCGATGGCGGCACCGTAGCCGTAACGGAACGAATGGAAGGTCTGGTCATACATGTAGTAGGCCAGCACGGTGGAGGCATCGAACGGGCCACCCTTGGTCATGATCGACACCAGGTCGAACGAGCGCAGCGCGCCGACCACGCACACCACCACCGCGATGAAGGTCGCCGGCCTGAGCTGCGGCAGGATGACGTGGCGGAACAGCCGGAAGCCCGATGCGCCGTCCAGCCTTGCCGCTTCCACCAGCTCGGGATTGATCGCGGTCAGGCCGGTCAGGTACAGGATCATGCAGTACGCAGTCTGCGGCCACAGCCCGGCGATGATCACCCCGACCGTGGCCCAGTTCTCGCTCTCCAGCAGCGCCACACCGGGCAGGTGGACGGCGTGCAGCACGACGTTCAGCAGCCCGAACTTGACATTGAAGAACCAACTGAACACCAGGGCGACGACAACCTGGCTGATCACGAACGGGAAGAAGAACAGCGACTTGTAGAGTCGCATGCCGCCGATGGTCTGGTTCAGGAACAGCGCCAGCAGCAGCCCGAACACCGGCGCCAGCATGTAGGCCAGCAGCCAGTAGACGTTGTTCTCGAGGGCGGTGTAGAAGATGTCGTCGTGCAGCAGCTCGGCGTAGTTGCCGAAGCCGACGTAGCGCATCGGGTGGATGCCGTCCCAGTCGTGCAGGCTGATCCAGAGCGAGTCCAGGATCGGCCAGATCACGAACACGGCGAAGAACAGGCAGGCCGGCGCCAGCAGGATCGCTGGCGTCAGCGTCATCTGGTGGCGGCGCCACCAGCTCTCGCCCACGAACGGGGCAGCGCGGAACGAAGCGGCCGTCGTGGTGATAGATGATGCCATGGGAGCCTGCATCCTGTCGTTGCTCCTGCCTGAGCCGGCAGGTCAGCTCGGCAGCGGGCCGTAGATGCGCTGGCGGGCGCGCTCGATCCCGTCCAGGATCCGGTCGAGCCGGGCCGGGCGCACCATGAACTCCTGGAATCCCTTCATGGCGATGGTCGCCAGGTCCTCGCTGGTGTCGCGGTCCAGGAACTGGGTCAGATCGGCGGCGCTGTTCAGCATCGTCTGCCCCTGTTGCAGGAAGCGGTCGTCGAGGACAGTGGCGTGCGTGTTCTCGGGTATCTGCTTCTCAATGCGGTTGATCGTGGTCTGCACATCGGCGCGCATCATGAACTGCAGGAACTTGCGCGCGTCGGCCTTGTTCTTGGCGCCGGCCGGGATGTGCACCGACTCCACCGGCGCCTCCTCGGCACGCGGCAGGCCCGGGGTGATCGGGGGGAAATCGCTCAGCGCCATCTTCGGCGCCATCTCCGGCGGGAAGCTCTGGGTGATGAAGTCGCCGATCAGCATCATCGCCCCGGTGCCCTGGTAGAGCTGCGACTGCGCTTCCTGCCAGGACAGGCTGGTGTGGTCAGCAACGAAGCACTTCTTGTCGAGCAGCTCCTTCCAGTGCGCGAACACCTCCTTCACCTTCGGGTCGGTCCAGGCCACCTTGCCGGCCATCAAAGTTTGGTGGAAGTCGAAGCCGTTCGTGCGCAGGTCGAGGTAGTCGAACCAGCCGGCGGTCGGCCACAAGTCCTTGGTGCCGATCACGATCGGATCCAGGCCGGCGCCGCGCAGCTTGTCGCAGGCCGACAGCATGTCGGCCCAGCTGCCGATCGGGCTGACGCCGTTCTTCTGCAGGATGTCGGCGCGGTAGTAGATCCCCCACTGGTAGGTGCTGTAGGGGACACCGTACTGCTTGCCGTGGTCGGTCGTGTTCTCCACCGCCTTGGCCGGGAACTGCGCCTTTATGTCCGGCGTCCATAGGTCGCTCACGTCGGCCAGCAGGCCGGCACCCGAAAGCTGGCGCATCCGGTTGCCGGTGTACCAGAGCACCACGTCCGGCGGCGCCGAGGTCAGCCAGTTGCGGATCGACTGCTTGTAGCTCTCGTGGTCGTAGACGTTGAACTGGACGTCGATGTCGGGATTCTCTGACTTGAACTTGGAGACCACCGCCTCGAACGCGGCGCGTGGGGCGGCATCGGACGTGTCGGCGTTGAACACCAGAGTTGCGGCCTGCGCCAGCACGGGGGTCGCGATGCCCAGAGCGGTGATGGCAGCCAGCCACACCTTGGCCGTGGCCGGGGATCGACCGGATGTTCGGTAAGGCATGGACGCTCCTCTCAAGCTGGTCCCTTACGTGGCGAAGGCCGGTGTTCCCCGGCGACCATGGAAGCAACATTAGAAAGGAATGGCTTACCTGTCATCCGCTTTCAGCATAGATTTATCCTGGATCCTAAGGTTGCGATGATCGGAAGGATGATGGGCAACGAGTTCGACCCATTTCGGGTGCGGGAAGACGGGTTCCATGCCGGACCGTCGAGATCCATGCTGCCGATGGCGCAGCCGCACACGCACAGCCAGGTGGAGCTGAACCTGCTGTTGTGCGGCGAGGCGGTCTACGCCTTCCAGGGCCGCGAGCTGGCCCTGCGCAGCAACGACTTGGCGCTGTTCTGGGGCGCGTTCCCGCATCAGACGGTGCGCGTGGCGCCGAGGACCCGCTTCATCTGCATCTACGTGCCGATCGAGATGTTCCTCGGGCTGAAGCTGAGCACGCGGCTGCAGTTCGCGGTCCTCGCCGGTGGCCTGGTCGTCGCCTGCCGCGACGGCAAGAGAGCCGCTGCTGCGCTGCGCCTGGACCTCGCGCGTCTGGACGTGCTGCACCACGCCCTGGTCGACGGGGACGCGCGGATGTCCGAACTCGACCACGCCGAACTCGAGCTGTGCCTGCGCCGCATCGACCGCCGCGGCTGGACCGACCTGACGCGGCCGGATGCCCGGGCCGACGCGCTCCCGTGTCCGATACGGTCGGCAAAGGTGATCGCCATGATCCGCCACGTGCTGGCCTACGCCGCCGGCCCACTGCGCGTTGCTGACGTCGCCAAGGTGGTCGGACTGCACGAGAACTATGCAATGTCGGTGTTCCGGCACGCGACCGGCATGACCATCGGTGGGTTCCTGACCCGTTGTCGGCTGCACAAGGCGCAGGAGCTGCTTCTGTCGACCAAGCGCGATGTCACCTCCATCGCCCTGGAGGTCGGCTTCAACTCGCTGTCGCGCTTCTACGAGTCCTTCAATCGGCAGGTCGGTCAGACCCCACGCCAGTTCCGGATCTCGGCGCAGGTGTCCGATCCGGCGTCCCTCGCCTCTCTGACGACCTTGACCTGACTGCCCAGGAGTGAACCGCCGGTGATGCAAGGACCGGAAGGGGCCGTGTTGCATGGATCCGCGACCAGTGCCGTCCTGGGGTCCCACCATAGGACGGGCAGGATAGCACGGTTGTTGGTACAAACCGGGAACATAGCCAGGCGGCGGTTGTGTTTTGGCTGGCAATTGCACCCCGCGACGCCTGAACCCGGCTGGGCCGAGGCTGGCGTCCGCGCCCCAGAGATAGTCGCCCGTGAGGTTGAGGTGCTGCCAGCCGAGCGGGGCGAGGTGGGTGAGCAGCGCATCGGGGATCAGGTCGCCGCGACGGCGCGCGGTATCGAGGGCGCGGCCGAGATAGACGGTGTTCCACAGCGCGACGGCGGCCGTAACGGCCCGTGCGTCTGAGCGGTACGGTGTACTGTCATAAGCCTATGCGGAAGTCCTATTCGGAATTAGGGTTCCTGAGTGGGCGGAGTTGGCCGTCTGCGATGGCCTTTGGCAGGTCGAAGGCGTATCGGCCGAGGAAGTTGATGTGCTTGAAGAGGAGCGGCGAGACCCGGGCGACGTCGGCGTCGCTGATGCTCCAGCCCTCACGGGTGAGCTGGTCGATTGTGGCCTGGATGTAGGTCGAGTTCCACAACGCGATAGCGTTGAGCGTCAGGCCAAGGGCGCCGAGTTGCTCTTCCTGTTCGTGCCGGTGGGCTTTCCTGACCTCGCCGCGCTCACCATGGCAGACGCGCCTGGCGAGGCGATGGCGGAACTCCTGGCGGTTGAGCTGGGTGAGGATGCGCCGCCGCTTCTCCTTGCTGTCGATGTAGCCGAGCATGTGCAGCGTCTTGGTGACCCGGCCGAGTTCGGCGAGCGCGCGGGCCAGCGAGGTCGGCCGGTCCTTCACCTGCAGGACGCGCATGATGGCGCCAGCATGGATGCGGCCCAGCTTCAGCGACCCTGCCAAGCGCAGCATGTCCTCCCAGTTCTGGGTGACGAGGTCGACGTTGATGCGGTTGCGCGCGAGCCCGTCCAGCGGGCCGTAGTCGGCGGCCTTGTCGATGCGCCAGAAGCGGGCGTCGCCGATGTCGGCGAGCCTGGGGCTGAGCTGGTATCCGAGCAGCCAGAACAGTCCGAACACCGTGTCGGCATAGGCCGCGGTGTCGGTCATGACCTCGGCGGGCGCGAGGTCCGTCTCCTGGCCGAGCAGCAGCCCCAGGATGACCAGGCTGTCGCGCAGCGTGCCGGGCACGACGATGGCATTAGCCCGGTGAACTGGTCGGAGACGAGGTTGTAGTAGGTGATGCCGCGACCGGCGCCGAAGTATTTCGGGTTGGGCTCGGCATGGATCGCGCTGCTGGGAGCCACGAAGCGGATGCCGTCGGCCGAAGCCACCTCGCCGCTGCCCCAGATGTGGGCGATCGGCAGGGCGTTCTGCGGGTCGAGACGGATCGGGGGGTTTTCGGCCCCGGTGTCCGGCGTGGCGAGACGGGGTGGGGCGCCGACGACGGTGCAGCGGGCGGCGGCGGCGGGGAGAGCCAGTGCGCGTGGGGGGCGAGGGCGGGGTGGGGCGGGCGGGGGGTGCGGGCGGTGGCGGGCGGGGCGCGGTCGATCGTGGCCTCGACCATGGCGAGGGCGCGGTCGGCGGCGGCGTCGGGGTGGCCGGCAGGGCCGGTCTCGCGCCAGTCGGGCCAGCGGAGGAGCAGGGAGCGGAGCGCGCGGGTGAGGCCGGCGTAGCGCGCGGGGTCGGCGAGGTCGGGGCGGAGCGCGCTCCAGGCGCAGTCGAGCTGGAAGGCGGCGACGCTGCCGAGGTAGTCGATCTCGGCGCGCACGGCGGGGGGCAGGCAGGCGAGGTCGCGCATGAGGACGGTGTGGGCGTCGGGGCGGGCGTCGATGCAGGCGAGGATGCGGGCCGCGGTGGCGGCGAGGGCGGCGCGCGGCGGCGTGGGGTCGGCGGCGTCGTGGGTGCCGGTGGCCTCGGCCAGGGCGCGGGCGTGGGTGTTGCAGATGACGGCGAGGAGGCGGCCGGTGTTGCCGAAGTGGGGGTCGAGCGAGCCGGGGTGCAGGCCGGTGCCGGCCATGATGCGCTCGCGGGTGGCGTGGGTGAAGCCGACCTCGGCGATGTTGCGGGTGGCGGCGGCGAGGATGCGGGCGCGGCTGGTGCTGCTGCGGAGGGTGCGTGCGTCCATGGGGCGGGGCTCCGGCTGGGGGGCGGGAGTCGTGGCCGGGGCGGGGGCGTTTGGGCAAGAAAGGAGGCAAGGTTGGGGCTCTGCCCCAAACCCCGCCAAGGGAAGCCCCTTGGATGGCTTCTCTTAAGTCAAGGGATCAAAGGGTCCTCGGACCCTTTGCGGGGTCCAGGGGCAGGGCCCCTGGCCTTCCCTCCTTCCGTCCTGCCGCCATATCGCAGGTCATGCAGGACGCGCCCCCCGCCTTCACGCTGACGCTGCACCCGTCGATCCACGAGGTCCCTGCGGCCGACTGGGACGCCTGCGCGGGGCCGGACAACCCGTTCGTCTCGTTCGCCTTCCTCTCGGCCGTGGAGGACAGCGGCTCGGCGGGCAGCCGGACGGGGTGGCTGCCGCAGCACGCGGGGCTGCGCGACCCGTCGGGGCGGCTGCTGGCGTGTGCGCCGATGTATGCCAAGTCGCACAGCTACGGGGAGTACGTGTTCGACCACGGCTGGGCGGCGGCGTTCGAGCGGGCGGGCGGGGACTACTATCCGAAGCTGCAGGTGGCGTCGCCGTTCTCGCCGGTGACGGGGCCGCGGCTGCTGCTGCGGCCGGACTGCGGGGTGGAGCCGGCGGCGCTGCGGCTGGCGCTGGCGCAGGCGCTGACACAGGCGTGCCGGCAGCTCGACCTCAGCTCGGTGCACGCGACGTTCTGCACCGAAGCCGAGTGGTCGGCGCTGGGCGAGGCGGGGTGGCTGCCGCGGGTGGGGACGCAGTTCCACTGGGAGAACGCGGGGTATGCGGACTTCGAGGGGTTCCTGGGCGCGCTGTCGTCGCGCAAGCGCAAGACGCTCAGGCGGGAGCGTCGGGATGCGCAGGGGTGCGGGCTGGAGTTCCTGACGCTGCGCGGGCCGGAGATCGAGCCGAAGCACTGGGACGCGTTCTTCCGGTTCTACCACTCCACGGTGGACCGGAAGTGGGGCAATGCGTACCTGACGAAGAAGTTCTTCCCGCTGCTGGGCGCGCGGCTGGGCGAGCGGGTGGTGCTGATGCTGGCGCTGGAGGGGGGCGTGCCGGTGGCGGGCGCGCTGAACCTGCTGGGGACGGACGCGCTGTTCGGGCGCAACTGGGGGGCGGTGGGGGAGTGGCCGTTCCTGCACTTCGAGCTGTGCTACTACCGGGCCATCGACTACGCGATCGAGCACGGGCTGGCGCGGGTCGAGGCGGGGGCGCAGGGCGAGCACAAGATCCAGCGGGGGTACCGGCCGCGGCCGACGTACTCGGCGCACTGGATCGCGCACCGGGGGCTGCGCGGGGCGGTGCGGGAGTTCCTCGACGCGGAGCGGCCGGCGCGGGTGGCGGAGATGGCGGAGCTGGACCTGCTGTCGCCGTACCGGCGGGATGGCGAGGGGTGAAGGAAGGTTGGGCTCTGCCCAAACCCGCAAAGGGTCCGAGGACCCTTTGATCCCTTGACTTAAGGATTGGATTCCAAAGGCTTGCCTTTGGCGGAGTTTGAGGCAGAGCCTCAACCTTGCTTCCTTTCCATAGGAGATCGCCGTGCAGGACTGGGGCGCGATGAGCCGGGCGGAGCGCGACGCCGCCTACGACAACGGCGCCGCGGTGCCCGGGGCCGGGGCGCTGAACGCCGAGCGGATCGCCGCCTCCGCCGCGTTCCGCGCGTCCGTGCCGGGGGCGCTCGACCTGCCGTACGGGCCGGGGGAGCGGCAGCGGTGGGACATCTTCCCGGGGACCGACGCGTCGGCGCCGTGCCTGGTGTTCCTGCACGGCGGGTACTGGCAGCGCAACCGGCGCGAGGAGTTCGCGTGCCTCGGCGAGGGGGTGCGGGCGCGGGGGTGGTCGGTGGCGCTGGCGGGCTACACGCTGGCGCCGGAGGCCAGGCTGTCGGGGATCGTGGCGGAGGTGACGGCGGCGCTGGACTGGCTGGCGGCGCACGGGGAAGAGCACGGGGTGGGCGGGCCGGTGGTGCTGTCGGGGTGGTCGGCGGGGGCGCACCTGGCCGTGATGGCGCTGGGGCACGCCAGGGTGGCGGCGGGGCTGGCGATCTCGGGGGTGTACGAGCTGGGGCCGCTGCGCGACACGGCGGTCAACGACGCGCTGCGGCTGGACGACGTGGAGGTGGCGGCGCTGTCGCCGCTGCGGCTGGCGCCGGTCGCGAAGACGCTGGCAATCGCGTATGGCACGCGCGAGCTGGCGGCGCTGGCGCACGACAGCCGGCACCTGCACGGGCTGCGCTCGGAGGCGCACCTGGCGGGGGCGCTGGTGCCGGTGGCGGGGGCGGACCACTTCACGGTGCTGGACGGGCTGCGCAGGGCGGACGGGGTGCTGGTGCGGGCGGCGGTCGAGGCGCTGGCGTAGAAGGAGGAAGGCCAGGGCTCTGCCCTGGACCCGCAAAGGGTCCGAGGACCCTTTGATCCCTTGACCTAGGGAAGGCGATCCAAGGGCCCAGCCCTTGGCGGAGTTTGAGGCAGAGCCTCAACCTTGCCTACCAGCCCATCGTCCCCGGCCCGCCCTTGAATGGACCCTTCAGGTCGCGGGTGACCCAGCCGCCGTAGAACCCGCCGGGCTGCGGCGTCACGGCCTCGTCGCCGACGAAGCAGGCGTCCATGGCGCCGGCGTAGACGGCGAGGTGGTCGCGCAGCGGGGCGAAGGCGGGCGTGGGGGCGGGGTAGCTCCAGGCGCAGCGCTCGGCGACGCGGCCGCCGGCGCGGATTGTCCAGTATTGCGCCGCGCCCTTCCACTCGCACAGGGAGCGGCCGGAGGCAGGCTCCAGGGTGCAGCCGGAGAAGGCGTCGGGCGGCAGGTAGTAGACGGGGGGGTGCGAGGTTTCCAGCACGCGGAAGGCGGCGGAGGTCTCGGCGATGGTGCGGCCGGCGAACACGATGCGCAGCGGCAGCGCCACGGGCTGCAGCGCCGGCGGGCGGGGGTAGGCCCAGACATCCTCCATGGCACGTCTCCCTGGCTCCGGGCGGGGCGCCCTGCCGCACAGATGGGGGCGCGGCGGGCCCCTGCCCTCCCCCGCGTCGGGCGCGGCCTGCAGGCAAGCAAGGCTGGGCGCTGCCCAGACCCGCCAGGGGCGAGCCGCCCCTGGACCGGCCTTGCTTAAGAGAGGGCGATCCAAGGGCCCAGCCCTTGGCGGGGTCCAGGGGCAGACCCCCTGGCCTTGCCTGCCCTGGGTCGTGCCGTTCGCATGGGCTCGTGGCGCCATGCCGCTGCGGCATCGGCGAGGCGCCGCTGCGGGCTGACGGGGCGGCGCGAAAGGTGCACACACCGGCTCGACTCGCAGCCGCTCCCTGTCCGAAGGTTTTGCGCCCATGAAGTGCCTCATCGTCGCAGCCGGCCAGGGCGCCAGGCTGCGGGAGCATCCGGAGCTCAAGCCGCTGGTGCCGCTGCGCGGCGCGCCGCTGATCGAGCACGTGGTCGCCCGGGCGCGGCGGGCGGGGGTGGACGGGTTCGTGGTCGTCAACGGGCACCGCGGCGAGGAACTGCGCGCGGCGCTCGGGGGGGTCGCGGCGCGGACCGGGGCGCGGATCGAGCACGTCGCCAACGACGAGTGGCAGCGCGCCAACGGCGTGTCCGTGCTCAAGGCGCGGCCGCTGCTCGACGCGCCGTTCCTGCTCGCGATGTGCGACCACATCGTCGACCCGGCGATCCTGCGCGGCCTGATGGACGCGCCCGCGGTGCCGGGGACGGTCACGCTGGCGGTCGACCATGACGTCGAGAGCCCGAACAACGACCCGGAGGACTGCACGCGGGTGCGCTGCGCGGGCGGGCTGATCGAGCGGATCGGCAAGCGGATCGCGGACTACAATGCGTTCGACACCGGGGTGTTCCTGTGCACGCCGGCGATGTTCGAGGCGCTCGAGGCGAGCCAGGCGGGGGGCGACGACAGCATCTCCGGGGCGATGACCGTGCTCGCGGGGCTGGGGCGGGCGCGGGCGCACGACGTCGGCGGGAGGCTGTGGATCGACGTCGACGACCAGGCGGCGTACGCGCGGGCGGAGCGGCTGATGGCCGAGGGGCGGCTGTGACCGAGGGGCCTGCCGCGGGCGTGGAGGCCGCGGAGCCGGTAAGGCGGCTGTCCGAGATCGAGGATCCCACCAACCTGTGGTTCGTCCATCCGGTGTCGAACCGGCTCACCCTCGCGCTGGCGGCGGCGGGCGTCGCGCCCAACGCCGTGTCGCTGGCGGGGATGGCGTGCGGCGTGGCGGCGGGGGTCGCGTACCACGGCTGGCACGAGGCCTGGCGCGTGGCGGGGGGGTTCGGGCTGATGCTGGCGTGGCACGTGCTGGACGGGGCGGACGGGCAGCTCGCGCGGCTGACGCACCGGCAGTCGGCCACGGGCAAGGTGCTCGACGGGGCGTGCGACTACGTCACCTTCGCGGCGGTCTACGTCGGGCTGGCGTCCGCGCTGGCGGCGGAACGGGGCGCGTGGGTGTGGGGGGTCGCAGCGCTTGCGGGCGCGTGCCATGCGGTGCAGGCGGCGCTGTACGAGGCGCAGCGGCAGGA
This sequence comes from uncultured Acetobacteraceae bacterium, assembly GCA_964236585.1. Taxonomy (GTDB): domain Bacteria; phylum Pseudomonadota; class Alphaproteobacteria; order Acetobacterales; family Acetobacteraceae; genus CAXSEF01. The sequence continues at coordinate 18,231 of CAXSFE010000022.1, forward strand.
CTACCTGTTCTGGGGGTGGGGGCGCCGGTCGGCCGAGGTCGTCGCGCCGGCGCCGGGCGGGGGCGTCGCCGCGCGGCTGCAGGGGGCGTATGCGCGCGTGCAGGCGGTCGGCGGCGGCGTCAGCGCGCCCGACCGGCGCAGGATTGCCGACGCGCTGGACGCGTCGAGCGCGGGGGCGCCGGCGATCCGGCAGAGGTATCGCGCGATGTTCGCGGGGCCGGTGCGGCGGTGGTGCGTGCTGTCGGCCAATGCGCGCACGCTGGGGCTGTTCGCGTTCGCGCTGGCGGGGGTGCCGGTTTGGTACTTCGGCATCGAGATCGTGGGGGGGAGCGCGGTGCTGGGCGTGCTGCTCGCGCGGCAGGGGGGGCGGTACCGGCGGTTCTTCGCGGGGCTGGGGGACGCGAAGGAAGGTTGAGGCTCTGCCTCAAACTCCGCCAAGGGCTGGGCCCTTGGATCGCCCTCCCTAAAAGATTTTTTGATCGATACCGGAATGACCGGATTTGGTGGGAAGCGGTCCTTCCCGACCAGAGCGATTGGATGATTCAGCGGTCCATCAACCCGGACGTGCTAAAGCTACTCAGCAATGCTCATCAATTTGAATGGCTGGCCAGCAGCCGGGAAACTCACGGTCGGCAGACACTTGGCTGCCCTGATCGGCGCACGCCTCATTATCAATCACGCTATACTTGACCTTGCTGAGGCGATTTCGGATCGACAGACCACTCAATTTTATGAAGCCGTTCGCTCCATCAGAACCGCGACTTTTGGACGCTTAGCGCTTCTCGCACCCGAGGTGCCGGTGATCCTTACCAACGTGATCATCCGCGGCGGCAGCGGTTTCCCCGAGGAAAACTGGCGTGCGATTGTCGAGCTTGCTCGCGTTCGTCGATGTGGATTATTTGCGGTTACCTTGGCCTGTGATCCGCGGGAGCTCGAAAGGCGCATCATCTCAAAGGATCGAAGTTCCTTCCGCAAATCTCAAGATGTTCTTTCTTTGAGAGCCGTCATAGCAGAACGCGCCCTATTCGACAAAGGGGCTACCGCACGATTGACAGTCGACAATACTCAACTTGCTGCGGAGGCCTGCGCCGAACAGATCGCATTGTGGCTTGCTCAATATAAGGCGTCAGGTTCAAAGCCCTGAGCCACGGTGCGCAGGTCTGCTTAAGGTCGAGAGCAGCCGGTCAGCAAGGGAGAGCGAGTGTCTGCTCTCCACCGCTAACCGCTCCATGGCTGCTAGTCTGCTCCCGGCCAGAATTTTCCAAGCCGAGCAGCGCCTGCCTACGCTTCCGCAGCTGGCGCTTCCGGCACGGTCGTATCCTCGACTGGGTCGGCCGCGACCTCCGAGACCTTTGCAGTCTCCGGCGGGGGCTCCTTGGCACGGTCCCGGGCGGCGCTCAGAAAGCCGAACACCAGCGGGTCGTGGCCCTCGAAAACCAAGTGGTACTCCGCACCCACGGCGGCGTGGGACGCCTGGTCGACCTTGGCGAGCTTCTGGATGACCCAGCCCTCGCCCCGATCGACGGACGTGGGGGGCAGGCTGATGATCTGGCTGGGCGGCCGCTTCTCGTCACGGCCGCGGCCCGGGCCACCGCGACCCCCCTTGCCACCGCCTTTCCGCTCGCGGCTGTTCATGTCGAACTGCGCCGGTGCGTCCGCTTTCGCCTTGGGCGGACCAGGTGTCTTGGCCATGGAAGTCTCCTACTCAGCCGGGGTGGAGCGGCCATTCCTTAGAGGACCCTGGCGGCGGCGCATACAGATCATGCAATTCCGGTGACGGCAGTGTGATCGGGAGGGGCGTCAGGCAGAAGGCGCGGACCGCCTGCAGCACCCGGCCTGCGTCGCGTGCCCCGACCAGCGCCCCGTCGCGAAGGTCTGCCTGGAGCCGGAACCGGCCGGTCCGGTCTCGATCAGGGACAGGCGGCAAGTCATGGGATCAAAGGGTCCTCGGACCCTTTGCGGGTCTGGGCGTAGCTGGCCAAAGGTTCCGATGGCCCGCCTGGGCCATTGGAACGGCCAGCGGAGGGAGAGCCCAGGCTTGCTTGCCTACGACGCCCGCGGCCCGCCCGCCGGCAGCAGGGCGACCGCGAGCGCCAGCAGCAGCAGCGGCGGGGCCAGGGCGGTGACGGCGGGCCCGACGGAGAGCAGCTCGCCGAGGCGGCCCATGATCTGCTGGACCAGGGAGAACACGATCCCCAGGGCCACGCCGCGCGCGAGCCTCTGGCCGTTGCCCTGCTGGCGCTGGGAGCCGAACACCAGGGGGGCGGCGATCACCACCATCGCGACCATCGACACCGGGATCGCGGCGCGGGTCCACAGGGCGCGCTCGAAGCGGGTGGCGGTCTGGTGGGCCTTGCGGAGCGCGCGGATGTGGCGGACGAGGGCGGAGGGGGCGAGGCTGTCGGGCGGCAGGGTCAGGAAGCCGAGCTGGCCGGGCGGGACGAAGGAGCGCCAGTCGAGGCGGGCGAGGTGCTCGGTCCGGACCTGGGCGTCCTCCACGGTGCGGCGGGTGACGTCGCTCAGCGCCCAGGTGCCGTCGGGGCCGATCTCGCCGCTCGCTGCGTGGACCAGGCTGGCGAGGCTGCCGTCGGGCTCGAAGCTGTAGATGTCGATGCCGACGGGGACGGTGCCGTGTTCGAACTGCGCCACGTTGAGGTACTCGCGCCCGTCGTGCGCCCAGACGCCGTCGGTGCCGCGGGCGAGGCCGGGGCCCATGGCGTCGCTGCGGCGGTCCTGCGCCATCTGCTGGGCCGGGGGGATCACCAGCTCGGCGAGCAGCAGCAGCACGGCGATGATCGGCACCATGAGGCGGAGCACGGTGGCCACGATCCGGCGCTCGGAGATGCCGAGGCTCAGCATGGCGGTCAGCTCCGAGGTCCGGGCGAGCGCGCCGAGCGAGAGCAGGGCGGCGAGCAGCATCGAGACGGGCATGACCTGGAGCATCCGGCCGGGCGCGGTGAGCAGCACGTAGGCCAGCGCGTCGCCGACCCGGTAGCCGCCCTGGCCGACGGAGGCGAGCTGCTCGACGAACTCCAGCAGGCTGAACAGCCCGGTCAGCGCGGCGGCCACCGCGACGAACGAGCGGAGCGCCGCCGCCTCGATGGTGCGGCTAAGCAGCGCGGACATGGCCTGCGGCGCGGGATGCGGGGAGAGGTGCCGTGCCCGGGGGGGACGGGCGCGACAGGGTCTGGCGCGGCGGGGTCGGGTGCGGCAGGGTCGGGCGCGGCGAGGTTGGGCGCGACGGGGCCTGGCGCGGCAGGGCTTCGGGCGTCACCGGCCGCCGCGCCGCCCGGCGAGGCCGAAGCCCGGGCGGTACACGGTGGCGAGCAGGAACAGGCCGAGCAGGAGCGGCGCCCACCAGATGCCGGGGAAGCGGCCGATCGCGCCGTGCTGGACCCAGGTGCGCGCCGAGGTGCACAGCAGGTAGTAGCCGAAGTAGACGAAGAAGGCGACGCCGAGCTTGGAGCCGCGCCCCTGCCTGGGCCGGGTGCGGCTGAGCGGGATGCCCATCAGGCCGAGCAGCAGCGTCGACAGCGGCGTCGACAGGCGCCACTGCAGCTCGGCGATGTCCTCCGGCGTGCCGGAGCGGATCAGGTGCGCGGTGCTGGCGGCCACCGCGCTGTAGCCGGGCGGGTCGGGGTCGTGCACGCCCGGGTTGACGACGATGCCCTGCGACTCCAGCGCCTCGTCGGGCCGGCCGTCGTCGCGGTCGAGCTCGTAGACGTGGGCGTCGCGCAGGTAGACCTCCGGGCCGCCCGCCGCCTCCGGCCGCGGCACCGCGTCGGCGCCGCGCGCGGAGATGATCTCCGTGCGGTCGTGGTGGCGGACGCGGATGAACACGTCGCGCGCCGGCGAGCCCTCGCCGTCGCGGGCGCCGAGGTAGATCACCCGGGCGCCCCCCTGGCCGACGTAGAACGAGCCCGCCGCCATCGCGTCCACGTCGAGCAGCGCCGCCGCCTGGTCGGTCATCGCGTGCAGGCGCTGGTACGCCCAGGGCCGCACCACCAGCGACAGCCCGGCGACGGCCAGCGCGAGGCAGCCCGACAGCATCAGCACCGCGCGGGTCATGGTCGCCGGCGTCATGCGCAGCGCGAACATCGCGACGAACTCGGACTCGCCGTAGAGCTTGGCGAAGGACAGCATCACGGAGATGTAGAGCGACGCCGGGATCAGCACCTCCAGCGAGATCAGCACCTTGAGCCCGATCAGGGCGGCCACCGCGTCGAGCGGCAGCAGCCCGGCCACGGCGTCGGCCAGGAAGGCGCCGGCGCTGTAGCTCGCGAACAGGGCGACGAGGATGCCCAGCGTGGCCAGCAGCGGCCGGCTCAGCGCGCGGACCAGGTAGCGGGAGATGATCAAGGACGAACGGCCGCGGGGCCGTCGCAGGCGCATCCCATCCGGCAGGTCCGATCCTCGCTTGGCGCCGGCCCGGGACCCGGGGGCGTTTCGCGCCGGCCGTAGCAGATGCGGGCGGGCGTGTCAGCAGGAAGCAAGGTCGGGCTCTGCCCGAACCCGCAAAGGGCCGGAGGCCCTTTGATCCCTTGACTTAAGGGAAGCCATCCAAGGGGCTTCCCTTGGCGGGGTTCGGGGCAGAGCCCCGACCTTGCTTCCTCCCCTGGCTTCCCTACTCTTCGCGCAGCTCTTGCCTCGACAGGACACGACACCATGCGCGCAGCGGTCCACGGCCTCGTCCTCGGGTGCCTCGCCTTCGGCTCCGCGCGGGCGGCGGAGGCGCCGCCGCCGGCGATCGCGCCGTCGCCGGTCACGGAGACGCTGTGGGGGCGCAGCGTGACCGACCGCTACCGCGGCATGGAGGCGCTCGACCCGGCGACGCTCGCGTGGATGGGCGCGCAGGGGGACCGCACGCGGGCGATCCTGGACAGCATCCCCTCGCGCGCGGCCCTGGCGCAGCGCGTCGCCGACTTCACCGCGAGCTTCGGCTTCGTGCAGGAGTATGCCCGCTACGGCGGCCGCGCGTTCTACGAGGAGCGTGCCCCGGGCTCGGACAACTTCGACCTCAAGGTCGAGGACCGGACGGGGCGGCGCACGCTGGTCGACGTGGCGGCGCTGCGCGCGGAGGCGGGCGGCCAGCCCTTGGCGATCAACTACATCCTGCCCGCGCCGGACGGCTCGAAGGTCGCGGTCGGCGTGTCCGCGGGCGGCTCCGAGGACGCGGCGATCTCGGTGTACGACGCGGCGACGGGGGCGCGGGTCGCGGGGCCGCTCGACCGGGCGGAGTACGGCGCCAGCACCTGGAGTGCCGACAGCGCCACGCTGTACTTCGTGCGCCTCAAGCAGCTCGCGGCGGGGGAGTCCGACATCGAGAAGTACAAGGACACCACGGTGCAGCGCTGGGACCTGCACGGGGCGCTGGTCCCGGTGCTGGGCTCCACCGTCGGGCACGGGCCGGCGTTCTCCGCGGTGGAGCAGCCGAGCCTGCAGATCGTGCCGGGGGCGCCGATGGCCGTGGCGCTCAACATCAACGGCGTGCAGAACGAGCTGGCGGCCTGGCTGGCGCCGGCGGCGCAGGTCGACGACCCGCAGGTCGCGTGGACGCCGTTCCTGGTGCGCGAGGACCAGGTCAACGACGTCGAGATGCGCGGCGACGACGTCTTCCTGCTCTCGCACAAGGGCGCGCCGACCTTCCAGGTGCTGTCGCTCAAGGCCGGGCAGCCGCTGTCCGCGGCGGCCGTGCTGGTGCCGGCGCGGGCGGACCGGGTGGTCGACTCGATCCACGCCGCGTCGGACGCGCTGTACGTGCTGACCCGCACCGGCGCGTACTCGCAGCTGCTGCGCATCCCGGCGGGATCGAGCGAGGCGCAGGAGGTGGCGCTGCCGCTGCGCGGTCACGTCGAGTCCGCGTTCACCGACCCGCGCGCGCCGGGGGTCTCGGTCGAGCTGGGGAGCTGGGTCGTGGCGCCGGCCGAGTTCGCCTACGACCCGCAGGCCGGGACGTTCCGCGACCTCGCGCTGACGCCGCGGCCGGCGCTGGAGCCGTCGGAGTACGTCGTGCAGGACCTGGACGCGAAGGCGGCGGACGGCGCGATGGTGCCGCTGTCGCTGGTGCAGCCGAAGTCGGCGCAGGGGCCGCAGGTCACGCTGGTGCAGGCGTACGGGTCGTACGGCATCTCGCAGCTCGCGGACTTCTCCCCGCGCGCCGTGGGGTTCCTGCGCGAGGGCGGGAGCTACGCGTCGTGCCACGTGCGCGGCGGCGGCGAGCTGGGCGACGCGTGGCGGCTCGGCGGCAAGGACGCGCAGAAGCCCAACACCTGGCGCGACCTGATCGCCTGCGGGCAGGACCTGGTGGCGCGCGGCATCACCACGCCGGACAAGCTGTTCATCTTCGGCGGCTCGGCGGGGGGCATCACCATGGGGCGCGCCGCGACGGAGCGGCCGGACCTGTTCGCGGGCGTGATCGACTCGGTGCCGGTGGCCAACCCGCTGCGCTCGGAGTTCTCGCCGAACGGGCCGTCCAACATCCCCGAGTTCGGCAGCGTCACCACGGAGGCGGGGTTCCGCAACCTGTTCGAGATGGACACGCTGCAGCACATCGTCGCGGGCACGAAGTATCCGGCGATGCTGATCACCACCGGGCTGAACGACCCGCGCGTCTCGCCGTGGGAGCCGGCGAAGCTGGCGGCGGCGCTGCAGGCGTCGGGCACGACGAACCCGGTGCTGCTGCGCATCGACCGCGAGGGCGGGCACGGCATCGGCTCGACCCGGAGCCAGACCGACTCGCTGGCGGCGGACATGTACAGCTTCGTGTTCTGGCGCGCGGGGCTGGCAGGGTGGCAGCCGGGGGCGGTTGCCACGCAGTGAGGGCGGCGGGCGGCAAGCCAGGAAGGCTGGGCTCTGCCCAGACCCGCCAGGGGCGAGCCGCCCCTGGACCGGCCTCATTTAAGGAAAGGTTTCCAAAGGCTCGGCCTTTGGCGGGGTCCAGGGGCAGAGCCCCTGGCCTTTCCTGCCTGACCACGGCCACGTGTCAGCCAATCGTGCCGCACGCGGCCGGTGCGCTAGCGGGCGGCGGCCGCAGGCGCTGCGGGCTTGCGGCCGCGGCGGGCGGGCTTGGCGTCGTCCAGCTTGGCGTCGGCCGGCTTGGCTTCGGCCGACTCGGGGGCGCTGCGCTCCGCCGGCTTGCGGCCGAGACCGATCGACTTGGCCAGGGCGGAGCGGCGCTCGGCGTAGGAGGGCGCCACCATCGGGTAGTTCGAGGGCAGGCTCCAGCGCGCGCGGTAGGCGTCCGGCGTCAGGCCGTAGGAGGTCTGCAGGTGGCGCTTGAGCATCTTCAGCTTCTTGCCGTCCTCGAGACAGACGATGTAATCGGGAAATACCGACTTGCGCACCGGGACGGCCGGCTCGGGCTTGTCTTCGGGCAACGGGGCCGCGCCCAGCGTCGTCAGGGCCCGGTAGACCTTCTGGATCAGGTCGGGCAGGTCGCCGGCCTGCACGGCATTGTTGGCGACGTGGGCGGACACGATCCTGGCGGCAAACCCCAGAATGGAGGACTGGCCGGTGGCAGCTGACATGAATGATCCGATGCGAACAATGGTGCAGGCACGACGCGCAGGACTGCCAGCATAGGTAGGCAGCACCCGGGATTACAAGCGGCACAAGACGTTCCCGGTCCGGCACCGCCGGTTCTACTGCGCGCATCTTGCGCAACCCGGGATCGGCGCGTCCCCTGCGGCCACCCGGCCGCGCCACCACCGCCCGCGCGGCGTCCCGTCCGGCCCGCCCGCGCCGTGGGACAGGCCGGCGCGACTGCAACGGCGGGTTGTTGCCGGGACACGCTTCTGGCACACCGGCAGGGGCGGATCGGCCCGTCCGGACCGGCTGTGACAGTTGGGAGACACCCGTGGGGAAACGTTGCGCCTGGCGCGGGGCCGGGCGACGCGGCACCCCGGGCGACGTTGCGCCCGTCAGGCCGGGTCGCGACCGGCCCTCTGCCAGGACCACGCGGGCAGGACCACGCCGGCGGGCCAACCCGCACACGGTTCCAGAGGGACCGTCCACCTGAAACGCGACCAGCCCTGAGGCAATTGCATGACGAAGTCGCCGACGACACCCAAGGCTGCCGCCCCCAAGGCCGCGGCCCCGAAAGCCCCGGCCGCCAAGGCTGCGACCCCCAAGGCGGCCGCCCCCAAGGCCGACACCGCCAAGCCGGCCGCCAAGGCGGCCCCGGTGAAGGGCGCCAAGGTCGACAAGCCCAAGGACGGCGCCAAGCCGAACGCCCTGCAGCAGCCGCTGCAGCCGTCCAAGGAGCTGGCCGCGATCGTCGGCGAGGGCGCGATGCCGCGCGGCGAGGTCGTCAGCAAGGTCTGGGTCTACATCAAGGCCCACAAGCTGCAGAGCCCGAAGGACGGGCGCGTCATCGTCGCCGACGACACGCTGCGCCGCGTGTTCGGCAAGGACGAGGCCACCATGTTCGAGATGAACAAGTTGCTGGCCCAGCACCTGAAGTAAAGGCCAGGGGCTCTGCCCCTGGACCCCGCCAGGGGGAGCCCCCCTGGACCGGCCTTACTTAAGTATTGGATTCCAAAGGCTAGCCTTTGGCGGGGTCCAGGGGCAGAGCCCCTGGCCTTCCTTCGCCAGGCACCCCGCGGTGCAGGTGCATCACGTACCAGCACAGCAGCGCCACCGGGACGCCGATCAGCGAGGTGGCGACGAAGAACCACTCGAAGCCCAGGCGCCCGATCAGCAGGCCGGAGCTGCCTGCGACCAGGCTGCCCGGCAGGGCGCACAGCGAGGTCAGCAGCGCGTACTGGCTCGCCGCGTAGCCGGTCGTAGTGAGCGAGGACATGTAGGTGATGAGCACGATCGAGGCGAAGGCGTAGGCGAAGCTGTCGACGCTGACGGCGAGCGCGAACAGCCAGAACTCGTGGCCCGCGTGGTCGCCGTGGGCCGCGAGCCAGGCCAGGCTCAGGTGCGAGGCGGAGCCGAACACGGTGCCGGCCAGCAGGCTGGCCATGATGCCCAGGCGCGGGACCACCCAGCTCGCGAGGAAGGTGCCGCACAGCGCCACGCCGAAGCCGAACAGCTTGGTGACGGTGGCGATGTCGGTGTTGGAGTAGTGCAGGCTCTTGAACAGCGGCACGGCCATCGCGTTCGACACGTAGCCGGGCATGCGGAAGCCGGCGACCATCAGCAGCACCGGGATCGCCAGCGGGCCCAGGCGGCGCATCAGGTCGCGGATCGGCGCCACCACCGTCTCGGCCAGGGTCACGCGGGTGGCCGGCGGGCGCGTGCGGTCGGACTCCGGCTCGGGCGCCAGCAGGGCGGCTGCCATGCCCGGCGCCATCAGCGCGGCCATGCACAGGTAGGCGGCCCGCCAGCCCACGCGGTCGGCGAGGAGCAGCGCGCCGGCGCCGGCCGCGAGGTTGCCGACGCGCCAGCCGATCTCCGCCCAGGTGGACATCAGGGCCTGGCGCTCGGGCGAGGCGGAGGCGATGCGCCAGCCGTCGATCACCACGTCCTGGGTCGCGCCCGCGAAGCCGAGGGCCAGCGAGAACACGACCGTCCACGCCAGCCAGTGCGCGGGGTCGCCGAACGCCACGCCGGCCAGGGCGAGCGCCACGCTGAGCTGGGAGGCCACGATCCAGCCGCGCCTGCGGCCGAGCAGGCGGCCGAGCAGGGGGGCGTCGTAGCGGTCCAGGAACGGCGCCCAGACGAACTTGAACTTGTAGGCCAGGGTCAGCTCGCTCAGCAGGCCGAGCGTCGCGATCGGGACCTTGGCGTCCGACAGCCAGGCGGACTGCGTCACGTAGACCAGAAGGAACGGGATGCCGGAGCTGAAGCCCAGGCCCAGCATCGCGGCGAGCCGGCGGTCGAGGACCGTGGTTTTGCCCACGCGCGCAGGGCCGTCCATGCGGGTCTCCCAGGGAAGGAAGGTTGAGGCTCTGCCTCAAACTCCGCCAAAGGCAAGCCTTTGGAAACCACTTGCTAAGAGCCTGTCTCTGGTCGACGCCGCAATGGCCGCTTTCGACCCATGTCGGCCATCCAGGAGGCTGAGGGTTACGCCTGGAAGCGGACGTTCGTCATACGGCCGTCCTGACAGCTGTGCGCTTCAAGTCGGACGCTCAGCCACCCTCCACGACGCCTCCGGAGCGGACAACGCAGGGAGGGCCAGCGGCTTGCCGGTCAATGGTCAGAGGATGCCGTCACGACCCTGCATGAGCGCATGCACCAGACCGCTTCTGCGAGGATCCTGCACCACACGCTTCCCCGACGTCCGCGGCCCGGGGGCGCCGCCCCCGGCGGGTTCGGAGCAGCCCCCCAGCCTTGCCTCTCAGCGCGCCGGAGCCGTCAGCAGGCCGAGATCCACCGACTTCGCCATCATCTGATACCCGGCGTCGTTCGGATGCAGATGATCGCCGCAATCGTCGGCGGCCAGTAGGTGGCCCGGCCGGGCCGGGTCGTCCAGCAGCTTGTCGAAGTCGATCAGGCCGTCGACGGGGGCTTTGCGGATCCAGGCGTTTACCTCCTGCCTGATTTCTTCCTTGGCCGGAGTGTAGTAGCCGTAGCCCGGAGTACCGGAGAAGGTGTCGATGAAGGGCGTCAGGGTCGCCGCCACGTAGCGGATACCGTGCAGGTGGGCGCGGGTGATGAGCTGCGCGTAGCCTGCCTCGATGTCGGCGGCGGTTGGTTCCGGCTGGTTCGGCACCGTGGAGTGCGGTCCCGGCCAGCCGATATCGTTGATGCCCATCATCATCACCAGCGTGCGGACGCGTGGGTGGCTCAACACCGCCATGTCGAAGCGGCTCAGCGCGTCGGTTCCCATGCCGTCGGTGAGAACGCGGTCACCGGAGTAGGCTTCGTTGACAACGGCGATGTCGGGGTGGCCTTCGGCCTGCAGGCGTTCTGCGACGTGGTCGGGCCACCGGTTGTTGGTGCCCGAGGTCGAGCAGAAGCCATCGGTGATGGAGTCCGCCAAGAACACGACGGCCTGTGAGTTCGGGTTGGCGTTGACCATCAGGCCGCTCAGGAACAGGCGCGACTGGGTGGTTTCCGCCGGCTTGAAGTCGGCGTCGCCGGTCTGGTTGCCGGTGGCCGAGATGAAGCCGGTCTGGCGTCCGTCCCAGTGCACGGAAGTGAGCCCGGTCTTGGCGGGAAGATAGATGCTCACGGCGACCGATCCCAGCGGCTCGACGGGCAAGTTGATCGGATCGCTCAGCATCGGGGCGCCGGGCGGGATGACCACGGAGGCTTCGCCGTTCCAGGTCACTGGCTTGATCGTGGCCGGATCGACCGCGGATCCGCTGGTGGGGATCGCGACCGTCGCGGCTCCGATGGTGAGCGGCTTGCTACCGAACTGGTTGGAGAGGATCACGCGGACCTGGTTGCCGCCGACGCTGATACGCGCGATCTGGCGGACGGTCTGGTCGCCGAGCGTGTCGGGCACGTTGAACGGAGCGGGCAGGTCGTCGGTCCAGCGCGGGCCGGGGCTGGCGGCCCAGGTGGTGATCCAGTTCTCGGCGGCGTTGGCAGGGAGGACGAGAAGCGTGCCGGCTCCCGCCGCGAGCAGGAATGCGACAATGGTCGTGTTCACGGATTGTCGAACGCGGCCGCGCCGTGAATTGTTCATGGCGTGATTTCCCCTGGTCCTCGAATGTTCGAGGTTGGAGCAGCTGTGGTGTGCGTGGCGGGGGAAGTCAACACTGCATTCTCGACCCAGCCGGGTCGACAGAGACTTGCAGACAGAGATTTTCATCCCGTGGAAGAAAAGGCGGACACTACGACCCCAACGGGCTGCGAGAGCGATTGAAGCATCCGCGTCTCGCGCTACCCGCTCCAGAGCGGACAGTCCGCTCCCGGCCACATGCGCTGTTCCGAGAGCGTCCGCTTTCTTGGCATTCTACTCCGAAGCGGACCATCCGCTCTTCATCAAACCCGGTCCTTCTGAATCCGATCAGAGACAGCCTCTGAATAACGCCGGTCCAGGGGCGGCTCGCCCCTGGCGGGTTCGGGCAGAGCCCGACCTTCCTTACCGTCCCGTCCAACGCGCCGGCCGCTTGGCCAGGAACGCCTCCATCCCCTCGCGGAAGTCGTTGCTGGTGTAGCACAGGGCCACCAGGTCGGAGCCGTCCGCGCCGGGCCCGTCCTCGCGCAGGCGGCGCAGGGCCTCCTTGGTCGCGTGCAGGGTCAGGGGGGCGTGCGACGCCACCAGCGCGGCCAGGGCCTCCGCGCGTTCGGCCAGTGCCGCCGCGTCGGGCAGGACCTCGCCGACGAGGCCGGCGGCCAGGGCTTCGTCGGCGTCGAGCAGGCGGGCGGTGAAGACGATGTCCTTGACGCGCGCGGGGCCGATGAGCGTGGAGAGGCGCGACAGGCTGGAGACGGACAGGCAGTTGCCCAGCGTGCGGGCGACGGGGAAGCCGAAGCGCGCGCCCTGTGCCGCGATGCGCAGGTCGCAGACGGCGGCGATCGCGCAGCCGCCGCCGGTGCAGGCACCCTCGACCGCGGCGATGGTGGGCACGCGGCAGCGCTCCAGGGCGCCGAGCACGCGGTCGATGCGGGCCTCGTAGGCGAGCGCGTCGGAGGCGGAGGCGAAGGCGCGGAACTGCGCGATGTCGGTGCCCGCCGCGAAGGCTTTTCCGCCGGCGCCGGTCAGGATCATCGCGCGCACGCCGCGGTCGGCGTCGACCTGGGCGCAGACCTCGGCGAGGCGCTCGTACATCGCGAAGGTCAGGGCGTTGCGGGCCTGCGGGCGGTTGAAGGTGACGTGCGCGACGGCGTCGCGGACCTCGAACAGCAGCTCGTCGGTCAATGCACCGCCCCCTTCGCGCGCAGGGCGGCGACGGCGTCGGCGTCCAGGCCCAGTTCGGCGAGGACGGCGTCCGTGTGCTCGCCCAGGCCGGGCGCGAGGGTGCGCAGCGCGGAGGGCGTGCGGTCCAGAGCCACCGCCTGGCCGACCAGGCGCGTGCCGGTGTCGCCCACCTCCGTGGCCACGCCGAGGTGGCGCACCTGCGGGTCGGCGAACACCGCGTCGATCGCGTTGATCGGGCCGCAGGGCACGCCGGCCGCGTTCAGGCGCTCCACCCACTCCGCCGAGCCGCGGGTGCGCGTCGCCGCCTCCAGCGCGGCGTTCAGGGCGTCGCGGTTGCGCGAGCGCGCGCCGTGCGTGGCGAAGCGGGGGTCGTCGGCGAGGGCGGGGGCGCCGAGCGCCTCGCAGGTGCGGCGGTAGATCGGGTCGCCGGCGGCGGCGATGTTGATGTGGCCGTCGGCGGTGGCGAACACGCCGGTCGGGATGATCGTCGGGTGGTTGTTGCCGGCCTGGCCCGCGACCTCGCCGTCCACCAGGTAGCGCGCGGCCTGGAAGTCGAGCATCGCGATCTGCGCGGACAGCAGGTCGCTGCGCACCCACTGGCCCAGGCCGGAGGTCTCGCGCTCCAGCAGCGCGATCAGGATGCCCTGCGCGCAGAACAGGCCGGCCGTGAGGTCCGCGACCGGGATGCCCACGCGCACCGGCCCCTGCCCCGGCAGCCCGGTGATCGACATCAGCCCGCCCAGGCCCTGCGCGATCTGGTCGAAGCCGGGGCGGCGCGCGTAGGGGCCGTCCTGGCCGAAGCCGGAGATGCTCGCGTAGACGAGGCGGGGGTTGAGCGCGCGCATCGCCGCGACGCCGATGCCCAGGCGGTCCTTCACGTCGGGGCGGAAGTTCTCCACCAGGACGTCGGCGCCCGCGACCAGGCGGTGCAGCACCGCCAGCCCTTCGGGCGCCTTCAGGTCGATGGCGATGGAGCGCTTGTTGCGGTGCAGGTTCTGGAAGTCGCCCGCCTCGCGTGCGCCGCCCATGCCGCCGTCGCCGTCGGGGGACTCGACCTTGACCACGTCGGCGCCCCAGTCGGCGAGCTGGCGCACGCAGGTCGGGCCGGCGCGGACACGGGTGAGGTCGAGCACGCGGAAGCGGGCCAGGGGGCCCTGACGGTCGGTCATCGGTGTCTCCTGCCCGAAGGAAGCAAGGTTGAGGCTCTGCCTCAAACTCCGCCAGGGGGGAGGCCCCCTGGACCGCCTTCCCTTCAATGAGGCCGGTCCAGGGCGGCTCGCCCTGGCGGGGTCCAGGGGCAGAGCCCCTGGCCTTGCCTGCCTGCTCCTGCGCTGCCAGCGTCCCGCAAAAGCCTTGGGAGCCACGTCCATGCGCCTCGCGCGCCCGACCGCCAGCGGCAACGTGCTGCTGCTGCTGTGCGTGATGTACTTCATCACCTACGTCGACCGCGTCAACGTCAGCACCGCCGCCATCGCCTTCAAGGAGGAGCTGGGGCTGAGCAACACCCAGATCGGCGTGGCGTTCTCCGCCTTCGGCTACCCCTACCTCGTGTTCCAGGTGCTCGGCGGCTGGTTCGGCGACCGCTTCGGCGCGCGCTGGGTGCTCACCGGCTGCGGCGTGGTGTGGGCGGTGGCGACCATCGCGACCGGGCTGGTCGGCGGGCTGGCGACGCTGCTGATGGCCCGCGTGCTGCTCGGGCTCGGCGAGGGCGCCACCTTCCCCACGGCGACGCGCGCCATGGCGGGGTGGATGCCCGGCGGCAAGTCGGGCTTCGCGCAGGGGATCACCCATGCCTCCGCGCGGCTCGGCAACGCGGTGACGCCGCCGCTGATCGTGGCGCTGGTCGCGCTGGTGACCTGGCGCGGCTCGTTCGTGGTGATCGGGGTGATCAGCCTCGCCTGGGCGCTGGCGTGGGCGTTCTACTTCCGCGACGACCCGCGCACGCACGCCGGCGTCACCCCGGCCGAGGCGGCGGCCATGCCCGCGTTCCGCGCCATCGGGGCCGGCAAGCGGGCGATCCCGTGGGGGCCGCTGGTGCGACGGATGGCGCCGGTGATGTTCGTGTATTTCTGCTACGGCTGGACGCTGTGGACGTTCCTGAGCTGGGTCCCGCTGTTCATGAAGCACGCCTACAACCTCGACCTGAAGAACTCGGCGCTGTTCTCCTCGCTGGTCTACGTGGGCGGCGTGGTCGGCGACGCGCTCGGCGGCTACGCGAGCGACGCCGTGCTCCGGCGCACCGGCAGCCTGATCAAGGCGCGGCGCAATCTGGTGATCCTCGGCCTGGCCGGCTCGATGCTGTCGTCGATCCCGATCCTGTTCGTCCACGACCCGGTGGAGGCGGCGCTGTCGCTGGGGGCGGCGTTCTTCTTCGCGGAGCTGACGATCGGGCCGATGTGGGCGATGCCGCTCGACATCGCGCCGGCGTTCTCGGGCACGGCGAGCGGGCTGATGAACTCGGGCTCGGCGCTGGCGGCGATCCTGTCGCCGCAGGTGTTCGGGGTGGTGATCGACGCGACCGGCAACTGGACGCTGCCGTTCGTGGGCACCATCGGGCTGATGGCGGCGGGCACGGCGGTCGCATTCCGGATGCGGCCGGACCTGCGGTTCGAGGAGGAAAGCGTGGCGGCGTACGCGAGGGCGGCGCAGTAAGGCCAGAGGCTCTGCCTCTGGACTCCGCCAAAGGCTGGGCCTTTGGAAACCACCCCTTAAGTAAGGCCGGTCCAGGGGCGGCTCGCCCCTGGCGGGTCTGGGCAGAGCCCAGCCTTCCTTCTTCCGAAAGCCACGCCCCTTGGGACATTCCCCCCCGCGTCCGCCCTCCCCTCTCGGCGATCCCCGCCTCGCGGCCCGGCTGCGGCGCGAGCTGCGCGGCGAGGTGCTGTTCGGGGCGGGCGACCGGGGGCGGTATGCGACGGACGCGTCGATCTACCAGGTGGAGCCGGTGGGCGTGGTGGTGCCGCGCGACGCGGACGACATGGCGGCGGCGCTGTCGATCGCGCGCGAGCACGGGGTGCCGGTCCTGGCGCGCGGCGGGGGGACGAGCCAGTGCGGGCAGACGGTGAACCGGGCGCTGGTGCTGGACTGCTCGCGGCACATGCGGCGGGTGCTGCACCTGGACGTGGGGGCGGGGCGGGTGACGGTGGAGCCGGGGATCGTGCTGGCGCACCTCAACGAGGCGCTGAAGGCGCACGGGCTGTTCTTCCCGGTGGATCCGTCGACGCAGGCGCGGTGCACGATCGGGGGGATGGCGGGCAACAACTCGTGCGGGTCGAAGTCGATCCGCTACGGGCTGATGGCGGACAACGTGGCGGGGATCGACGCGATCCTGGCGGACGGGTCGCGGCACCGGTTCGGGGAGGCGGGCGGTGGCGCGGGGCCGGCGGCGCGCGGGCGCGAGGCGCAGGGGGCGGACATGCGGGGCACGCTGCACCCGGACAGCGCCGTGGCGGGGAGCCTCGCGGGGCCGGCGCTGCACGGTGCGGGCGATGGGGCGTTTCGCGATGCCGCTGCCCACGACCCGGCGCTGGCGGCGCTGGTCGCGCGGCTGCGCGCGGTCGGGCGCGCGGAGGCGGCGGAGATCGCGGCGCGGTTCCCGACGCAGCTCCGGCGGGTGGGCGGCTACAACCTCGAGCTGCTCACGCCGGCGGCGCAGGCGGAGCGGCGCGACAACCTGGCGCGGCTGCTCGTGGGGTCGGAGGGGACGCTGGCGCTGTCGGCGGCGCTGGACCTGCAGCTCGTGCCCATCAAGCCGCGCAAGGTGCTGGGCATCTGCCAGTTCCCGACGTTCCGCGCCGCGATGGAGGCGTCGCGCCACCTGGTGCGGCTCGACCCGGAAGCGGTGGAGCTGGTCGACAGGACCATGATCGACCTCGGGCGGCAGATCGCGATCTACCGGGCGACGATCGACGCGATCGTGCGGGGCGAGCCGGACAGCCTGCTGATCGTGGAGTTCCATGGGGACGACGACGCGGCGCTGCTGCGGCAGCTCGGGCGGCTGGACGAGGCGATGGCGGACCTCGGGCATCCCGGCGCGGTGGTGCGCGTCACCGACCCGGCGTTCCAGGCGCGGGTGGCGGAGGTGCGCGAGGCGGGGCTGAACATCATGATGTCGATGAAGGGGGACGGGAAGCCGGTCTCGTTCATCGAGGACTGCGCGGTGGGGCTCGACGACCTCGCCGACTACACGGAGCGGCTGAACGACGTGTTCGAGCGGCACGGCACGAAGGGGACGTGGTACGCGCACGCCTCCGTGGGGTGCCTGCACGTGCGGCCGGTGCTGAACATGAAGGACGCGGGCGACGTCGCCACCATGCGCGCGGTCGCGGAGGAATGTTTCGCCCTCGTTCGGGAGTACAAGGGGTCGCACAGCGGCGAGCACGGCGACGGCATCGTGCGCTCGGAGTTCCACGAGCCGATGTTCGGGGCGCGGATCGTGCGCGCGTTCGAGGCGGTCAAGGATGCGTTCGACCCGGACGGCGTGCTGAACCCGAACCGCGTGGTGCGGGCGCCGCGCATGGACGATCGCGCGCTGTTCCGCTACGGGCCGGGGTATGCGGCGGACGACGCGGTCGTTCCGGAACTGGACTGGTCGGCGTGGCCGGGGCCGCAGGGCGGGCTGCTCGGCGCGGTCGAGATGTGCAACAACAACGGGACCTGCCGCAAGTTCAGCGTCGGCGTGATGTGCCCGAGCTATCGCGTCACGCGAAACGAGATCGACGCGACGCGAGGGCGCGCCAACACGCTGCGCCTTGCGCTCACGGGGCAGCTCGGCGCAGAGGGGCTGGCGTCCGACGAGGTCGCGGCGGCGATGAAGCTCTGCGTGTCGTGCAAGGCGTGCAAGCGCGAGTGCCCCACCGGGGTCGACATGGCGCGCATGAAGATCGAGCACCTGGCCGCGCGCGCCGCCACCCACGGCATCGGGCTGCGCGAGCGGCTGGTCGCCGAGATGCCGCGCTACGCGCCCTGGGCCGCGCGGATGGCGCCGCTGGCGAACCTGCGCAACCGCGTGCCGGCGCTGCGCCGGCTGGGCGAGCGCGTGGCGGGGATCGCGGCGTCGCGGCCGCTGCCGGCGTGGACGCGCCGGCCGTTCCGCGACGCGGAGGCCGAGGGAGCGCCGGCCCCGCGCGGCGACGTGCTGCTGCTCGCCGACACGTTCAACCGGTACTTCGAGCCGGAGAACCTGCGCGCGGCCGTGCGCGTGCTGCGCGCCGCGGGCTTTCGCGCCGTGGTGCCCGCGTCGGGCGGGCGGCCGCTG